>NZ_JAOWID010000029.1:0-310015 GCF_030332285.1 Citrobacter sp. Cu096
ATGGTGCATCCGGGAGGATTCGAACCTCCGACCGCTCGGTTCGTAGCCGAGTACTCTATCCAGCTGAGCTACGGATGCAAATGGCGGTGAGGCGGGGATTCGAACCCCGGATGCAGCTTTTGACCGCATACTCCCTTAGCAGGGGAGCGCCTTCAGCCTCTCGGCCACCTCACCAACACGCCTCTTACGAGTGCTTCGAAGAACTTGTTTCTGCTCATCGTCGCTGCGTGGCGCACATATTACTTTCTGGGACTTATAAGTCAAACAATTTTTCCAGCGCTTTTATCGTTTGCACATTTCACGCGCAATTAGTCTGCAAAAACGGCAAAAAGAGTGTTTTATCAACAGATAAATTGGCAATTCTCTGAAGCAATTAACAAACGGAAAATTCGCAGGGAACGGCAATACGTGTAAGGGAATCGAGAAAACAAGGAAGGCAAAGAAGAAAAGTAAAGAAAAAGGACAACTCAATCAGGTTGCGCCTCACCAGAAAGGTGAGACGCGAAAACCTTAGTAACTGGACTGCTGGGATTTTTCAGCCTGGATCCGCTGGTAGATCTCTTCCCGATGGACAGAAACTTCTTTCGGGGCGTTTACGCCGATGCGCACCTGGTTGCCCTTCACCCCTAAAACTGTCACGGTGACCTCATCGCCTATCATGAGGGTCTCACCAACTCGACGAGTCAGAATCAGCATTCTTTGCTCCTTGAAAGATTAAAAGAGTCGGGTCTCTCTGTATCCCGGCATTATCCATCATATAACGCCAAAAAGTAAGCGATGACAAACACCTAAGTGTAAGCAGTCACGGCATCACATTCTGTTAAACCTAAGTTTAGCCGATATACACAACTTCAACCTGACTTTATCGTTGTCGATAGCGTTGATTCGCATGCCGTAACTTGGGGTTTCGGCATGCGCTAACGCTTATAGTTATTACAGTTTTGCGCTGACCCAGCCTTTCACACTGGCTAACGCTGCAGGCAGAGCCGCCGCATCCGTACCACCGGCTTGCGCCATATCCGGACGACCGCCACCCTTACCGCCTACCTGCTGAGCGACCATACCAACCAGCTCCCCTGCTTTCACGCGATCTGTCACGTCCTTAGACACACCCGCAATCAGAGAAACCTTACCTTCCACCACCGTTGCCAGAACGATAATGGTAGACCCCAGTTGATTTTTCAGATCATCAACCATGGTACGCAGCATTTTCGGCTCAACGTCCGCGAGTTCGCTGACCAACAGCTTCACGCCATTGATATCAACCGCTTTGCTGGAAAGATTTGCACTCTCCTGCGCCGCAGCCTGTTCCTTCAATTGCTGCAATTCTTTTTCGAGCTGACGCGTACGCTCCAGTACGGAACGAATTTTGTCACCGATATTCTGGCTATCGCCTTTCAGCAGCTGCGCAATATCGCTTAAGCGATCGCTCTCAGCATGCACTGTTTGGATAGCGCCTTCACCGGTTACGGCTTCGATACGACGAACGCCTGCAGCAGTACCTGACTCGGACACAATGCGGAACAGACCGATATCACCCGTACGGCTGGCATGAGTACCACCACACAGTTCGGTAGAGAAATCACCCATGCTCAGAACGCGCACGTGGTCGTCATATTTCTCGCCAAACAGCGCCATTGCACCTTTGGCTTTCGCCGCTTCAAGATCCATGATGTTCGTTTCAATCGGCAGGTTGCGACGAATTTGTGCATTCACCAGATCTTCAACGGCACGGATTTCAGCAGGTTTCATCGCTTCGGTATGAGAGAAGTCAAAGCGCAGAATTTTATCGTTAACCAGCGAGCCTTTCTGCGCCACGTGCGTGCCCAGAACCTCGCGCAGCGCCGCATGCATCAGGTGCGTTGCGGAGTGGTTCAAGCGGATACGCGCACGACGAGCTTCATCTACGTCAGCCTGCACGGCATCGCCAACTTTCAGAGAACCCGCAGACAGTTTGCCGATGTGACCAATCGCCTGACCATATTTCTGCGTATCGCTAACGGCAAACGCGAAGCCCGCACCTTTCAGTTCGCCTTTATCACCAATCTGACCACCGGATTCCGCATAGAACGGCGTCTGGTCAAGAACGACAACGGCATCCTGACCTGCGTTAATGGCGTCTACCGCTTTACCATCAACAAACAGTGCGGTGACTTTGCCGTTCAGTTCCAGGTACTCGTAGCCTTTAAATTCAGAAGCACCTTCAACGCGAATCATCGCATTGTAGTCTGTACCAAAGCCGCTGGCTTCACGCGCACGACGGCGTTGCTCTTCCATTGCGGCTTCAAAGCCCGCTTCGTCAACCTTGATGTTACGCTCGCGGCAAACGTCTGCCGTCAGGTCAACCGGGAAACCGTAGGTGTCATACAGACGGAATGCGGTTTCGCCGTCCAGCGTATCGCCGGACAGTTTTGCCAGTTCTTCATCCAGCAGCGCCAGGCCACGCTCCAGCGTACGCGCAAACTGCTCTTCTTCGGTTTTAAGAACCTGCTCAACCATAGCCTGTTGACGCTTCAGCTCTTCGCCCGCGGAACCCATTACGTCTACCAGCGGACCAACCAGCTTGTAGAAGAAAGTGTCCTTCGCGCCCAGCATGTTGCCATGACGAACTGCGCGACGAATGATACGACGCAGCACATAGCCACGGTTTTCATTCGACGGAACAACGCCATCGGCAATCAGGAACGCACAGGAACGGATATGGTCGGCAATAACGCGCAGCGACTTGTTGCTCAGATCGGTCGCGCCGGTAACTTTCGCCACGGACTCAATCAGTGAACGGAACAGGTCAATTTCATAGTTGGAGTTAACGTGTTGCAGCACGGCCGCAATACGCTCCAGACCCATACCAGTATCCACGGACGGTTTCGGCAGCGGTTCCATGGTGCCGTCAGCCTGACGGTTGAACTGCATGAAGACGATGTTCCAGATCTCAATGTAGCGATCGCCATCTTCTTCCGCGCTTCCCGGAGGCCCCCCCCAAATGTGGTCGCCGTGGTCGTAGAAAATTTCGGTGCACGGACCGCAAGGACCGGTATCACCCATCTGCCAGAAGTTGTCGGAAGCATAAGCCGCGCCTTTGTTATCACCGATACGGATGATACGTTCGCGCGGAATACCGACTTCTTTTTCCCAGATTTCATAGGCTTCATCGTCAGTTTCATAGACGGTGACCCACAGACGCTCTTTTGGCAGGGCAAACCAGTTTTCACCGGTCAACAGTTCCCATGCGTATTGAATGGCGTCGTGTTTGAAGTAATCGCCGAAGCTGAAGTTGCCCAGCATTTCGAAAAAGGTATGGTGACGTGCAGTGTAACCGACGTTTTCCAGGTCGTTGTGCTTACCGCCCGCACGTACGCAACGCTGCGAGGTGGTTGCGCGGGAATAATTACGCTTGTCGAGGCCAAGGAAAACATCCTTGAACTGGTTCATCCCGGCGTTGGTAAACAACAAAGTAGGGTCATTGTTCGGTACCAGGGAGCTGCTGGCAACTACCTGATGTCCTTTACTATGGAAAAAATCGAGAAACGCCTGACGGATCTCAGCGGTGCTCTTGCTCATAATTATCCTGAAGAAATCAAGCTAACGAAATGTCATTACCAGCATCGGCACGTAAACTGCGCCTCTGGCAATCGAAAAGTGGGAATAAGATAAGTTTTCTTTACTGGGAAGTAAAATCCCGTATGCGGTCAATCGTCAAAATTTCGCCATATTGCCTGAATATCTTCCATCAGATAGCCGCGATAGAGCAAAAAACGCTGGACCTTTACCTTATCTGAAAATTCCACAGGTAAAGGTTCTCCATATTTCCGGACGGCCTGCTCACGTGCAAGCACTGCCCAGTCAATTTCGCACTCACGCATGGCTCGCTCAATAGCCTCACGCGCGATCCCTTTCTGATTTAATTCCTGACGCACGCGGGCAGGTCCGTAGCCCTTACGACTGCGGCTGGCGATAAACTGCTGCACGAAGCGATCATCATCCAGATAACGACTTTCAATACACCAGGCGATGACCTTGTCGTAATCCTCTGGCGTGGCATCAATTTCTTCTGGTCCATTTTTCCCCATCACCGGAGCGGCCAGCTTACGTCGCAGTTCCTGCTCGCTGTGATCGCGCATCGCCAGAATACGTACGGCGCGGTCAAGCAGTCGGGAATAAGCGGAACGGCGGGAAGTTGCGTCTGTCATAGTGAGCCTTCAGAAATGAAAAAGGGCTGCATGATATGCAGCCCTTTACTATATGCGATTCAAAACATGCGATTCAAAACAGATTATCAGAAATCTTCGTTCGTTTCTTTTACGTCTTCGCCGCTATCATCAACGGAGAAATCAGGCGTTGAATCCTGGTTATTGAGCAGTAACTCACGTAATTTCTTCTCAATTTCTTTCGCAGTTGCCGGGTTTTCTTTCAGCCAGTTGGTTGCGTTCGCTTTACCCTGACCGATCTTCTCACCGTTGTAGCTGTACCATGCACCAGCTTTTTCAATCAGCTTCTCTTTCACGCCCAGGTCAACCAGTTCGCCGTAGAAGTTGATACCTTCACCGTAAAGAATCTGGAATTCGGCCTGTTTAAACGGTGCTGCAATTTTGTTTTTCACGACCTTAACGCGGGTTTCACTACCCACCACGTTGTCGCCTTCTTTCACCGCACCAATACGACGGATATCCAGACGAACAGAAGCATAGAATTTCAGGGCGTTGCCACCGGTGGTGGTTTCCGGGTTACCGAACATAACGCCAATCTTCATACGGATCTGGTTGATGAAAATCAGCAGCGTGTTGGACTGCTTCAGGTTACCGGCCAGTTTACGCATTGCCTGGCTCATCATACGTGCCGCAAGGCCCATGTGAGAGTCACCAATTTCGCCTTCGATTTCTGCCTTCGGCGTCAATGCGGCAACGGAGTCGACAACGATAACGTCAACCGCACCGGAACGCGCCAGCGCATCACAGATTTCCAGCGCTTGCTCACCGGTATCCGGCTGAGAACACAGCAGGTTATCGATATCAACGCCAAGTTTACGCGCATAAACGGGATCCAACGCGTGTTCCGCATCGATGAACGCACAGGTTTTACCTTCGCGCTGTGCGGCGGCAATAACCTGCAGTGTCAGCGTTGTTTTACCGGAGGATTCTGGCCCGTAGATTTCGACGATACGACCCATAGGCAAACCGCCCGCGCCCAATGCGATATCCAGAGAAAGCGAACCGGTGGAGATGGTTTCCACATCCATGGAACGGTCTTCACCGAGGCGCATGATGGAGCCTTTACCGAATTGCTTTTCGATCTGACCCAGCGCTGCCGCCAACGCTTTCTGTTTGTTTTCGTCGATAGCCATTAATTACTCCTGTCATGCCGCTTTCGGGTTAAACCGCGAAACGTGATAGATAATGTTCTGTTGAAGCAATTATACTGTATGCTCATACAGTATCAAGTATTTTGTAGAAATTGTTGCCACAGGGTTTGTAACGCGTAGGCGGTCGCCTGTCGACGTACTGCATCGCGATCGCCGCTAAAGCATTCCCGGCGGGTAATCCCCTCGCCGCTTGCGCTGGCAAAAGCAAACCATACCGTCCCCACGGGCTTTTCTTTGCTGCCACCATCCGGCCCCGCAATACCGCTTATCGAAACAGCGAAATGTGCGCGGGCGGCTTTTAGCGCGCCTATCGCCATCTCCACCACCACTGGCTCACTCACCGCGCCATGCTGGGCCAGCGTCTCTTCACGCACGCCAATCATCTGCGCTTTGGCTTCATTGCTGTAAGTCACAAACCCGCGTTCAAACCAGGTGGAGCTTCCGGCAATATCCGTAATCGCTTTGGCTACCCAGCCGCCGGTGCAGGATTCCGCCGTCGTCACGGTTGCCCCGCGCGCTTTCAGCGCCAGGCCAACCTGCTCGCTTAACTGCATCAGTTCACTGTCGGTCATTTCAGCCTCTGTCAGTTAAAAAAATATGCCGGACAAGATAGCACTTTCATAACCAATGTGGGGATGGCGAGAACGTTTTACGAGGGGGATTCCAAAAATTGCTCCGTTACATAAATAAGACCTGCCGGATGGTGATGTCAGGGCATCTTCTCCGGCCTACAAGAGATATCCTCCAGTAGGCCGGGGGAGTGATTACTGCACACGCGCCAGCGCCACCGCCTGACCCAATTGCCACACGGCCATCGCGTAATGGGTACTGTGGTTATAGCGGGTGATGGTGTAGAAGTTCGGCAACCCATACCAGTACTGGTAGCCGGTACCGATATCCAGGCGTAGCAGGCTGGCCTGCTGATGATTCCCCAATGACTGCTGCGGCGTCAGACCTGCGGCGGCAAGCTGAGAAATGCTGTACTGCGTTTTAAAGCCGTTAGCCAACCCAGGCGCCTGACCATTTGCCGGAACCGCTACTGTATCGCCTTTCACCCAGCCGTGGCCTTTGAAGTAGTTCGCCACGCTACCGATGGCATCAACCGGATCCCACAGGTTAATGTGCCCATCACCATTGAAATCAACGGCATATTGTTTATAGGAAGACGGCATAAACTGGCCGTAGCCCATTGCCCCCGCGAAAGAACCTTTCAAATCGAGCGGATCGTCGCTTTCATCTCGCGCCATCAGCAGGAAGGTTTCCAGTTCGCCAGAGAAGTATTCCGCACGACGAGGATAGTTAAAGGACAGCGTCGCCAGCGCATCCAGAATCCGCGTTTTACCCATCACGCGGCCCCAGCGAGTTTCTACGCCAATAATGCCAACGATAATTTCCGGCGGTACGCCGTAGACCTGCCAGGCGCGGTTCAGGGCATCTTCATATTGGTTCCAGAAAGCCACGCCGTTTTGCACGTTATCCGGTGTGATGAACTGTTTACGATACCGTAACCATGCGCCGTTAGGTCCGGCTGGCGGTTGTGTCGTCGGCGCCTGGCGGTCCATCAGACGCAATACCGAGTCCAGACGCTTAGCCTGCGACAAGATCTCCTGCAACTGCTGGCGGTCAAAACCGTGCTTATTCACCATTTTCTCGATGAACTGCTGGGCGTTCGGATTATTGGCAAAATCACCGCCCGTTTGCATGACATTGTGCTGCGGCTCAAGCAGGAATCCGCCGGATGGCGTACCCGTAGTCGTTTGAGTCTCTGAAGGTTTAGGTTTGCTGCTACAGGCAGCGAGCAATACGAAAAGGGGAAGTAACGCTACATAACGACGCTTGAACATGAGACATCCATTAAACAAATTCAGCCTGGGGGAAGTATGGTAAAGCATCCTCCGTCACACAAGGAAGCAGTTGTCGCTCTCCTTCACAGAATTTCCCCCCTCTTGCACTTCCGCCCGGCACAATTGCGAGCCTTCACGCACCTTCTTTCAAATTAAAATATTTATCTTTCATTTTGAGATCAAAATAACACTTTCAAACCTTTCAATGTGATTAAAATAAATTACCGTTTGGCAAGATAACTAAAAACCCCTACAGGAGAGAATAATGATCGACACCATCACACTCGGGGCTGAGTGGTTTATCGGCTTGTTCCAGAAAGGCGGAGAGGTCTTTACCGGCATGGTGACCGGTATTCTTCCTCTGCTGATCAGCTTGCTGGTCATCATGAATGCGCTGATTAACTTTATCGGTCAGCAGCGTATTGAACGTTTTGCCCAGCGTTGCGCTGGAAACCCGCTGTCCCGCTACCTGCTACTGCCGTGCATCGGCACATTTGTGTTTTGTAACCCTATGACACTGAGCCTGGGTCGCTTTATGCCGGAAAAATACAAGCCCAGCTACTACGCCGCCGCCTCTTACAGTTGCCATTCAATGAACGGCTTGTTCCCGCACATCAACCCTGGCGAGCTGTTTGTCTATCTGGGGATCGCCAGCGGACTGACTACGCTGGGTCTGCCGCTCGGTCCGCTCGCGGTGAGCTATTTGCTGGTCGGTCTGGTGACCAACTTCTTCCGTGGCTGGGTGACCGATTTCACCACCACCATCTTTGAGAAAAAAATGGGCATTCAACTTGAGCAGAAAGTACATCTGGCGGGAGCAACATCATGACGCGTATTCGTATTGAAAAAGGCACCGGCGGCTGGGGCGGCCCGCTTGAACTGGATGCCGTTCCGGGCAAGAAAATTGTCTATATCACTGCAGGAACGCGCCCGGCGATTGTCGACAAGCTGGCGAATCTGACCGGTTGGCAGGCCGTTGATGGCTTCAAAGAAGGCGAACCGCCGGAGAATGAAATTGGCGTGGCGATCATCGACTGCGGCGGCACACTGCGCTGCGGGATCTATCCAAAACGTCGTATCCCGACGGTGAACATTCACGCCACGGGAAAATCCGGTCCGCTGGCCCAGTTCATTGTTGAAGATATCTATGTCTCTGGCGTAAAAGAAGAAAACATTACCGTTGTCGGTGAAGCGTCCGCTACACCAACGCCCGCAAACAGCAGCATGGGCCGCGATTACGACACCAGCAAGAAAATTACCGAGCAAAGCGACGGTCTGTTGGCAAAAGTCGGGATGGGCATGGGCTCAGCCGTTGCGGTTCTGTTCCAGGCCGGGCGCGACACTATTGATACCGTGCTGAAAACCATTCTGCCGTTTATGGCATTCGTCTCGGCGCTGATCGGCATCATTATGGCTTCTGGTCTGGGAGACTGGATCGCCCATGGACTCGCACCGCTGGCCAGCCATCCGCTGGGGCTGGTGACGCTGGCGCTGATTTGTTCTTTCCCACTGCTGTCGCCTTTCCTCGGCCCCGGTGCGGTCATCGCCCAGGTTATCGGCGTTCTGATCGGCGTACAGATTGGTTTGGGGAATATTCCCCCGCATCTGGCGTTACCTGCTCTGTTCGCCATTAACGCCCAGGCTGCATGCGACTTTATCCCTGTCGGGCTGTCGCTGGCCGAAGCACGTCAGGACACGGTCCGCGTCGGCGTGCCATCCGTTCTGGTGAGTCGTTTTCTGACCGGCGCGCCAACCGTTCTCATCGCCTGGTTTATTTCCGGCTTTATTTACCAATAAGAGGCACTCAAAAATGACCGTGATTTATCAGACCACCATCACCCGCATCGGCCAGAGCGCCCCGGATGCACTCAGCGACCAGATGTTGATTACCTTTCGTGAAGGTGCGCCCGCGGATATCGAGGAGTTTTGCTTCATTCATTGCCACGGCGAGCTGAACGGTTCGTTACAAGCGGGGATCCAGTTTGAACTAGGCCAGCATCAGTACCCGGTCACCGCCGTTGGCAGCGTGGCAGAACAAAACTTACGTGAACTGGGACATATCACCCTGCGTTTTGACGGACTGAGTGAAGCGGAATTCCCCGGCACCGTACACGTTTCAGGCCCCGTGCCAGACGGTATCGCGCCGGGCTGTATTTTGAAGTTTGTTGCTTAAGATTGAAGGAGATAAAGATGAATCAGGTTGCCGTTGTCATTGGTGGAGGCCAGACCCTTGGCGCATTCCTTTGCCGTGGGCTTGCGACAGAAGGATACCGCGTCGCGGTGGTGGATATTCAAAGCGATAAAGCCGCCAACGTGGCGCAGGAAATTAACGCCGAGTTTGGCGAAGGCACCGCCTACGGTTTTGGCGCAGATGCCACCAGCGAACAGAGTGTGATGGCGCTATCGCGCGGAGTGGATGAAATATTCGGCCGCGTCGATCTGCTGGTTTACAGCGCGGGTATCGCTAAAGCCGCTTTTATCAGCGACTTTCAGCTCGGTGATTTCGACCGTTCGCTGCAGGTGAATCTGGTCGGCTACTTCCTCTGCGCACGTGAGTTCTCACGCCTGATGATCCGCGATGGTATTCAGGGACGCATTATCCAGATCAATTCCAAATCCGGGAAAGTGGGCAGTAAACACAATTCAGGCTATAGCGCGGCAAAATTTGGCGGCGTGGGCTTAACCCAGTCACTGGCGCTGGATCTGGCGGAATACGGGATCACCGTGCATTCACTGATGCTTGGCAATCTGCTGAAATCACCGATGTTCCAGTCGTTATTGCCGCAATATGCAACCAAACTTGGACTTAAGCCAGACGAAGTTGAGCAGTACTACATTGATAAGGTTCCGCTCAAACGCGGCTGCGATTATCAGGACGTGCTGAACATGCTGCTGTTTTACGCCAGCCCGAAAGCCTCTTACTGCACAGGGCAGTCCATCAACGTGACCGGCGGTCAGGTGATGTTTTAATATTGAATTGCCGGATAGCGGCTACGCTTATCCGGCAAAATTAAAGGAGTACATAATGGTTTCCGCACTGATTACCGTCGCCGCCATTGCGTGGTGTCTGCAGCTGGCATTAGGGGGCTGGCAAATATCCCGCTTTAATCGGGCGTTTGATAGGCTTTGCCAACAGGGTCGGGTTGGCGTGGGGCGCTCCGGCGGACGTTTTAAACCCCGAGTGGTGGTCGCCATTGCGCTAGATGAGCAGCAGCGAGTAACTGATACGTTATTTATGAAAGGTCTTACGGTATTCGCCAGACCCGGCAAAATTACCACAATAATGGGCAAACATCTTGATGATTTACAGCCTGATGTGATCTTTCCCCATGATCCGCTATCGCAGAATGCACTATCATTGGCGCTTAAACTGAAACATGGATAATTTCGTTGTGAATGCTAATAGCTTGCGAAATTATCATTTTGCAACCTATAGTCAGGGTAATCACGCCTATGAAACCTCGTCAGCGTCAGGCTGCCATACTGGAGCATCTGCAAAAGCAGGGAAAATGCTCGGTTGAAGAACTGGCCCACTACTTTGACACGACCGGCACGACCATTCGTAAAGACCTTGTTATTCTGGAGAATGCCGGTACCGTCATTCGTACCTATGGCGGCGTAGTATTAAATAAAGACGAATCCGACCCGCCAATCGATCACAAAACGCTAATCAACACGCATAAAAAAGAGCAGATTGCCGAAGCCGCCGTCCGTTTTATTCACGATGGCGACTCCATTATTCTGGATGCGGGCAGCACCGTACTGCAGATGGTGCCAATGCTCACGCGCTTTAGCAACATCACAGTCATGACCAACAGCCTGCACATTGTTAACGCCCTTTCGGAGCTGGACAACGAGCAAACCATCCTGATGCCCGGCGGGACCTTTCGCAAAAAATCTGCGTCATTTCACGGTCAGCTGGCTGAAAACGCCTTTGAGCAGTTCAGCTTTGATAAACTCTTCATGGGCACCGACGGCATTGACCTCAATGCTGGCGTGACCACCTTTAATGAAGTGTTTAGCGTCAGCAAAGCGATGTGCAATGCCGCTCGCGAAGTAATTCTGATGGCTGACTCATCAAAATTTGGGCGCAAAAGCCCCAATGTTGTCTGCAGTCTGGAAAGCGTCGACAAGCTGATTACCGATGCGGGTATCGACCCTGCGTTTCGTCAGGCGCTGGAAGCAAAAGGGATTGAAGTAATCATAACCGGAGAAACCAATGAGTGATGCACTACTGAACGCGGGCCGCCAGACGTTAATGCTGGAGCTACAGGAAGCCAGCCGACTGCCAGAACGACTGGGTGATGATTTTGTCCGCGCTGCCAATACGATCATCCACTGCGAAGGCAAAGTGATTGTCTCCGGGATTGGCAAATCCGGCCATATTGGCAAAAAAATCGCGGCAACCCTCGCCAGTACCGGCACCCCCGCCTTTTTTGTACATCCGGCGGAAGCATTGCACGGCGACTTAGGCATGATTGAAAGCCGCGATGTCATGCTGTTTATCTCCTACTCCGGCGGCGCGAAAGAGTTGGATCTCATCATTCCACGCCTGGAAGACAAATCCGTCGCTCTGCTGGCCATGACCGGAAAACCGACCTCACCGCTGGGTCTGGCGGCCAAAGCGGTGCTGGATATTTCCGTTGAGCGTGAAGCCTGTCCGATGCGCCTGGCACCGACCTCCAGCACCGTTAACACGCTGATGATGGGCGACGCGCTGGCCATCGCCGTAATGCAGGCGCGCGGCTTCAACGAAGAAGATTTTGCGCGCTCGCATCCGGCGGGTGCGCTGGGCGCTCGTCTGTTAAATAAAGTGCATCATCTGATGCGTCGTGACGATGCCATACCGCAGGTGACGCTCACCACCAGCGTCATGGACGCGATGCTGGAACTTAGCCGTACGGGTCTTGGCCTGGTGGCAGTCTGCGATGATGACTCGTTGGTGAAAGGCGTCTTTACCGACGGCGACCTGCGCCGCTGGCTGGTTGGCGGTGGAGCGCTCACCACTCAGGTTAGCGAGGCGATGACCCACAACGGCGTTACGTTGCAGGCACAGAGCCGCGCCATTGACGCCAAAGAGATCCTGATGAAACGCAAAATCACTGCAGCACCGGTGGTCGATGAAAACGGTAAACTTACCGGTGCTATCAACCTGCAGGATTTCTATCAGGCCGGTATTATCTAATCCTTCAGCCCCAGACGTTTCGCCAGCCGGTGCAGGTTGGCGACGTCTGTTTCCAGCGCCCGCGCACTTGCTGCCCAACTGTGATTATTTTGCGCCAGCGCCCGGCGGATCATCTCTCGCTGGAATGACTCCGTTGCTTCACGCAGATTATGCTGTTGCGGGATCTCTGCAACACCTTCCGCCGCTGGTGTTACAGGCGCTTCATCCTGCAAGGCAAAATGCTGCGTCTCTAGCACCACTTCATCCCCTGCTCTGGTGGCCCTTGCCAGAACAACCGCACGGTGAATGGCATGTTCCAGCTCGCGTACGTTACCAGGCCAGGCGTAGCTCAACAGATGACTACGCGCACCGGGGCTTAACACCACACGGGAAAGTCCCAGTCGCAGTCGACATTGCTCGCAAAAATAGCCTGCCAGCAGCACCACATCTTCGCCACGCTCACGAAGAGGCGGTACGGAAAGGGGAAAGACGCTCAGCCGGTGGAATAAATCCGCACGGAAATTCCCGGCCAGCACCTCTTCGCGTAAATCACGGTTCGTTGCCGCGAGTACGCGCACGTCGACACGCAGGCTGCGATCGTCACCCACGCGTTGAATATCACCGTATTGCAGCACGCGTAGCAGCTTAGCCTGTAGCGCCAGCGAGAGTTCGCCAATTTCATCGAGAAACAGCGTCCCGTTATCGGCCATTTCAAACTTACCGCTCCGATTACTGATAGCCCCGGTAAAGGCCCCTTTTACGTGACCAAACAGCTCGCTTTCCGCTACGCTTTCTGGCAAGGCCGCACAGTTCAGATACACCAGCGGGTTCACCGCGCGGGGTGAACCTTCATGAATCGCTTTCGCTACCAGCTCCTTCCCGGTCCCCGTTTCGCCGCTAATCAGTACGTTGAGATCGGACCCCGCCACAATCTCAATCTCTTTTTTCAGCTGCATCATATTGGGCGACAGGCCAATCATCTGGGTTTCCGTCACCTGCTCGAAAGCCGTCGACGAACCCGGCAGCATATTCTGGCTTTCCAGCTGTTCAATCAGTAGCGCATTGCTCAACGCGCCAGCCGCCAGCGCGGCAATCAGCCTGAGTTCTTCATCACTGAACACATCAAACTGATCCGGCTCCATGCCATCCAGCGTTAACGCGCCAATCAAATTTTGACCGGCGAACAGTGGTAAGCCAATACAGGCATGCACTTTCAGACTCTCCTGGCCTGGGATCAGCCCGTCGTAAGGATCGGGCAAATCACTGTCGGCAGGAAAACGTACCACGTCTCCGGCACGGGCAATCGCTTCCAGACGCGGATGCCCTTCCAGCGTAAAGCGCCTGCCGAGAACATCCTGGGCCAGCCCATCGATTGCCAGTGGAATAAACTGTCGCGACTCGTAGCGCAGCAATGCCGACGCGTCGCACTCCAGTACCTGACGCAAGGTGGTTATCAGGCGTTGAAAGCGATCCTGATGTCCAATACCGCTTTGTAATTCAATGGCGATGCCCGCCAGCACATCTACGGAAAAGCTCATGGCTACCTCATTGTCATTTTGACAATTCATATTGTCATATTGACAATAAGAAACATAGTCATTTTGACTACCACCTTATGAGTAATAAAAAATAAAATCTTTAAAATCAAAGAAATAAAAAGTTGGCATGCAACCTGCAATTAGCAAAACATCTTTTTTGAAAAACGCTGAATTAATTGAGGTTGTTATGTCTATTCTGGTTAAAAATAACATTCATTGGGTTGGCCAACGTGACTGGGAAGTGCGTGATTTCCACGGAACTGAATACAAAACGCTGCGCGGCAGCAGCTATAACAGCTATCTCATCCGTGAAGAAAAAAATGTCCTGATCGATACCGTAGACCACAAATTCAGCCGTGAATTCGTGCAGAACCTGCGCAGTGAAATCGACCTTGCCGATATCGACTACATCATTATTAACCACGCGGAAGAAGACCATGCCGGTGCGCTGACCGAGCTGATGTCCTGCATCCCGGACACGCCAATCTACTGCACCGCTAATGCCATTGACTCTATTAACGGACACCACCATCACCCGGAGTGGAACTTCAATGTGGTCAAAACCGGCGACAGCCTTGACATCGGCAACGGCAAACAGCTGATCTTCGTTGAAACACCCATGCTGCACTGGCCGGACAGTATGATGACCTACATGACCGGCGATGCGGTGCTGTTCAGTAACGATGCCTTCGGCCAGCACTACTGCGACGAACGCCTGTTCAACGACGAAGTTGACCAGGCCGAACTGTTCGAACAGTGCCAGCGCTACTATGCCAATATCCTGACGCCGTTCAGCCGTCTGGTGACGCCGAAAATTACTGAGATCCTCAGCTTCAACCTGCCGGTCGATATGATTGCCACTTCCCACGGCGTGGTATGGCGCGACAACCCGACACAAATCGTTGAGCTGTACCTGAAATGGGCAGCGGATTATCAGGAAGACCGCATCACCATTTTCTACGACACCATGTCCAATAACACCCGCATGATGGCGGACGCGATTGCCCAGGGCATCAACGAAGTCGACCCGAACGTGGCGGTAAAAATCTTTAACGTCGCCCGTAGCGACAAAAACGAAGTCCTGACTAACGTCTTCCGCTCTAAAGGCGTGCTGGTCGGGACTTCCACAATGAACAACGTGATGATGCCGAAAATCGCCGGTCTGGTGGAAGAGATGACCGGCCTGCGTTTTCGTAACAAGCGTGCCAGCGCCTTTGGTTCACACGGCTGGAGCGGCGGTGCGGTAGACCGTTTGTCCACGCGTTTGCAGGATGCCGGTTTCGAGATGTCGCTGAGCCTGAAGGCGAAATGGCGTCCGGACCTCGGTGCACTGGAACTGTGCCGCCAGCATGGCCGCGAAATTGCACGTCAGTGGGCGCTTGCTCCACTGCCGGAGACCCCCGTTAAAGCCTTGTCCAAAGAAGAAGAGTGCGCCTGTGCCGCTGCGGCTGCAGCTGACCTTGGCCCAGGCATGCAGTGCAGCGTGTGCCAGTGGATTTACGACCCAGCAAAAGGTGAACCGCTGCAGGACGTTGCACCGGGTACACCGTGGAGCGACGTACCGGACAACTTCCTGTGCCCGGAATGTTCATTAGGTAAAGACGTCTTCGACGTACTGGCAACGGAGGCAAAATGAGCCACGAAATTGTCATCATTGGTTCGGGCTTCGCCGCCCGCCAGTTAGTCAAAAATATCCGTAAACAGGATGTGACTGTCCCGCTGACCCTGATTGCCGCGGACAGCATGGATGAGTACAACAAGCCCGATCTCAGCCACGTTATCAGTCAGTCACAGCGTGCAGACGACCTCACCCGCCAGTCGGCGGGGGAGTTTGCCGAGCAGTTTAATTTGCGCCTGTTCCCACATACCTGGGTAACCGACATCGACGCCGATGCCCACATAGTGAAAAGTCAGGACCAACAGTGGCAGTATGACAAGCTGGTTCTGGCTACGGGGGCTTCAGCCTTTGTGCCTCCGGTTACCGGACGTGAGTTAATGCTCACACTGAACAGCCAACAAGAGTATCGCGCCTGTGAAACGCTGCTGCGTGACGCCCGGCGGGTGCTGATTGTTGGCGGCGGACTGATTGGTAGCGAACTGGCGATGGATTTTTGTCGTGCCGGTAAAGCGGTAACGCTTATCGACAACGCCGCCAGCATTCTGGCCTCGCTGATGCCGCCGGAAGTCAGCAGTCGCTTACAGCATCGTCTGACCGATATGGGTGTCCATCTGCTGCTGAAATCCCAGCTTCAGGGGCTGGAAAAAACGGCCTCGGGTATTCGCGCCACGCTCGATCGTAGCCGCAACGTAGAAGTCGATGCGGTGATTGCCGCCACCGGCCTGCGCCCTGAAACCGCGCTGGCGCGTCGCGCCGGATTGGACATCAATCGTGGCGTCTGCGTCGACAGCTATCTGCAAACCAGCCACCCGGACATTTATGCCCTCGGCGACTGTGCGGAAATTAATGGTCAGGTTCTGCCGTTCCTGCAGCCGATTCAACTGAGCGCCATGTATCTGGCGAAGAACCTGCTCGGCGGCAATGCCCAATTGAAGCTGCCAGCGATGTTAGTAAAAGTCAAAACCCCGGAGTTGCCATTGCATCTGGCCGGGGAAACCCAGAGCCGCGATCTAAACTGGCATATTGCCGCCGAAGCGCAGGGTATGGTGGCCAGAGGGATGAACGCTGAAGGCCAGCTGTGTGCGTTTGTCGTCAGTGAAGACCGAATGAAAGAGGCCTTTGCGCTGCTGAAAACGCTGCCCGTGTAAGTCCAGAGTACCGTTGCTTGATTTATTAACCTCACGCGCACGGATGTGCGTTGCCACTTGTCGGTATGCCCCGACATGTTTTTCTTGCCCCGCCAGTCCCGGGGCTTTTTTTATTTTTGCGTCAACACCCGCGCCGCGGCAATCACGCCCTGCCCCAATGACAACCCGCCGTCGCCCGCCGGTAAACGCTGCGGGAACAGTAAGGTAAAATCACGCAGATAAAACGCCAGACGGGCCGACAATAAGCGGTTATGCATCACGCCACCGCTGAATACTAACGTTTTAATTCCGCGCGCTTCGGCCTGCTCACGCATCAGCGTGGCAAAACCACGCGCCAGCGCGTCGTGAAACGTCCACGCTCTTTCTGCAGGGTCGGTCTGCCAGGTGAGCCATTGCTGCCAAAAAATCGCTAAGTCCAGTTGATTGCCATTAAGCGGCACCGTAACAGGGTGATCAACACCTGCACACCGCGATGCCAGCGCCTCCAGCGTGCAGGCCGCCTCACCTTCATAACTCAACGATTCCGGCGCACAATGCAACGCGGCGGCAACCGCATCAAACAAGCGCCCGCACGACGATGCCAGCGGGGCATTGATTCCCCGCTCAATGGCGCGCGCCAGTACGTTCCAGTTTTGATGCTGTAGCCCCGATGTTTCCGGGTAACGCTGCCAGTCAGGAACAAAACGCAGGCATTGCGCGAGCAGATTGCGCCATGGCTGTTTTGCCGCTAAATCGCCGCCCGCCAGCGCTACCGCCGGTAAGCCGCCAAGGTGCTCGCATTCACGATAGTTGATCCGCAAACACTCACCTCCCCACAGCGCACCATTTTCCCCCATGCCGATGCCGTCCAGCGTCAGAGCAATCACGTCACCTCCGTCGAGCGGCCAGCCGTGCTCGGCCAGACATGCTGCAGCATGCGCATGGTGATGCAGTACTGTTTCGGTTGGCAGATTCATTTCACTGGCCCACTGGCTGGAAACATAGCCAGGGTGTGCATCATGCACGATACGCTGTGGCGTAAAATCATAAATGTTCTGGATCAGACGCAGCGCATCACGCCACTGTTGCTGAATGCCGTCATCGCTGAGATCGCCTAAATGCTGGCTGATAACCGCCTGTTCGCCGCGCACCAGGCAGAAAGTATTTTTCAGATCCGCACCTAAGCACAGCATCGGCGGCACGTCGCGAAATCCCGGCGGCAGCGCGACCGCATCCGGCACGTAACCCCGGGAACGACGCAGCATTTCCCCGCTGTCGCGCACCACGGAGTCATCCATCCGCTGCACAATTTCGCGGTTATGCAGCAAAAAACCATCGGCAATCTCACTTAAATCTTCCAGCGCCTGCGCATTGGTAATAGCAGGCGGCCTGCCGCTAAGATTGCCGGAGGTCATCACCAGCGGGCAATTCATCTCTTGCAAGAGCAAATGCTGTAACGGATTCGCGGGCAGCATGACGCCCACTTCCGTTAACCCTGGCGCAATGCCCTCGCTCAATGCAGCGACATAGCGTTTTTGCACCAGCACGATCGGCGCAGCGGGGGTTGTGAGCAAACGACGCGCGGGTTCAGGTAGTCCGTCATCAGTTGGTAGCATTACCGCCAACGGTTTCGCCGGGCGGTGTTTGCGCAGCCTGAGCAGCGCGACGACGTCATCATTGCGCGCATCGCACACCAGATGAAACCCGCCAATGCCTTTAACGGCCACAATTCCGCCCGCTTTGAGTCGCGATACCGCCGCCTGCAACGCTGCTTCTTTTTCCGCCCGCAGATCTGCACTTATCCACTCAAGATGCGGGCCACACGCTGGGCAAGCGACAGGCTGCGCATGAAAACGACGATCATATGGATCGCGGTATTCCGCTTCGCATTGTGAACACAGTGGGAATGAGGTCATGACGGTAAAGGGACGGTCATACGGCATTGCACGAATAATGGTGAAGCGCGGACCGCAGTGGGTACAGTTGATAAAAGGATAACGATAACGGCGTTCGCCGGGGGTGCTCATTTCAATCAGACATTCGGGACAGGTCGCGGCGTCCGGAACGATCTGCGTATTCATCGAACCGCCAGCGCTTTGCCGAATAGTGAAATCGGCAGGCTGTTGCGTCCAGGCGAACGATTCGCGCTCAACGCTATCAATGCGCGCCAGTGGCGGGCAGTGTTGGTGCAACTGCGCAATAAATTCCGCCGGATCTTCCTGCAAGCGCACAACCACACCGTCACCGTCGTTACACACGTCGCCATGCAGCTGTAACCGCTGCGCCAGTTGCCAGACGTAGGGGCGAAATCCAACGCCCTGTACCTTGCCGCGAATACGCAACTGTACGCCGGTGTGGGTGTTTATTGTCATGATGAATTCCCGCGGTAATGTATCCCTGAAATGTCCGTTTGCCGGATGGCAGCTTCGCCTTATCCGGCCTACGTTACTCCTTTGTAGACCTGACAAGCACAGCGCCATCAGGCACGTATTTTACGCGGATTTTCAGATATCAGAACAGCAAAGATGCGGTGGAATCCAGCGCCGCGCGACGGCGTTTTTCAGCGCTCAGTTGTTCAAGCTTATTGCGATCCACATAAATCAGCGCGTGAGTCGGGCAGACTTCCATACAGGCAGGACCGGCCTCGCGATGGTGGCACAGGTCGCACTTATTGGCTTCGGCTTTTTCTGCACGGACGTTCAGGCCAGCCCCACTGTTACGTACAACCGGGCGCACAACCACTTCCATTGCGCCATAAGGACAAGCCACAACGCAGGTTTTACAGCCAATACAGCGTTCCTGCATTACGTGGACAAAGCCTTTATCACGGCTGATTGCACCGTTCGGACAGACGTTAGCGCACGGCGCATCTTCACACTGGCGGCACAATGTCGCCGTGGAGACATTAACGCCTTTGATGACGTGAATGCGGGGTAAAAAAGTTTCAGGGGTCAGCGATGCGCAGTCCTGGTTATCCTGATGGGATACCACGCAGGCCACTTCACAGGTACGGCAACCAATGCATTTATTGGCGTCTGCAATGATGAAACGGTTCATCAATTTCTCCAGCAATGACAGAATATCTGCCGAAGCATTCACAAATCGTGCCAGATTTTAATCTACTGTTCTTAAAGGTTTTTTATTTTGATGTCTACAAGGAAAGCGTGTCATCGTCACTAGTGACGATGACAAATGACAGCCGTCAGGACGAAACGGGCGGCGCAACAGAGTCGCGGTGAATGAGTTCACCGGTGAAGGTTTTTGGCGGGGTAAATACCCCGTCCCCCAGCATAAAGATCAGCCGTCCAATCGTTTCCTGGATCATTTCCGTCACGGGGATTTTGACACTGGAAAGCGCAGGAATCGTATATGGCGCGAGGGCGATATCATCGAAGCCAATCACCGAGACCTGTAAAGGCACGCACACACCACGGGCGTGCAACTGCTTCATCGCGCCGATCGCCATATCGTCATTGCTGGCCACCAGCGCGGTAAAATTGACCTTACGCGAAAGCAAAGTATCCACACCCGCAGCACCGCAGGCTGGCGTCCACTTTCCTTTAACAATCAATTCATTATTAAGCGCAATTCCATGATGTGCCAGCGCGTCTTTATAGCCTGAAAGTCGCTCCACGCCGGTAGGTGAATCCATCGAGCCGGTAATAAATCCAATCTCTTTGTGTCCGGCGGCAATGAGCTGAGTGACGGCGTTAAAGCTGGTCTGTTTTTGATCGCACCACACGCAGTGGCTGGTGTTTTTCCGCAGACGTCGATTAAGCACCATAATCGGCTGACTATGGGCGTCGATGATATCGTCTATCTCATCCACGCTGAGAAAACGCGGATAAATCATAATCGCATCGCAGCGTAAGTCGAGCAAGTACTGGATCGCCTGGCGCTCTTCCTCAGCGCTGTGCTTACCATCAGCCAACAACAGCTGACGTCCCTTATCCTCCGCCATACGTGCGGTATGAAACAGCAGCTCGCTGAAATAGACACCGTGATAAAGGGTGTTCGTCACCACCAGTCCCAGCGTCTGCGTGGTTTTCGCCGCCAGACTGCGCGCCAGCAAGTTAGGGCGATAACCACTCTCTTCAATGGCCTGAAACACGCGGTCTTTGGTCTCCTGGCTGACGTAGCCGTTCCCAGAAAGCACCCGGGAAACCGTCGCTTTCGACACGCCGGCACGCTTCGCCACCTCCAGCATAGTGGTCATATTACTCATCCCTTATTTCTCAATGTGACGCAGTGTACTGCACCGTTTCGCCGCTGTCCTCGCTGCTAAATCGCAGACGCTGACATCTGGTGATCGGAGTCACAATTACAAAAAATGATCAAAATTAAATCTTGCTCATTATTCATAATTTAAACATTATTTTGTGGAACCGGTTTCCTGTCTGCGTTTCATAACCCAGAAAAGCGACCCAACGTAAACGGATAAAAAATAACGTACCCTACTGATAAAACAGGATTAAATCCGATGTCCAAGAATTATGCAGCGCTGGCGCGCTCCGTTGTGACGGCTCTGGGAGGCGTTGACAACATCACAGCAGTGACCCACTGTATGACCCGTTTGCGTTTCGTTATCAAAGATGACTCGCAGGTCGACAGCGCGACGCTGAAGACGCTCTCTGGCGTACTTGGCGTGGTGCGTAGCGATAACCAGTGCCAGGTGATCATCGGCAACACCGTTTCGCAGGCGTATCGCGAAGTGGTCAGCCTGTTGCCTGCCAATATGCAGCCTGCTGAGCCGCAAACCAAACCCCGACTGACACTGAAGCGGATTGGCGCGGGGATCCTCGACGCGCTGATCGGCACCATGTCGCCGTTGATCCCGGCTATTATCGGCGGATCAATGCTCAAGCTGCTGGCAATGATCCTCGAAATGACCGGCGTGCTGGAGAAAGGATCGTCCACGCTCACCATTCTGACCGTTATCGGTGACGGCGCATTTTTCTTCCTGCCGCTGATGGTCGCCGCGTCGGCCGCTATCAAATTCAAAACCAACATGTCGCTGGCAATCGCCATCGCAGGCGTACTGGTGCACCCCAGCTTCATCGATCTGATGGCGAAGGCTGCGCAGGGTGAGCACGTTGAGTTTGCCCTGATCCCGGTGACGGCGGTGAAATACACCTACACGGTGATCCCGGCGCTGGTGATGACCTGGTGCCTGTCATACATCGAACGTTGGGTGGATAGCATCACTCCGGCGGTAACCAAAAACTTCCTTAAACCAATGCTAATCGTGCTGATCGCCGCGCCGCTCGCCATCGTCATCATTGGCCCGATCGGTATCTGGATCGGTAGCGCAATTTCCGCGCTGGTTTATACCATTCACGGCTATCTCGGCTGGCTGTCGGTGGCCATTATGGGCGCATTGTGGCCGCTGCTGGTGATGACCGGCATGCATCGCGTCTTCACCCCAACCATTATTCAGACCATTGCTGAAACCGGGAAAGAAGGCATGGTGATGCCGTCAGAAATCGGCGCCAACTTGTCGTTAGGCGGTTCATCGCTGGCAGTGGCATGGAAAACCAAAAACCCGGAACTGCGTCAGACGGCGTTAGCGGCAGCCGCCTCCGCCATCATGGCGGGCATTTCCGAACCTGCGCTGTATGGCGTGGCAATCCGCCTGAAACGACCGCTGATTGCAAGCCTTATCAGCGGTTTTATCTGCGGTGCCGTTGCCGGGATGGCCGGGCTGGCGAGTCATTCCATGGCGGCTCCTGGCTTGTTCACCAGCGTACAGTTTTTCGATCCGGCCAATCCGATGACCATCGTTTGGGTGTTTGGCGTGATGGCGCTGGCGGTAGTGCTTTCCTTTGTATTAACGCTGATTCTGGGCTTTGAAGATATCCCTGTCGAAGATGCAGCCGCGCAGGCCAGAAAAAACCTGGCCGCACAACCGGGCAATATCAATGGAGCCAGCATTTGACTGGTATGAACTGAGGTTAATTATGTCTGTTTTTCCGCAAGGATTTTTATGGGGCGGCGCACTGGCCGCCAACCAGTCTGAAGGGGCATACCGGGAAGGCGGCAAAGGACTGACTACCGTCGATATGATCCCCCACGGCACACATCGGATGCCCGTCAAGCTGGGTCAGGAAAAGCGCTTTGCGCTGCGGGATAACGAATTTTATCCCAGCCATCAGGCGATCGATTTTTATCATCGCTACAAAGAGGATATCGCGCTGATGGCGGAAATGGGGTTTACGGTTTTTCGTACTTCCATTGCCTGGAGCCGTCTCTACCCCAACGGCGATGAGCTGACGCCGAATGCAGAGGGTATCGCGTTTTACCGGGCGGTATTTGCCGAGTGTAAAAAATACAGTATTGAACCGCTGGTCACGCTGTGTCACTTCGATGTGCCGATGCATCTGGTCACCGAGTACGGCTCCTGGCGTAACCGCAAAATGGTTGAGTTCTTTACCCGCTACGCCCGTACCTGCTTCGAGGCTTTTGATGGGCTGGTGAAATACTGGCTGACGTTCAACGAAATCAACATTATGTTGCACAGCCCCTTTTCAGGCGCCGGGCTGGTATTTGAAGAAGGTGAAAATCAGGATCAGGTGAAATATCAGTCCGCTCACCACGAACTTATTGCCAGCGCCCTGGCGACGAAAATAGCCCATGAAATTAATCCGCAAAACCAGGTCGGTTGTATGCTGGCTGGCGGTAATTTTTATCCTTATTCCTGTAAACCAGAAGATGTGTGGACCGCGCTGGAAAAAGACCGCGAAAACCTGTTCTTTATTGATGTGCAGGCGCGCGGGGCTTATCCCGCTTACTCTGCCCGCGTGTTTCGCGAAAAGGGCGTGGTGATAGAAAAAGCCCCGGAAGATGACGATATCCTGAAAAACACCGTCGATTTTGTCTCGTTTAGCTACTACGCATCACGCTGTGCCTCGGCGGAAATGAACACCGGCAATACCAGCGCCGCCAACGTGGTGAAGTCGCTGCGTAATCCGTACATTGCCGCCAGCGAATGGGGCTGGGGCATCGATCCGCTTGGTCTGCGCATTACCATGAATATGATGTATGACCGCTACCAGAAACCGTTGTTTCTGGTGGAAAATGGGCTGGGGGCGAAAGATGAAATTGATGCTAACGGCGAGATCAATGACGACTACCGCATCAGCTATTTACGCGAACACATTCGCGCGATGGCTGACGCTATTGAAGATGGTGTGCCGCTGATGGGTTACACCACATGGGGCTGTATTGATTTGGTTTCTGCCTCAACCGGTGAGATGAGTAAACGCTACGGTTTTGTGTATGTGGACCGCGATGATACGGGCAACGGCACGCTGGCGCGCACCCGCAAGAAATCATTCTGGTGGTACAAAAAAGTGATCGCCAGCAACGGCGTCGATCTGGCGTGAAGGGCCTGCCGGAGGGGTCCACAGCCCTCCGGCAGACGTGCGTATTTTCATTTCATTTATTGCATTCAAAATGTGGAACCGTCCTTCCCGTTTCAGGTTTGCCCCCACGCTTTTTTACTGGCATTTTATTCAGTAGTTTTTAATCCTGGTCGCTCACCATAAGGAAGCGCGCATGTCTGATAAAAATGGCACAGCAGCAGTGGCTATCACCAAACCCGTCCGTCGTTTAACTGTTGGATATGTCAGAAAACGCCATGAGGATCCCAAAACGGGTTACACGCGACGAATCAGTCGGCACGCTTCACTCACACTGAACGGCGACTGGCTGGAACAAGCAGGGTTTCCTACCGGAACAGCAGTGAGTGTGTCAGTGACCCAGGGGAAATTAATTATTGAGCAGGCCATTGAGTAACGAGGATAGGCGGGGAAACAGGCCGGATGTCACTCCCATCCGGCACTGATACGGTTTACTCTTCCGGCGCTTCAAGCTCGGAGAATCCACCGTGCCCTTCCCAGCCAGCTAACCGCTGATAGACGGTATCGACCGCATCCTTGATTGGTTGTGTCATTGGGTAATAAAAACCAACAATATCCGGCTGAATACCAAGGAAAATCACCTCGCCAACATCGTCTTTCAGCTGATCAACCAGGTAGTTCAGCGGCATGTTGTGAGTGGTCATCATGAACATCTCGGCAATGTCATCGGGATCGATAATGCGGATTTGACCTGGGTTCAGCCCCATATCGGTAGCATCAACAATCAACAAACGTTGCGGACGCAGTTCACGGATGGCGACAATGTCGTTCTCCGGCGCGCTACCGCCGTCGATGACAACCCAGTTGCCTTGAGGATTTGCGACACACATTTCAGCCAGCAGGGGACCCGCGCCGTCGTCGCCCATCATGCTGTTACCCACACATAATAAAACGTCAGTCACGATGTCTCCTCACCATCAGATAGATGGCGCTTTCCTGGTGGATGTCGTGCAACATGCTGAGCATCAGTTTGCTCCACTCCTGCTGCTGCGGGGTTTGCACGGCACGCGCATCATCGAACGCACGCGCCAGCATTTGTACATGGTTGAAATCGATGACGATCTCGCCGTACTTCGGCACGCCCTCCATTTTCCGGCGGGCTTCACTGCCTTCGGCAAGCGTGGCAATCCACGCCAGATAGTCATCCCACGGACAGGTTAACGCCGCTTCCAGGCAATCGATGATCCCAAGGTGGTGACCAATCGCCAGGCTGTAATAGACAACCTGCTGCGCCTCGGCGGGCGTTGCATCGTTCTCATCAATAAACTTACGGCTCAGTTGGCTGAACACCACCGTTTCACTCATCGGATACGTGCCTCTTCAACAACATGGTTAAGATGCGTAACGATCTCGGTCAGACGCGGATCGTTTTCCGCTTCCAGCCAGCGCGCCACCTGGTGCTCGCCCTGGCCTAACTGCGTCATATAATCATCAGCAATCTGGCGACCATAGCGATAGCCCGCCAGACGGCGCGCCTCGCGATCGATCTTCACGCGCAGCGGTTGAACCATATCCGAATGCAGAATTTCGGCGGGCTGCCCATCCAGTTCACCCGGCGCACGCGCGTGAATTTTCTGTTCCAGCAGACCAAGCGCCATGGCAAAACCGTACAGCGTGGCCGCAGGCGTTGGCGGGCAGCCAGGGATATACACATCCACCGGTACGATTTTGTCCGTGCCGCCCCATACGCAGTATAAGTCGTGGAAGATACCGCCGCTGTTGCCGCAGGCACCGTAAGAGATACAAATTTTCGGGTCTGGCGCAGACTGCCAGGTGCGCAGCGCCGGAGAGCGCATGGCACGTGTTACCGCGCCGGTAAACAGCAGGATATCCGCATGGCGCGGGGACGGTACCACTTTGATGCCAAAGCGTTCGGCGTCAAACAACGGAGAGAGCGTGGCGAAGATTTCGATTTCGCAACCGTTGCAGCCGCCGCAGTCCACACGGTAAACGTACGCTGAACGCTTGATGCTTTTTAGCAGCGACGCTTTCATGCTGGCAATGGATTCATCCACCGTCATCGGTACCGGAATACCGTTGGCATCACGTGGGCCTAATAAATTGCTCATCAGCTGGCCTCTTTCATATGGCGAGTCAGTTCAATACGGTCAGACGGCACCAGGCATTTCTGGCGCTTACAATCCGGGCAGGTCTCAAAGCTTTCGCGGTGGTTTTCCGCACGGGAATCACCGTTGTGCTTCAGCAACGCAATGGCGTAATCAATCTCTTTTTGTACCGCAAACGGGCGGTTACATACGCGGCAATTACACAGCGCAAAGCGAGACTGCTGCAGGAAATCCTCTTTCTTCCACACCGCCAGCTCATACTCCTGCGACAGCTTGATTGCCGCCGTCGGGCAAACTTCTTCGCAGCGGGCGCAGAAGATGCAGCGACCAAGGTTGAACTGCCACGCCAGTTCATTGGTGACCAGATCGGTTTCAACCGTCAGCGCGTTCGACGGGCACGCATTCACACAGGCCGCGCAGCCAATACACTGCTGCGGATTGTGTTCCGGTTTGCCACGGAAGTTTTTATCGACCGCAATCGGCTCCAGCGGATACGACGACGTCGGCGCCCCGGTTTTGATGACTTTTTTGATAAAGGTAAACATGGCGATTCCTTATTTCAGCGGCGAGTTTTTACGCTCGATGCTGTAGCGCTCAAGTTCTTTGTACGGCACGACTTTGCTCTTCTTCTTACGCACATCAACCACGGTCATACGGTCAGTACAGGAGTAGCAAGGATCGAGGCTACCGATAATCAGCGGTGCATCGGAAACGGTATTGCCACGCAGCATGTAGCGCAGCGTCGGCCAGTTGGCGTAGGTCGCCGCACGGCAACGCCAGCGATACAGTTTCTGGTTATCGCCGGTCATACTCCAGTGGATATCATCTCCGCGCGGCGCTTCAGCAAAGCCCAGTGCAAAACGGTGAGGAATATAAGTAAAGCCTTCTACCATCAGCGGACCGCCCGGCAGGTTATCCAGACCAAAGTCGATCATATTCAGTGCGGTATAGACTTCATTAATACGAACTTTCAGACGAGAAATAACGTCGCAGCCCTGCTCGCTATGAACTTCCATCGGCAGCAGACTATAGCCAACAAACGGGTGATCGGCGCGGGTATCGCGCGCGTGGCCGCTGGCGCGAACCATCGGGCCGACGTTACTGAAGTCGCGGGCAATTTCCGGATCCAGACGACCAATACCGACCGTACGCTGTTCCATGTTTGGCGTGCTGAGCAGCATATCGACCAGTTCCTGCACGTCACGACGCATCTGCTGCGCCAGTTGACGGGTCTGGATCATATCTTCTTTCAGCAGATCACGACGGATACCGCCGATCAGGTTCAGACCGTAAGTTTTACGTGCCCCGGTGAGGATCTCCGCCATCTTCATCGACGTTTCACGCACGCGGAAGAACTGCATAAAGCCGGAGTCAAAACCGGTGAAGTGACAGGCCAGACCGAGGTTCAGCAGATGTGAGTGCAGACGCTCAACTTCCAGCAGAATGGCGCGGATCATCTGCGCACGCTCCGGCACCACGATGCCCATCGCATTCTCAACGGAGGTGGTATAGGCGGTGCTATGCGCAAAGCCGCAGATACCACACACGCGATCTGACAGGAACGTCACTTCGTTGTAACCCATACGGGTTTCCGCCAGTTTCTCCATGCCGCGATGGACATAGAACAGACGGTAGTCGGCGTCGATGATGTTCTCGCCGTCAACGAACAGACGGAAGTGACCTGGTTCATCAGAGGTGACGTGCAGCGGGCCGATCGGCACCACGTTATTTTTCTTGTCGCCCAGTTCGTTGATGAACTCGTAGGTTTCAGCATCGGTAGTCGGCGCCGGGCGCTGACGATAATCCATGCTGTCTTTACGCAGCGGATAGAGTTCGTCCGGCCAGTCATCAGGCAGTACCAGACGGCGCTCATCCGGCAAACCAACCGGGATCAAACCGTACATATCGCGCACTTCGCGCTCACCCCAGACCGCAGCCGGAACACGCGGCGTGACGGACGGGAACTCCAGCTTATTGGCATCGACTTCAACGCGGACGGTTATCCAGCACTTGGTGCCCTGCTCCATCGACATCACGTAGTAAACGGCGTAATGGCCGCACAGCTGACGTTCGTCGTTACCAAACAGCACGGACAACCAGCCGCCCTGTTTGTAGTACAGGAACTCCACCACTTCCGGCAGGTAGTTCACCTTGACGGTGATCGTCAGCTGATCTTTGGTCTGCCAGGCTTCATCCAGCACCACGCCCGGAAAGGCCTGATGCAGCGCAGCGAGATAGTGTTGACCTAATTTTTCTTCAGACATGCTCAAACTCTCTTAAATCACGCCACCAGCAAGGAGACGAACGCTAAAAACGCAAACCCAAAACCGGCCCAGGTCACGCGTGAAGTGGCGCAAAAACGCAGACGCGCCATGCTGTTTTCGAACAGGGCGATAACCAGCACGCCGAGAACCAGTTTGACGACGGCAATCACCAACGCCAACAGCAGCCCCCCGGCGGTGAAGGTTTCCATCTGTCCCCACGGCAAGAACACACCAACGAACATTTGCAGAACAACCAATTGCTTAAGGCTAATGCCCCATTTCAGCACCGCAAAACCGCTGCCGCTGTATTCGGTCAATGGGCCTTCCTGCAGTTCCTGCTCGGCTTCCGCCAGATCGAACGGTAGTTTGCCCATTTCGATAAAAGTGGCAAAAGCGCAGGCGCACAGCGCCAGAATCAGCGGGATGCTTCGCGCAGCAGGCCAGTGGTAAATGGTATCGGCGATGTTGCTGATATGGGTTGAACCGGCAACCTGCGCTGCAACCCACAGGCCCAGCAGCAGGATGGGTTCAACCAATACGCCGAGCATCGCTTCGCGGCTGGCACCAATGGCGGTAAACGGGCTACCGGTATCCAGTCCCGCGATAGAGAAGAAGAAGCGGGCGATAGCGAACAGATAAATTAAGGTGATCAGATCGCCCAGTTGCGGCAGCGGTGAGCCAACGGTCACTACCGGCAACGCAGTGGCGATAGTCAGCATCACGCCCACCATCACAAACGGCGTCAGGCGGAAAACCCAGCTGGAATCCGCAGGCGCAATGCTCTGACGCCCCAGCAGTTTGATAATGTCGCGGTATTCCTGCAAAACGCCCGGACCGCGGCGATTGTGCAAACGCGCACGCGCCACGCGGGTAACACCGGAAAGCAGCGGCGCAACGGCAAACAGCACCAGCGCCTGAATTAACGGATATAAAACACTCATTCTCAGGCTCCTCGTGAAACCACAATCACCACCAGTACCGCCAGCTCAATCAGCGCCAGGCGACGGAACAGCACCGGCGCAGCCGCATTCTGCCAGCCCGGAACCAGTGATACCGGATTCAGCCATTTACGCAGTTTGAGTACCGGAGCAAAGGCTTCTTTCACTGGCATAGCAAAACCATGCGCAGTAATGACCATTGACTGCTCGTGATCGTAGCCACACACCCATGCCGCACCGCGTGAACGCGACGGCAGGCGGTTACCTTTGAAAATCGCCATGATGATGAACGGCAGTAGCGGACACGCGATCAGCAGCAGCGTGATCATCGGCTGAGAAACGGTGGTGTTCGCGGTTTCCAGCGGTAGCGGAACAGCAGAGGAGATCATCGGCAGCAGCCACGGCGCAGCCACACCGCCAATCACACAGCAGATAGCCAGCGCAACGACACTCACACCCATCAGGATTGGTGCGCAGCAGGCATTCTCAGCTTCCTTCGTACGCGGTGCGCCAAGGAACGTTACGCCATAGACTTTTGCCATACACATCACCGCCAGCGCGCCGGTAATTGCCAGCCCAACCGCCAGCAACGGCCCTAACAGACGACCGACAAACGCCCCGCTGTTACCCAGCTTGAAGAAGGATTGATAGATAACCCACTCACCGGCAAAACCGTTCAGCGGCGGCAGCGCGGCCATCGCCATCAGGCCAACCAACATCGCCAGAGAGATAACCGGCATACGTTTACCGATCCCGCCCAGTTTTTCGATATCGCGATGACCGGTACGGAACCAGATGCTGCCCGCGCCCAGGAACAGAACGCTTTTGAACAGGCTGTGGTTGACCAGATGATACAGACCACCGGTTAAACCCAGCGCAATCAAAGCAGGTTGATTCAGGGAAATGCCGGTCACGCCAGCACCCAGACCCAGCAGAATAATGCCGATATTTTCCAGCGTGTGGTACGCCAGCAGACGCTGGATGTTGTGCTCCATCAGCGCATAAAGACCGCCGACAAATGCGGTGATCATACCCAACACCAGCAGCGTAATTCCCCACCACAGCGGCGCGTTACCGCCCAGCAGCGACAGCGACAGAATACCCAGCAGCCCCACCTTCATGACCACGGTAGAGAACAGCGCCGCAGCCGGCGCGCTGGCGTTGGCGTGTGCCTGCGGCACCCATCCGTGCAGCGGAATAATCCCGGCCAGCAGGCCAAAACCTGCCACACCCAGCAGCCAGATGTCAGACCCGAGCGGCAGCTCCTGAGTGCGCAGGTCTAGCAGACGCAGCTCCAGCGTGCCGTAACGTTGCCACACAAGGTAGCAGGCAATCGCCAGCAGCAGCGTACCGATACGCCCCAGCGCAAACCACAGTTTCCCCTCTTTGCTGCAGCCGGTGAGGAACACGGCACAAAGCGCCATGATTTCCGCCATCACCACCAGCGTCCCGAGGTTGCTGGCCACCACCGCACATACCGCTGCTGCCATCAGCAAATTTATCAGCAGGCCGTTAGCTTTGACCTGTGGATGACGATGCCAGTCGATGTTGTACAGGCTGACAAACAGGCCACACAAGCCCAGCGTAATCAGCCAGATGGCATTTAGCGGGGTAATTTGCAGACTGTGACCAATAAACGGCATCACGCCGCTGACCGCCAGCGCATTAGTCAGAACGGTAAAACCCGCAGCCGCCGTACACAAGCTGCCGACCGCGCCGCCAACCCCGGCAATCCAACCGCTCAACGGTTTATGAAATGAAAACAGAAATGCCAGAACCGCCGCAGCCGCAAACCAAGCCACGCCGCTGTTAATTAGTGAAATTGCGCTCATTTTGCATCCCCACTCTGAGCCTGCTGAAACAAGGTGAGATCGCCGAAATCGGTATTGAAAGTCAGCTCACGCTTACGTTTGCTGGCGCGGGCGATATCCATGTTGCTCACCAGGTGCAGGGCTTTGGTTGGGCACATGCGCACGCAGGCCGGACCCTGTTCGTCAAAACTGCACAGATCGCATTTCACCGCAATGGCGCGAACGCCCGGAACCCAGTCCAGCAGCGTGCTCACACGGGCAGGTGCAGGCGGAGCCGGAGGCGCTTTTGGCGTATTGGCGTTTGCCGGGATGTGTAGCGGACGGCTACCGGAAAACTCAATCGCGCCGAACGGACAGGCAATCCCGCACAATTTGCAACTGACGCACAGGCTTTCATTCAGCTGTACAGCACCGTCAACACGATTAATCGCATTAACCGGACAAACGGTGGCGCAAGGTGCATCTTCACACTGGTGGCAAAGCTGCGGCGCGGATTCTTTTTCATTTAACATCACTTTCAGGCGCGGCATTGACTGCAGGCCATGCTGGCGATGTGTCTCTGAGCAGGCAGCTTCACAGGTGTGGCAGCCGATACAAAGAGTGGAGTCAGCAATTACAAAACGATTCACCAGGCATTCCTCAGGTGATAGTCATTTTTGACGAAAACATGTCTGCGAAATGTCATTTCGACATTTTTCGACATGCCCATTCCCTAAACTGTCGTGACGCAGAATGAAAGCGCATCATGACAAAACTGGGCAGTACCCGAGGCTTAAGCCGGGCTATGTCCCTCAACCAGTTGACTTAAATTCACCGGCATATTGTTCTCAACCGCGGTATACAGGCTGTCGTAGACGGTGGCGATTTTTTCGAGATAGTGCTCCAGCACCTGTTCACGATCGCGGGCGTTGATACGCTCATCGACTTTACCGTCGATGGTCAACTGTGCCTGTGCAATCAGTTGTTTATCATCACCATCTTTTGTTTCGACGTAGTACTCGATGGTGTGGCTGTTAAAGCCATCCGCCAGCGTGACGTAGATAGTGAAGTGTTCAAAAAGGACAAAGCAGAGATCTTTGTCCGGCGCACAGCTCATTGCATGATGCAAACGCGCTTTCGACAGGGTGATCCCCTGAACCAGCGAGTTACAGTAAATACGCCACTGGTCCTGTAGGCGACGATGCCGTTCAGCGATGTAATCGGCTTTTTCGCTTATTTCCCAAATAGTCATGTCAGGTTACCCGTTTAGCAGAGATGAACAGCTTTAAGCACATTTCATGCCAAAATTAAAAACCTTAATTTTCATACAGATAAAAAATCAAAAACGAGTGACGACATGTCATTTCGTCATTGTCGTCATTGTCACGTTGGAAAAAATCCAAGCTGGCATGTTTATTGCTTTTAGTACGGCAACTTCACAGGAGGCGGTATGCACGAAATAACCCTCTGCCAACGGGCACTGGAATTGATTGAACAACAGGCCACCCAGCACGGCGCAAAACGAGTAACTGGGGTCTGGCTCAAAATTGGCGCATTTTCTTGCGTAGAAACCAGCGCTCTCGCCTTTTGTTTTGATCTGGTATGCCGTGGCACCCTTGCAGAAGGTTGTAAACTCCACCTCGAAGAACAAGAAGCCGAATGTTGGTGCGAATCTTGTCAGCAATACGTCACCTTACTGACGCAACGCGTGCGTCGGTGCCCGCAATGCAACAGCGATACGCTGAGAATTGTGGCCGATGACGGTCTACAGATTCGGCGAATTGAAATTGGCGACGCTGAAGATTAATTAATGCCGGATATCGACTTAGTCATTTCCGGCATAAAAAGCTAGTAATAAGCAATAGATCAGGAGTGAGCGATGTGTACGACATGTGGTTGCGCTGAAGGCAACCTTTATATAGAGGGTGATGAGCATAATCCCCACTCGGCGTTTCGCAGCGCGCCATTTGCCCCGGCGGCTCGCCCGGCACTGAATATTACCGGTGTGAAAACCTCCAGTTTCACACCGAGTCAGACCGAAGAAGGCGATTTGCACTATGGTCACGGTGAAGCAGGTACCCATGCGCCGGGCATGAGCCAGCGCCGCATGCTGGAAGTGGAAATTGACGTACTGGATAAAAACAACCGTCTGGCCGAACGCAACCGCGCCCGCTTTGCCGCTCGTCAGCATCTGGTACTGAACCTTGTCTCAAGCCCGGGTTCCGGTAAAACCACGCTGCTGACCGAAACGCTGATGAAGCTCAAAGACAACGTGCCGTGTGCCGTCATTGAAGGCGACCAGCAAACGGTTAACGATGCTGCACGTATTCGTGCCACGGGCACGCCAGCCATCCAGGTCAACACCGGTAAAGGTTGCCACCTCGACGCCCAAATGATCGCTGACGCCGCGCCGCGTTTGCCGCTTGAAGACAATGGTATTTTGTTCATTGAAAACGTCGGCAACCTGGTTTGCCCGGCGAGTTTCGACCTCGGCGAACGCCATAAAGTGGCCGTGCTTTCCGTCACTGAAGGCGAAGACAAACCGCTGAAATACCCGCATATGTTTGCCGCCGCCTCGCTGATGCTGCTCAATAAAGTGGATCTGCTACCGTACCTCAATTTTGACGTAGATAAGTGCATCGCCAGCGCCCGGGAAGTGAACCCGGAAATTGAGATCATCCTGATTTCTGCCACCAGCGGCGAAGGGATGGAGCAATGGCTCTCCTGGCTGGAGACGCAGCGATGTGCATAGGTGTTCCGGGTCAAATCCGCACCATTGACGGCAACCAGGCTAAAGTCGACGTTTGCGGTATTCAGCGCGACGTCGATCTGACGCTGGTCGGTAGCTACGATGAGCATGGTCAACCCCGTTTGGGCCAGTGGGTACTGGTTCACGTCGGCTTTGCCATGAGCATCATTAATGAAGCAGAAGCGCGCGACACGCTCGATGCGCTACAAAACATGTTTGACGTTGAGCCGGATGTCGGCGCGTTGCTGTATGGCGAGGAAAAATAATGCGTTTTGTTGACGAATACCGCGCACCAGAACAGGTGATGCAGTTGATAGAGCACCTGTGTGAACGTGCTGCACTCCTCCCCTACACTGCTGAACACCCGCTGCGCATCATGGAAGTTTGTGGTGGTCATACCCACGCAATCTTCAAGTTCGGTCTCGATCAATTACTGCCTGAAAACGTCGAGTTTATTCATGGTCCGGGCTGCCCGGTTTGCGTTCTGCCGATGGGCAGAATCGACAGCTGTGTAGAAATTGCCAGCCATCCGGAAGTGATTTTCTGCACCTTTGGTGATGCGATGCGCGTCCCGGGTAAACAAGGTTCCCTGCTACAAGCCAAGGCGCGCGGCGCGGATATCCGCATCGTCTATTCACCGATGGATGCGCTGAAGCTGGCACAGGAAAACCCAACGCGTAAGGTTGTGTTCTTTGGCCTGGGTTTTGAAACCACCATGCCAACAACCGCCATTACCCTGCAACAAGCAAAACAGCGTGACGTGCAGAATTTTTACTTTTTCTGCCAGCACATCACGCTTATCCCTACGCTGCGCAGCCTGCTGGAACAACCGGACAACGGCATTGATGCCTTTTTAGCGCCGGGCCACGTCAGCATGGTGATTGGTACCGATGCCTATAATTTCATTGCCTCAGATTTCCATCGTCCGTTAGTGGTCGCCGGTTTCGAACCGCTCGATCTGCTGCAGGGCGTGGTGATGTTGATTGAGCAGAAAATTGCCGCGCACAGCCAGGTAGAAAACCAGTACCGTCGCGTGGTACCGGACGCCGGTAACGCGCTAGCGCAACAGGCAATTGCCGACGTTTTCTGCGTCAATGGCGACAGCGAATGGCGCGGTCTGGGCGTGATTGAATCTTCCGGTGTTCATCTGACGCCGGAGTATCAACGCTTTGATGCCGAAGCGCATTTCCAGCCAGCACCGCAGCAGGTGTATGACGATCCGCGTGCGCGTTGCGGAGAGGTATTGACCGGCAGATGCAAACCGCATCAGTGCCCGCTATTTGGTAAAACCTGTAATCCGGAGACCGCATTTGGCGCCCTGATGGTCTCCTCAGAAGGCGCATGTGCCGCCTGGTATCAATATCGTCAGCAGGAGTGTGAAGCATGAACAGCGTACAACTCGCCCACGGTAGCGGCGGTCAGGCTATGCAGCAGTTGATCAACAGTCTGTTTATGGAGGCTTTTGCGAATCCGTGGCTGGCGGAACAGGAAGATCAGGCACGTCTGGAACTGGCGCAACTGGTCGCTGAAGGCGACCGTCTGGCGTTTTCAACCGACAGCTATGTTATTGATCCGTTGTTCTTCCCGGGGGGGAATATCGGCAAGCTGGCTATCTGTGGTACGGCTAACGATGTGGCCGTCAGCGGCGCGCTCCCGCGCTATCTCTCCTGCGGTTTTATCCTCGAAGAAGGTTTACCAATGGAGACACTGAAAACCGTCGTTAACAGCATGGCGGCAACCGCGCGCGAAGCGGGCATTGCCATCGTCACCGGCGACACCAAGGTTGTACAGCGCGGCGCGGCGGACAAACTGTTTATCAACACCGCCGGAATGGGCGCGATCCCGGCTAACATTCACTGGGGGGCACAAACCCTGAGCGTGGGCGATGTGCTGCTGGTCAGCGGTACGCTTGGCGATCATGGCGCAACTATCCTCAACCTCCGCGAACAACTGGGTCTTGATGGCGAACTGGTCAGTGACTGCGCGGTATTGACACCGCTTATCCAGACGCTACGTGATATCCCCGGCGTGAAGGCGCTGCGTGACGCGACCCGTGGCGGCGTGAATGCGGTAACGCATGAATTTGCCGCATCATGCGGGTTTGGTATTGAGCTGTCAGAAGCGGCCCTGCCCGTGAAGCCTGCAGTACGTGGCGTTTGCGAACTGCTGGGCCTCGATGCGCTCAACTTTGCTAACGAAGGCAAGCTGGTGATTGCCGTTGAACGTCAGGCCGCTGAAACGGCGCTTGCCGCGCTGCGCGCGCATCCGTTAGGACGCGATGCCGCAATGATTGGCGAAGTGGTAGAGCGCAAGGGTGTGCGTCTTGCCGGACTCTACGGCGTGAAACGAACCCTTGATTTACCACACGCCGAACCCTTACCTCGTATATGCTAACAGCCCATTAGCGGCAACGTGTAGGCCGGATAAGCTGAAATCGCTATCCGGCAATAATTTACGACTTATACCTATAATTCATTTACCGTTTTCGCACCGTTCTGCGGTGCTTTTCCTGGAAAAGCAATATGTCGTATACACCGATGAGTGACCTCGGACAGCAAGGCCTGTTCGATATTACTCGTACATTATTACAGCAGCCCGATCTCCCGTCTCTCAGCGAGGCGCTTTCGCAGCTGGTCAAGCGTTCAGCGCTGGCCGACTGTGCGGCTATTGTCTTATGGCAGGCACAAACGCAGCGTGCGCGTTATTTTGCGACGCGTGAAAATGGTAAACCCATCGATTATGAAGACGAAACAGTACTGGCCCATGGCCCGGTACGCCGTATTTTGTCCCGCCCCGATGCGCTGCACTGCAACTATCACGAATTTACTGAAACCTGGCCACAGCTGGCCGCTGGCGGACTGTATTCTGAATTTGGCCACTACTGCCTGCTGCCGCTGGCGGCGGATGGGCGCATCTTTGGCGGCTGTGAATTCATCCGTAATGAAGATCGTCCATGGAGTGAAAAAGAGTACAACCGGCTGCAGACCTTCACCCAAATAGTCGGCGTTGTAGCTGAACAAATTCAAAGCCGGGTCAGCAACAACGTCGATTACGATCTGTTGTGCCGCGAGCGTGATAACTTTCGCATCCTGGTCGCCATCACCAATGCAGTGCTCTCTCGCCTGGACATTGACGAACTGGTCAGCGAAGTCGCCAAAGAGATCCACCACTACTTCGACATCGATGCCATCAGCATCGTGTTACGCAGCGATCGCAAAAACAAACTCAGCATTTATTCCACCCACTATCTGGATGAACATCATCCGGCGCACGAACAAAGTGAAGTGGATGAAGCTGGTACGCTTTCCGAACGCGTGTTCAAAAGCAAAGAGATGCTGCTGATTAATCTGAGCGAACGCGATACGCTCGCCCCTTACGAACGGATGCTGTTCGAAACCTGGGGCAACCAGCTACAGACCCTGTGTCTGCTGCCGCTGATGTCGGGCAATACTATGCTCGGCGTCCTTAAGCTGGCGCAGTGCGAAGAGAAAGTGTTCACCACTGCCAACCTCAAACTGCTACGCCAAATCGCCGAACGCGTGGCGATCGCCGTAGATAACGCTCTCGCCTATCAGGAAATTCATCGCCTGAAAGAGCGCCTGGTCGATGAAAACCTGGCGCTCACAGAACAACTTAACAACGTGGAGAGCGAGTTCGGCGAAATCATTGGCCGCAGTGAAGCAATGTACAGCGTGCTCAAACAGGTCGAAATGGTGGCGCAAAGCGACAGCACCGTCCTGATTCTCGGCGAAACCGGAACCGGTAAGGAGCTGATTGCCCGCGCAATTCACAACCTGAGTGGGCGTAATGCCCGCCGGATGGTAAAAATGAACTGTGCCGCCATGCCAGCCGGGTTGCTGGAAAGCGACCTGTTTGGTCATGAGCGCGGCGCGTTTACCGGGGCCAGCACGCAGCGGATTGGACGTTTCGAGCTGGCCGATAAAAGCTCGCTGTTCCTCGATGAAGTGGGCGACATGCCGCTGGAGCTTCAGCCCAAACTGCTGCGCGTATTGCAGGAGCAGGAGTTTGAACGTCTGGGCAGCAATAAACTGATCCAGACCGACGTTCGCTTGATCGCCGCCACTAATCGCGATCTGAAAAAGATGGTCGCCGATCGCGAGTTTCGTAACGATCTCTACTATCGACTGAACGTCTTCCCAATCCATCTGCCGCCACTGCGCGAGCGCCCGGAAGATATCCCGCTGCTGGTGAAAGCTTTCACCTTTAAAATTGCCCGCCGGATGGGGCGCAATATCGACAGCATTCCTGCCGAAGCGCTGCGTACGCTGAGCAGCATGGAATGGCCGGGCAACGTGCGCGAACTGGAAAATGTGGTGGAGCGTGCAGTTCTGCTTACCCGAGGCAACGTGCTACAGCTGTCCCTGCCGGATATTGCCGCGTTGACGCCGTCCGCACCACCAGTGGCCACCGAAGTTGCGCAGGATGGCGAGGACGAATACCAGTTGATCATGCGCGTTCTGAAAGAGACCAACGGCGTGGTTGCCGGTCCTAAAGGTGCAGCGCAGCGCCTGGGACTGAAGCGCACCACGTTACTCTCGCGTATGAAACGCCTGGGCATTGATAAGGATGCGCTGGTTTAACTGATTGCCCGATAGCGCCACGCTTATCGGGCATCTGAATTACTTCTTGCGCTGATATTTCTCTGGCAATTCCGGGACAGGGCGTTTGTCATCAATCAGATGACGCACGGTCAGAATCGGATGACGCCAGAACATTCTTGGCCCAGCCCAGCGCATAATTTGTTTCATCTCTTCGCGTTTAGTAGGTTGATAACAGTGTACCGGACACTGTTTACAGGCCGGTTTTTCCTCACCAAATACGCACTTATCGAGGCGCTTTTGCGCATAGGCAAACAACGCATCGTAATGCCCCGGCTCGTCTGAAGCCTGCGGACACTGGCTCTCGTAGAGTGAGAGCATTCTCCGGATCGTCATTTTTTCACGAGCAATACGTTTGCCGGACATAATGCCTCCATAATTAAGTTGCATAAATAATACACCTTAACCATAGAGGCAACCAAGAGCCGTTAATCATTCCAGGAAAAATGACTAAATAGCTCTGCGTTTATAAGGTCGATAATGCGGTAGCCAAAAGTTATCTTTAATACTCTGCAACAGCGTCTCGTCGCTCATCTTCTCCGCCACACCGGAATGCTGTGCTGCCTTACCGACCTCAAAAGCAACACTGCGAGTCACTTCGCAGATTGTCTTAACCTCCGGTAGCAGAGCACCTTCACCATTGCGCACCAGTGGAGAAGCATTGGCCAGTGCGCAGCTTGCCGCCATCAGCATCGTGTCTGTTATGCGCGTCGCGCCGCTGGCGATAGCCCCCAGACCGATGGCCGGGAAAACATACACATTATTGCACTGTGCAACGGGAATGGAACCCCCATTAAATACAACCGCATCGCAGGGACTGCCTGTCGCGATGATGGCCCGTCCCTCGGTCCAGCGCACGATATCTTCTGGCCGCGCTTCCATTCTCGAGGTGGGATTCGACAGCGGCATGACAATCGGGCGATCGCAGTATTGATACATCGTGCTAATCACCTCCTGCGAGAACAGTCCGGCCTGGCCCGACACACCCAGCATCACCGTGGGTTTGACATTATGAATCACCTCCAGTAATGACGGCGCCTGCCCATCATACTGCCAGTCAGATAAGGCTTCGGGAGGTTGCGCCAGCGATTGCTGGAAATCAGCTAAGGCATCATTGGTGGTCATCACCAGACCGTCGCGATCCACCATAAAAATGGTCCGTCGGGCTTCAGTCTGGCTCATACCTTCAGATATACGACAGGCAATAATATGCTGGGCGATGCCACATCCTGCCGCGCCCGCCCCTACAATCACGATGGGTTGCTGGCAGAGGTCGCGACCGCTACCACGACAGCCCGAGAGAATTGTTGCAAGAGCCACTGACGCCGTGCCCTGAATATCATCATTAAAACAGCATAGTTCATCACGATAACTCGCCAACAAAGGGATCGCTGTATGCTGGGCGAAGTCTTCAAACTGCAGCAGAACGTTAGGCCAGCGTCGTTTAACCGCCGCAATAAACATGCCAATAAATGCGAAGTAATCTTCACCGGTGATACGCGGATGACGCCAGCCGATATAGCGCGGATCGTCCAGCAGTCGTGTATTGTTAGTGCCGACATCCAGAAGAATGGGTAACGTATTCGCCGGATTTACCCCTCCACAAACGGTATAAAGCGACAACTTCCCGATAGGAATACCCATACCGCCAACGCCCTGGTCGCCCAAGCCCAGAATGCGCTCACCATCAGTGACGACAATGACTTTAATATCGTGCCGTGGAATATCATGCAAAATATCGTCAATACGATCGCGATCGGGCCATGAAATAAATACACCACGCGCACGACGATATATCCAGGAGAATTTTTCGCAGGCGGCCCCGACTACCGGGGTATAAACGATTGGCAGCATCTCAGGTAGATGCTTTTTCAGCAGATAATAAAATAACGTTTCGTTGGTATCCTGAATATTACGCAAATAAATATGCCGGGCGTTGTGGGATTCAGCCTCAAGATATTGTTGATACGCCCGCTCGGCTTGTTCATCAATATTCTCAATGGCGCAAGGCAGTAGCCCACTCAGGTTAAAGTCATGTCGTTCTTGTTGCGTGAAGCTGCTTCCCTTGTTCAATAACGGAGACTCAAGCAGTAACTTGCCCGTAAACGGGACGTATAAAACATCGTTTGTCACGTTGCCATCCATAAATTACAACCAGATAAACAATAAGAGCCTGCATTAACAGGCTCTCGGGATTCAAATCAGGACATAGTTGGCAACCAGCATCGCCGCGATACCGGCCAGCGCTGGAAGCAGCGTCCTTCTGACGATCATAAACGGTGAACATTCCCCTGCTTTGCTTACCGCAATAATGATGCCAGCCACAGGAGACATTGAGCGCCCCATTCCCGCCATCAGTTGCATAGGCAGGATCATATTAACGGCGCTTTCGCCAAATTTTGCCGCAATGGAGGGGGCCAGGCCGGAGAAAGAGAAGAAGGCAGCAACGCCAGAGCCAGTCAGTACAGCGGTTACTCCCACCAGCGCGGTCATCACTAGTGTCATGCTGGTAAAGCCCAGACCTGCGTTTTGCACCGACTGCAGCAGGTAGTCCACTGCGCCAATTTTCTGCAGCCCCTGCGCATAGATATCCGCACACACCAGCAAGGAAACGATGCTGGTAAACATGCTGCCCATACCTTTGAAGAAGACCTGTAATCCTTTACAGCAGCTTTTGAAATCTCGGGTTGACACCAGTTCAAAGAAAAATGCGACGACCGCGCCAAGAATCATCGCCGTCACTACGTCAATTTTAATTGATTTGATCACCAGCGGGCTAAAGACCAGCACCAGAACCACAGGCAGAACCGGCAGAAGCGCGTAAATAACGGGAGACTTGCGACCCTCTTCTTCCGCTTGCGCGACACTTTGCTCGCCCGGCACGAAGCCATCCTTTTTGTCAAAATATTTCGCGGTGAAGTAAATCACTACCGCAACAGCCAGCATCACCACCACCGCGACCGGCATCTGGTAATGAGCAAAGTAGATAGCGCTTTCCATTCCGGCATGCTTGGCCGCCAAATTCGCTGTTCCAACCGCAGGCCCTAAATCCATAAACGCGCACAGACCAATCATCGCTGCCGCAGAGGCTTTACTGACTCCGAGACGGACCAGAACCGGGAAGAATGTCACCAGCAGCAACATCGCCAATCCCGCCGCACTTGAAATTGCCACATGCAGAAGCTGCGCACAGATGTACCCCAGCGCGAGGATAAGGTAAGGCGCTTTAATCACTTGTAGCGGACGAATGCACATATTAACCATCGCGTTCGACGCTTTGATGTGATCCATATAGCTGGCAAATCCGCCCGCAGCCATGATGATAAGACCAATACCCGCAATTTGTGTGGTCAGCGATTCTTTAGCAAAGCTAAAGATATCCAGCCAGGTTGATCCCGTGGATTTGGCTTTATCATAGAGAATGCTTTTTTCAGGATAAAACAGTACGGTAATGGTCAATAATGCCAATCCAGCGAGTAATAAAACAGTTTGCGGCTGATAATTTTTCACAATTAACCATGCAGCAATAGCTGTTATCACTATAGCTATAATAAACGCTGTCATAATAACAATTCCTATGCCATACAAATCGGGTAGGGTTACCTGTCATATCATCATAGCTTATGTAGGATAGTAAAAAATTACACCTATATATAAGCAGCTATAATATGTACGTAAATTTATCGTATTACATACTCAAATATTGAGATTTAAGTGTAATGGGTTGTGTGGTTGTAAAATACGGGAAAGGTGTTTTCCCACCCCTTTTTGTGAGTAAGATCGCAACTCATCTGAATAAGGTAGCATCCGTAAGAAAAGGCTGGATGCGGGTTTCCAAGATATTCATTCAATGGTTGACGTCGAAAAGGTATTATCCTATAACAACGTTGATATACAACAGCAACCGGGTGTTATCCATGTACAATAAAAACACATTAAGTCTGGATGAGTATAACTTACTGACTCTTAATATGGGTGATCTAACTGAATCTGAGTGCCGACTTAATGAGTACATTAATAAACACTTTAATGAACTCCCTTATCATGGCATTGTTGATCTCTCGCAAAATTCGATGGTAAGCAAAGCAACTATTGGCCGATTTTTAAATAAGATTGGGTTTACGGGTTATGCTGCTTTCCGTAAGGCATTAGATATCACGCTGTCAAAAAATAAAATATCTGCGCCGTTTGAGAAAAACATCAAACTGCGTAACAATCCCAGCATTACCACCGAAACTATCGTTACCGATTTCACCCACAAAGTATCAGAGTTATTTAATCAATTTAAAAATAATATTGATATTGAGAGCCTTAATGCGTTTATAGATCTGGTGCTGAATAATAAACGTCATATTTATGTCGTCGGCCCTTCATCATCTCATGCCATGGCGACGCATTTTTGTACACTGCTAAAGTACTTTCGCAGCAACATCACTCTGTTACCGACGGACATCAGCGAGCTCCCCAAATGTCTCATCAATATTGAGGAAGGGGATGTCCTGATTGTTTTCTCTTACTATCGATTTAACCGGGTCGCCCTCAATATTGCAAAATGGTTCAGAAAAAAGAATGCCGTCGTAGTGTTGGTGACCAACTCAGAGGCGAACCCTTACGGTAAGTTCTGCGATCTGCAGTTTGTTCTCCCAAGCGACGTACACTCCATTTTTCAAAGCCGTATTCTTGGCTTCTTTTTTATCGAACTCATTCTGCATCTGGCTTATGAGAAAGGAGATAGCGAGGGTAATTTTGCCCAACTGGAAGAATTATTCGTCTTTTTCGAAACATTTTCTGCTTCGGCCCACAATACTTAGCGCCACCAACCGCCAGGAGTGTTATCCCTCCCGGCGACATGACGAATCAGGCAATATCTGCGGTTTTCACGCGATCGAACTCAGCGATAGTCTCAGCGATTAGCGCGTCGTTAGCCCCGATATATGACAGCGGCTCGCAGGCGGCAGCAATTTCCGCCCCAGATAATGACGCGCGGATTTCCAGGCTAGCCAGTACGATCTCCATGAAGCTGTGCTCGCCGGTTGCATGCTTCAGCAGCTTTTTCACTAGGTTATAAGCGGACTCTCTGCCAATTTTGGCGGCAAGCTTCATTGTCAGCGATTCCGACATAATAAAGTGCTTTGAGCAGTCAAAATTAGCGCGCATCTTATCTTCATTAACAATGAGATGCGAAAGCAGGCTCTTTGCGCGTGTCAGGCTGGTCGATAACGCATTAGAGGCCTCCGGAAGGATCGTCCAGTTTAATACCCGCATAGAGGCTGCTCGCACATCCTGTTGATCCAGCATTGCTGGCGCGCCGGAAGCATACATCCACCCCATTCTTGCCAGCGTTTGCATCATATTACTGGCGCGTGGATTAACTTTGTGTGGCATGGTGCTGGATCCGCCACCGCCCTCTCCCTCAAGTACTTCAGCAATCGGCGTACGTCCCATTGTTTCGACATCGTTGGCCAGACGACACAGCGTGCCGTGAACAAGAGCAAAAAACTGCACAACTTCAACGACCGCATCCTGACTGGCATTATTAATCCCGCAGGGCACGTTCAGACCCAACGCTAACATCAGCCGCTGGCGTGTTTCCATTCCCTGCTTACCTACAGAAGCCAGATTCCCCACCGCACCACCAAAAAGTCCGGTTACGGCACGCGGATACAGCTGCTGTAGACGTGTCAGGTGGCGGTTTATCTCCGCCAGATAACTGCAAACATGAAGCCCCCACGTCGTTGCAGAAGCATCCACCGAATTGGTTCGTGCAACCATTACCGTGCGAGCATGTCGTAACGCCATCGTTTTCATGGCTTCGCCAACATCAAGCAATTGCTCACGTAACAGTTGCAGCGTTTGCTGCAATCTCATCGCCATGCCTGAGTCCAGTAAATCCTGAGTGGTACATCCCCAGTGCAGAAACTGACTTACCAATGGTGTTCCACTGGCGGAGATCTGATCGATCAGCGGCTTTATAGCCATGCCGACGGTTTTTGTTTCTTGCGCCAGGGTGGGCCAGTCAATCTCTATTTCCCGACAGGTTTGTTCAATTTCAACGGCTGCTTGTTGAGGAATAATCCCCAGCTCACTTTGCACTCGAGCGACCGTCGCCTCAAAACGCAACCAACAACGCAGCAGATTGTCGTCAGACCATATTTCCCGCATCTTCTCCTGAGTGAACAATGATGAATAAAGGTCAGAATCAAATACCGTTGTTTGCTTCCCGTACATACAGCGCCTCTCCGGCTAGTGAATGCGTGATAATCGAAAATGTGATTAATCAATTTTGCGGGATTTGTCTGCCAAATTATAGGGGAAAATAGTATTCCCACCCCAAAATAGGCCATGAGAATGTAATATTCCCATTTTCAGTTTTTGCCTTCTGTAAAAATGCGATGTAGTTCACAGTAACTTCTGCATTACAATTTAAGTCACCGTAATACCTTAAAAAAAACACTCATTAAATATAAGAACCATTAATACAATCGCCAAATCAGAGATAGTTATGCGCGAATAATCACATTTCATTACGAGAAAAAATGATTCCCATGTCGCTGTCATTCCTTTTCCTCAAACAATTACCTCGCTGTGAAATTTATTTTTATGGTCAGGAAACTAATGCTGATTTGAGGGATAACATGAAACTAAAAAATTATTCACTAATATTACTAATGGGTATGAGTTCCTCGGCGTTCGCCTTAAACGTCTATAATAAGGATGGAAATACGCTGGATATCTATGGTCGTGTTGAGGGCAAAATTGCAAGTGGTCAGAATTCATTCGCTGGCAGTGAAAGTCGAAGTGATTTAGGTGGTCGTATAGGTATTTATCTCACGCGAGATCTGGATCTTCTGCCAGAGACTAAAATCGTAGGCCGACTGGAATGGCAGGTGCGTACCGAAAAAAATGATAATAATACCGGCGAAAGCGATATGGAGGCCCGCTATTCCTATGTCGGCCTGTCGAATAAAACATGGGGTGAACTGATCACCGGGAGAACCAAAAACCCGTTGTATCAGGTAATGAAAATGACCGATAAGTACAAAAACTTCACCCCCAATATCTACAGCTATGGCATTACAACCATTGATGACTCTTACCAGTTCAACCGACAGGACGGCACCGTACAGTGGAACGCCAAATTTGCCGGCAATGAGATTCAACTGGCATGGGTTTCCGATAACGGCAACAGTGATAACGAAGCTCTGGATTACGGCGCGATGGCCAGCTATCGCAATTCTTTCAAATTTGGCGATTTTAGGATTACACCGGCGATAGCGGCCAGCCGTTATAAACGACAGGACGGGGTAGTGACCACCGATGGACGTAATCAAAACGATCAAATCATGGGAGGATTACAACTCAGTTATAAAGCCTATGAAGTCGCAGTAACCGCATTACGTACGTCTATTTCTCGTGATAACAAAAGCGATAATAATTATAAAGGGATGGATTCGTTCATTTCCTACAACTTTGGCACCGTCAAGGTTCTTACCGGATATAGCTTTTTAAATGAAGATGGTAAAGATATTGCTGAAAAAGAAGACTGGCGTGCTGAAGCGCAATTAACATTGGCTAAAGACACGTGGTTATCATTTACTTACGATAAAGAGTTCGCAAGTAAGAACAAAAAGACCAATGATGATGCGCTTATCGTTGGGCTCCGTTATGATTTCTAAGAGATAAAAAATGAAAAAGATAACATTACTTGCCGCAGCGACGACTTTCGCCTTAAGTAGTATCTGTGTTCAAGCGGATACGTTATTAGCGCCTTCCGCATATGCGAAAATGGATGGTGAGAATAAAATTGTCGCGCTTTATGGTAACTCTTTCACTTTCTATAACAATAATATTAATACCCGCCTGCGGGATTTGACGCAGTCCTTACTGCCTGATCACGCCAAAGGCTATAAATATCGGGGGATCACGATTTCCAGCGGTCATTTAGGCTGGCAAATTGAGAATATGCGCTATCAGAACACGCTACAGAAATGGGATGTCGTCATCCTGCAGGGGAATTCTACAGAAACGATTTCAAAGAAAGAAAGTACCCGACAAAATTTCGTGCACTCTGCAACCCAAATGGCCGAAATGGCGCATAAAGCCGGTGCAAAAGTCGTCTATTTCATGACCTGGCCGAAAAAAGACAAACCCGAAGATAGCCAAAAACTGGCAGATGCTTATATCTCGATTGCGCAAAAAACGGGGGGATATGTAGCTCCGGTAGGTCTGGCTTTCGAGAAAGCGCGTACAACGCACCCAGAAATTAACCTGTATTATCAAGATGGTGTACACCCTTCGATTTCAGGAACATATCTCGCCGCCTGCGTATTTTTCGCTACTCTGTATAATCAGTCTCCGGTCGGCGGTGCGCTTCCCATTGATACGGACATGAACCCTGCTACCGCCAAAGCCTTGCAGCAAGTAGCCTGGGAAACCGTCACTGAGTTCCAGAAATCATAATCATCGGCTTTGTCCTCCCCTGCACGCCGACAATCGTGTCGGCGTAAACGCATATCCTCATCCATTCCTTAGCACTCTACACAAATAAGAATTATTTTCATTTACTCATACCTTGTGCTATATAACATAGCAAAGGCTATATTTGATGATAAATTAACCACTTCATTGTGAGGGATACTATGCCGCATCTGCCCCATCTGAAATCGCTTCTCCTTGCAAGCGTAATCACGGCGCTGACGCTGTCTCCTGCCTGGGCGAAAGAAAAATTTAAGGTAGTAACCACCTTTACGGTGATTGCCGATATGGCCAGTAATGTGGCAGGTGACGCCGCTGACGTCAGTTCTATCACCAAACCCGGGGCTGAAATTCACGAATATCAGCCCACACCAGGGGATATTAAACGCGCACAGGGTGCACAGCTAATCCTCTCCAACGGCCTCAATCTGGAGCTTTGGTTTGCCCGCTTCTATCAGCATTTATCCGGCGTGCCGGAGGTAATGGTCTCAAATGGCGTGCAGCCAATGGGTATCAGCGAAGGGCCGTACAACGGCAAACCGAACCCGCATGCCTGGATGTCAGCGGAGAACGCGCTCATTTACGTGGATAACATTCGCGATGCGCTGATGAAATACGATCCAGACAATGCTGCCACCTACCAGAAAAATGCGGAGAATTATAAAGCGAAAATCCAGCAGACTCTGGCGCCGCTGCATGATGAACTGATAAAGCTCCCTGCCGATAAACGCTGGCTGGTCACCAGCGAAGGCGCATTCTCTTACCTGGCACGTGATAACGGCCTGAAAGAGCTGTATCTGTGGCCAATCAATGCCGATCAGCAAGGCACGCCCAAACAGGTACGCAAAGTGATCGACGCGATCAAAGAGCATCAAATCCCCACCGTATTTAGCGAAAGCACCGTGTCCGACAAGCCTGCACGTCAGGTCGCTCGTGAGTCTGGCGCGCATTACGGCGGCGTGCTGTATGTCGATTCGCTCAGCGCTGCCGATGGTCCGGTACCGACCTATCTGGATTTACTGCGCGTGACGACACAAACCATCGTCAGCGGCATCAACGACGGGTTAAGGAGCCAAAAATGAGTCAATCTGCGATTACCGTGAATCAGGTTACGGTGACGTATCGCAACGGGCACACTGCGCTGCGGGATGCCACTTTTCAGGTTCCGGGCGGCTCAATTGCCGCCCTGGTCGGCGTCAACGGTTCGGGAAAATCAACGCTATTTAAAGCGTTGATGGGGTTTGTCCGTCTGGCGCGGGGGGAAATCTCTATTCTGCAACAACCGGTTAATAAAGCGCTCAAACAGAATCTGATCGCCTATGTCCCCCAGTCAGAGGAGGTGGACTGGTCGTTTCCGGTGCTGGTGGAAGATGTGGTGATGATGGGACGATTTGGCCATATGGGCTGGCTGCGTCGGCCAAAACAGATCGACCACGACTGCGTAGATACGGCGCTGGCGCGGGTCGACATGCTGGACTATCGCCATCGCCAGATTGGTGAACTTTCTGGCGGGCAGAAAAAACGCGTCTTTCTGGCGCGCGCTATCGCACAGGACGGCCAGGTCATTTTACTGGATGAACCGTTTACTGGTGTAGATGTGAAAACCGAGGCCCGGATCATCGACCTGCTGCGTGAACTGCGTGATGAAGGCCGGACCATGCTGGTCTCTACCCATAACCTGGGCTCCGTCACCGAGTTTTGTGATTACACGGTGATGATTAAGGGCACGGTGCTGGCAAGTGGCCCGACCGAAACCACCTTTACTCCCGAGAATCTCGAGCTGGCATTTAGCGGTGTCCTGCGTCACGTTGCCCTGCGCGGCGGCGAACAGCACGTGATTACCGATGATGAACGTCCGTTTATTTCGCGACGCGCGGCAAGCGAGGGGGAATAATCATGAACTGGCTGACAGAGCCGTTTGGTTACCAGTATATGCTCAACGCCATGTGGGTTTCGGCGATGGTCGGCGGCCTGTGCGCGTTTCTCTCTTGCTATCTGATGCTCAAAGGCTGGTCGCTGATTGGCGATGCGCTATCGCACTCTATCGTGCCGGGTGTAGCCGGAGCCTATATGTTAGGGCTTCCCTTCGCACTGGGCGCATTTCTTTCCGGTGGGCTGGCAGCGGGCAGCATGCTGTTTCTCAATCAGCGTTCACGCCTGAAGGAAGATGCGATTATCGGGCTGATTTTTTCGTCTTTTTTCGGTATCGGGCTTTTTATGGTGTCGCTCAATCCGATGTCGGTGAACATCCAGACCATTATTCTCGGTAATATCCTGGCAATTGCGCCGGAAGATATTCTGCAGCTGGCGATCATCGGTGTGGTATCGCTGACCATCCTGTTATTGAAGTGGAAAGATTTGATGGTGGTCTTTTTTGATGAAAACCACGCCCGGTCTATCGGTCTGAATCCGGGGCGTTTGAAGCTGCTGTTTTTTACACTGCTCTCCGTTTCAACGGTAGCCGCCCTGCAAACCGTCGGCGCATTTCTGGTGATTTGCCTGGTGGTCACGCCCGGAGCCACCGCCTGGCTGTTGACCGATCGTTTTCCTCGCCTGCTGGCGGTTGCCGTAGCTATCGGTAGCCTGACCAGCTTTTTCGGGGCCTGGCTGAGCTACTGGCTGGATGGTGCAACCGGCGGAATTATCGTCGTATTGCAAACACTGCTGTTCCTGCTGGCGTTTGTCTTCGCCCCCAAACACGGTCTGCTGGCGAATCGCCGCCGCGCCCGCAGGATCAATAAGGAGCTGGTATGATCTTAACAACGCTGCTGGAACCCTTTCAGTTTAGCTTTATGGTCAATGCGCTGATCATCTCCACTATTGTGGCTATCCCCTGCGCGTTGTTATCGGTTTTTTTAGTGCTCAAGGGGTGGGCGCTGATGGGTGATGCCATGAGCCATGCGGTTTTTCCGGGGATCGTGCTGGCTTACATCGCGGGCATCCCGCTGGCAATTGGCGCGTTTGTCGCTGGACTGTTCTGCGCGGTAGCCACCGGATACCTCGACGATAACAGCCGCATTAAGCGCGACACCATCATGGGCATTGTTTTCTCTGGGATGTTTGGTGCGGGACTGGTGCTGTATGTTTCCATTCAGTCGGAAGTGCATCTGGATCATATTCTGTTCGGCGATATGCTCGGCATATCACTGAGCGATATTATGCAAACAACGGTGATTGCGTTGGGGATCGCGCTAATCATTGGGCTGAAGTGGAAAGATCTGCTGCTGTATGCGTTCGACCCACATCAGGCCAAGACCAGTGGGCTTAACACCACTCTGCTGCATTACGGCCTGTTGTGTATGATCGCCCTGACGATTGTCGCCACGCTAAAATCGGTCGGGATTATTTTGTCGATTTCTTTACTGATTGCTCCTGGGGCGATTGCAATTTTACTGACGCGGAAATTTTCCAACGCCTTGTGGCTGGCGGTGGCGATATCGATCGTTACTTCATTTATAGGGGTATATCTGTCATTTTTCATCGACAGCGCACCGGCTCCCACCATCGTCGTATTATTTTCACTGCTGTTTGTGATTACTTTTATTTATGCAACCCTGCGCGATCGGCGTTTAGAAAATCAGCTTCAGCTACGTGATGTATAAATAATACTTTATAATATGTCAGCTAATTTTTTATTTTGATATGAATATAGCCTCCGGTCAGAGGCTATATTATCAGCAGATTACAACATCGTGATGATACGTTTTAATAAACGAATTCGCTGTTCGATGGAGGAGATATTCAGCCATTCATCAACACCGTGAAAACCCGCGCCGACTGGTCCCAAACCATCCAGCGTCGGGATCCCCAGTGACGCAGTGAGATTAGCATCGCTACCGCCGCCAACGGCCTGCCATGTCACGGCGATCCCTTCTTCCTGTCCGGCTCGTTCAACCAGCGCCATCAGCTGTTGCGTCTCCTCGTTCGCAGCCATCGCAGGCTTATGGCTGACCCGGGTAAGCGTAGTGGTCACGCCCTCAAGAAAACCTTGCTGGCAGAGCGACAGTAAAGCCTGATGGACACGATCATATTCTTCATTGTCCCAAAAGCGCACGTCCAACTCTGCGCGGAGTTTCGCTGCCACCACATTCGCCGCACTGCCACCCTGCACCACCCCCACATTTAGCGTGGTGCCACGCGTCATGTCGGTCAATGCATTAATCGCCAGTACGCTATTAGCAAAAGCGGTAATGGCAGAACGTCCTTTCTCCGGCTCATTGCCGGCATGAGACGCCACACCGTCAAACGTCAGTTGATAGCCTCCCACACCTTTACGCGCTTTCACCAAAGAGCCATCTGCCCGGGCAGCCTCACAGACCAGCACGCAACGTGCGCGTTTCGCCAACGCAGCAATCCACTCGCTGGAGTGAACGCTGCCGGTCTCTTCATCCGGGTTCATTGCTACCGCAATAGATAAACGCGCCAGATGCTCCGCGGGTAACGAGCGCATAGCCCAGAGAATATTTAGCAGGCCGCTTTTCATGTCAGAAACGCCGGGGCCGTAAAGACGGTGTTCATCGCGGCTCATCGGGCGTTCAGCCACCGTTCCTGGCGGAAAAACGGTATCCAGATGACCGACCAGCAGCACATCGTATTGTGTTGCATGAGGCTTATTAGTTACCAGCAACGCCGGGCCGACCTCACTCCCCAAATCCACAAGCTCCGTTTGCCAGCCTTCCTGCTGCCAGAGATCACGCATCACCGCGGCGATATGGGCTACGCCTGCGACCGTTTGCGTTCCGCAGTCAACGTTGACCAGCGTTTGCAGTTCATTAATGTATTTTTCCAAATCCATGGTCATTCCTTATCAGAGAATAATGCGCATCAGCAGCATCGCTAAAAAAGCGTTCAGAACGGAGATAATTATCATCAGGGGAATACGTTTAGCGCTGGTGCCAATAACGCCGAGAATGCGGCCCAAATACTGTACCTGCGACCCCATCAGATAGATTGCCGGTGCCAGAATAGCCAGATGTTCGCCGGTCAGAATGCCTTTATCAAACAGACCAATCGCTACCCCAATCCCACCGCCCATCGACATCCAGCCGCCAATCAATACCGCTGCGGCTTCGCCGGGAAGACCAAAAAGACCCATTAGCGGTGCGAACACCATACCAAGCCCTTTCAGCGCGCCGGTAATCTCCAGCGCTTTGATGATGATAAACGCCATCACCACGTTTGGCAGAGTGCTGGTTGTCGCAATATTCCAGCCTTTACGGGCCCCTTCGACAAAAACATCAGTAATAACCGGATTAGAAGTTGGTGCGCTCATGATGCTTCTCCTGGAGCAGTTGACTGGGTTTTCTTACTGGTAAAAGTCAGGATCAGACGCATTACATTGGCGCCAACAATTTTCATAATGAACATCACAGCCACGCACGCGCCAATAGACGCTGGCACGGCTGGAGTACCGTCCACCGCCATCAGCGTGAACAGAATGGCACCGGAGGAAAAGAAGTTGGTGATCATTGCCCCAGCAGAGAACTGGAACATGGCGAAAATATCTTTTTCGTTTTGCGTAATTTCGCCTTCGTCGGCCAGATTTCGCGTTAACGATGCGCCAACGTCAGTGCTCTGCAGGCTGCCGATCAGCGCCAGGCCGGTATTTCCGGGGATCCCCATCAGAGGACGCAGCAGAGGAGTTAATAAACGACGTGCCGCACGCAAAGCGCCATAGTGTTCAAGCACGTTGATCATGCCAAGGGCAAACATGACAGCAGGAATTAATCCCAGTGCAAAGAGAAAACCATCCATGGCACCGTGACCGCCGGTACCACGAAACGCACTGGTCGTTGTCGTCAGCGTATCCCCCTCGAGACTCGCTTTACTGACGACTTTACCGAAAGCACCGTTCAGGGTGGTGAAATCAAATACGCCATACCATTCTTTGCCGCCGAGTAGTCCGGAGAAAAATACTGCAGCGAATGCCAGAGCAAAATAAGCTCCCGGCCCTACCTTATTATCCTGAGAGGGTAAACTCATATCCATTTCCTTATTGATGTAGAGAATCACCGCATCATTTTGGATACGCAAGGAATAAATAAAGTGATTTAAATCATTTCTGTGGCGTGTACATTCCAGAAATTTTAAAAAATGTGACGTATTAGAGTTTGCCCTTTAAATAAAACCATCTCGTTAATATTTAAATTAATCATTAGTTATGTAATGAATAGTAAACATGCAACAGGGAGGGTGAGCCACCTTAAATTAAATAAATAAAAAGATTTACAGATATAATAAATTATGCCGCTGTAAAACTTTCTTACAACTCCACTCCTTCCCACAAATACCAAGCGTATTTAATGTCATTTTTTGTAGCGGCAAAACCTACGGGTGAATCTCAGTCGTTGTCGGTGATAAGATAGACTATTCTGGCCGAGCCAAAGCTCGTCGTTACTGCCCGTCAGGCGGCTTTCGAATGACAAATTTGTGGGTTTATGCAAGTTTCCAGGGGCTTGCATGAGACTACCCAGGTACCCAAAAAGATTAAAAAAAGAGCAAAGAAGATATGAAAGAGTCACTTGATAAGGACTTCTCTAACCACACGCCGATGATGCAGCAGTATCTCAAGCTGAAGGCTCAGCATCCGGAAATACTGCTGTTTTACCGCATGGGCGACTTTTACGAACTGTTTTATGACGACGCTAAACGCGCGTCTCAGCTGCTAGATATCTCCCTGACCAAACGTGGCGCATCTGCGGGCGAGCCAATCCCGATGGCGGGCATTCCTCACCATGCGGTAGAAAACTACCTCGCCAAACTGGTCAATCAGGGTGAATCTGTCGCTATTTGTGAGCAGATTGGCGATCCGGCAACCAGTAAAGGTCCGGTTGAGCGCAAAGTGGTACGCATTGTCACGCCGGGTACCATCAGTGATGAAGCGCTGTTGCAGGAACGTCAGGACAACCTGTTGGCCGCCATCTGGCAGGACAGTAAAGGTTACGGTTACGCTACGCTGGATATCAGCTCAGGGCGTTTTCGCGTCAGTGAACCCGCCGACCGCGAAACCATGGCCGCAGAGCTTCAGCGCACCAACCCTGCTGAATTGCTGTATGCCGAGGATTTCGCTGAAACTTCGCTGATTGAGGGGCGTCGCGGGCTGCGTCGTCGCCCGCTGTGGGAATTTGAAATTGATACCGCCCGCCAGCAGTTAAACCTACAGTTTGGCACGCGAGATCTGATTGGTTTTGGCGTGGAAAATGCCCCACGCGGATTATGCGCCGCCGGATGTCTGCTGCAATACGTAAAAGATACTCAACGTACCTCGCTGCCACATATTCGTTCCATCACCATGGAACGTCAGCAGGACAGCATCATCATGGATGCCGCCACGCGCCGTAATCTGGAGATCACGCAGAACCTGGCAGGTGGCTTTGAAAACACGCTGGCGTCAGTACTCGACTGCACCGTGACGCCGATGGGCAGCCGTATGCTCAAGCGCTGGCTGCATATGCCTGTGCGCGACACTAAAATCCTCACCGAGCGCCAACAAACCATCGGCGCGCTGCAGGATACCACCAGCGAATTGCAACCCGTGCTGCGACAGGTGGGCGACCTGGAGCGTATCCTGGCGCGTCTGGCCTTACGTACCGCGCGTCCGCGCGATCTGGCCCGCATGCGTCATGCCTTCCAGCAATTACCGGAACTGCGTGCACAACTGGAAAGCGTAGACAGTGCCCCCGTGCAAATGCTGCGCGATAAAATGGGCGAATTTACCGAACTGCGTGAACTGCTTGAACGCGCCGTCGTCGAAGCGCCACCCGTGCTGGTTCGCGACGGTGGCGTCATTGCCACGGGTTACAATGAAGAGCTGGACGAGTGGCGAGCGCTGGCCGATGGCGCAACCGACTACCTCGACAGACTGGAAATCCGCGAACGCGAACGCACCGGCCTGGATACGCTTAAGGTCGGGTTCAATGCCGTACACGGCTACTACATTCAGATCAGCCGTGGACAGAGTCATCTGGCTCCGATTAACTACGTGCGTCGCCAGACGTTGAAAAACGCCGAACGCTACATTATTCCGGAACTGAAAGAGTACGAAGACAAAGTTCTGACGTCAAAAGGCAAAGCGCTGGCGCTGGAAAAACAGCTGTATGACGAGCTGTTCGACATGCTGCTCCCGCACCTGGCGGATTTGCAGCAAAGCGCCAGCGCGCTGGCGGAGCTGGACGTACTGGTCAACCTGGCGGAACGTGCTTATACGCTGAATTACACCTGTCCGACCTTCACCGATAAACCCGGCATTCGTATTACCGAGGGGCGTCATCCGGTGGTCGAGCAGGTGCTGACCGAGCCGTTTATCGCCAACCCGCTCAACCTCTCGCCCCAGCGACGGATGCTGATCATCACCGGGCCGAATATGGGCGGTAAAAGTACCTATATGCGCCAGACTGCATTGATTGCGCTACTGGCCTACATCGGCAGCTATGTTCCGGCGCAGAAAGTGGAGATAGGTCCTATCGATCGGATCTTTACCCGCGTGGGGGCAGCGGATGATTTGGCATCGGGTCGTTCCACCTTCATGGTAGAAATGACCGAAACTGCCAACATTCTGCATAACGCCACCGAGAACAGCCTGGTGCTGATGGATGAGATTGGCCGTGGAACCTCCACTTACGACGGCCTGTCGCTGGCATGGGCGTGTGCGGAAAATCTGGCCAATAAAATCAAAGCATTAACGTTGTTTGCCACCCACTACTTCGAACTGACTCAGTTACCGGAAAAGATGGAAGGCGTCGCTAATGTGCATCTGGATGCGTTAGAGCACGGCGATACCATCGCCTTCATGCACAGCGTTCAGGATGGTGCGGCGAGCAAGAGCTATGGTCTGGCAGTAGCTGCCCTTGCAGGGGTGCCGAAAGAAGTTATTAAACGCGCGCGGCAAAAACTGCGCGAACTGGAAAGCATTGCGCCGAACGTTGCCGCGACCCAGGTCGATGGTACGCAGATGTCGCTGCTTTCAGTGCCTGAAGAAACCTCCCCCGCCGTTGAAGCGCTGGAAAACCTCGACCCGGATTCACTAACGCCGCGCCAGGCGCTGGAGTGGATCTATCGGTTGAAGAGCCTGGTGTAAAAATGCAGTGTCCGACGGCGCTTTGCTTATCGGGCATTGGGCTACACGGGAATGGGTGCGAGAGGACAGTACCGGACCATCAAGACGCGGGGTTTCCCCCGCGTTGTAGCTACTTCTTCGGTTCGTAAGCGAGAACAGCTTTAAACTCCATACCACGTTCTTTAATACTTAACTCGCACAACGAATCTCGCACCATTAACGTGAATCCCAGCGCCGTAAAACACAGCACTACAATTGCCACAAGGGCATATTTTGTCAGCATGTCTTGCCTCCCTGCAAAGAAGAGACTAACATCCAAATTGTTCAGGTTTGTACGCTAGCCTCAGGTTGATAGAACTATCTCCTGGGGCTTTTGTCTTTCCGGGACCTTGCCAATGCTCAAAGCTCAGAAAGCCTCAAGCACCCGCCGCTATTCTATTCCCGATGCCGCTGTAACAAATTAATTTATCAATACGTTACGAGTCTGCGCGCAAAAAAAGACCCGGAATCCCGGGCCTTCAGTATTAGCGCTTACCTTCCGCCAGCAGCGGTGGAATACTCGGCACCATTGGTGCGTCATCGATATCTTTTTGCGTCATCCGAAACGCCTCCGGGTAGTGCTCGCGGCTGGTGCGGCGAAGCGGTTCGGTATTACGCCAGGTGTACAGACAATGCTGGCACTGATATACCGTCCAGACATCTTTCACCGGCGAGTTCGCCATCACTTCAATATGTTCATCGGCACAACGGGGACAAATCATCTGCAACTCCTTATTTACGGTTAGCCAGCATGGCGGTCAGCTTTTCAGCCCAGGCTTTCGTTTCCGGTAAATCACATACCGGCTGGCTGTAGTGCCCACGGTTATCCGGCGCAACCGGCGTGGTGGCATCTATGATTAACTTGTCGGTAATCCCCGCCGGACTGGAGCCCGGATCAAGTTCCAGCACCGACATATTCGGCAATTGCACCAGATCCCCCGCCGGATTAACTTTCGAAGACAGCGCCCACATCACCTGCGGCAGATTGAACGGATCAACATCCTCATCAACCATAATCACCATTTTCACGTAACCCAGACCATGCGGCGTCGTCATTGCCCGCAGCCCGACTGCACGGGCAAAGCCACCGTAGCGTTTTTTGGTGGAGATAATCGCCAGCAAACCATGGGTGTACATGGCATTCACCGCCTGTACTTCCGGGAATTCAGCTTTCAGCTGTTGATAAAGCGGTACGCAGGTTGCTGGCCCCATCAGATAGTCGATTTCCGTCCACGGCATCCCGAGATACAGCGATTCAAAAATCGGTTTACTGCGATAAGAGACTTTATCGATACGCACCACGGTCATGTTACGACCACCAGAATAGTGGCCGGTAAACTCACCAAAAGGACCTTCGATTTCACGTTTACGGCTTTCAATGACCCCTTCGAGGATCACTTCTGAACCCCATGGCACGTCAAAGCCAGTGAGCGGTGCGGTGGCGATCGGATACGGGCTTTCGCGCAGCGCCCCCGCCATTTCGTATTCCGACTGATCGTATTTCAGCGGCGTAGCCCCCATCAGGGTAATAATCGGATCGTTACCCAGCGTGATGGCAATCGGCAGATCTTCACCACGCTCTTCAGCTTTATGCAGATGCAACGCAATATCGTGCATCGGCACCGGTTGCAAGCCAAGTTTGCGTTTCCCTTTCACTTCCATACGATAAATGCCGACGTTCTGCTTTCCGAAGTTATCCGGATCCAGCGGATCGCGCGACACCACGCAGGCTTTATCGAGATAGAATCCCCCATCGCCATCATTCAGGCGAAACAGCGGCAGAATATCAAACAGGTTGATCTCCTCACCATCAACACTGTTTTCAGCCCAAGCCGGATTGGCACGACGCTCCGGCGTAACCGGAAATTTATCCCAACGACGGATAAACTCATCAATTTGTTTTTTCACCGGCGTATTGGGCGGCAGGCCTAATGAAATGGCATGATTCTGCCACGAGCCGATGGTATTCATCGCCACGCGGGCGTCAGTAAAACCACGAATATTGTCAAACCACAGCGCTGGCGCACCGTCGCCAATACGCCCGGTCGCGTTAGCCGCCGCAGCCAGATCCGGCTCAGCGTTGACCTCTTCACTGATTTTCAGCAATTGTCCCTGGTCGTCCAGCGCCTGTAAAAAGCTGCGCAAGTCATCAAATGCCATTATTCATTCTCCTGTGCAAAATTCTGCGCCTGTCGTAATCCCTGCCAGCGACGGGCGTTGGGGTGTTCCAGACCAAACTGATCGAGCACGCGAGCCACAATGTGCTGCGTGATGTCATCAATCGTTTGCGGGTGGTTATAAAACGCAGGCATCGGCGGGACCATCGCGACGCCCATGCGCGAAAGCGCGAGCATGTTTTCCAGATGAATAGTGCTAAGCGGCATTTCACGCGGAACCAGTACCAGCTGGCGCCCTTCTTTCAGCACCACATCAGCGGCGCGCCCCACCAGTCCTTCCGCATAGCCAGCACGAATACCGGCAAGGGTTTTCATACTGCAGGGGATAATGATCATGCCGTCAGTACGAAACGATCCGGAGGAGATGGTCGCCGCCTGGTCCGCCGGGTTGTGGCAATAATCGGCTAACGCTGACACATCACGGACGCTGTATGGTGTTTCCAGTTCAATGGTGGTTTTGGCCCACTTTGACAGCACCAGATGGGTTTCTACCCCCGGCATTGCCCGCAGCGCCTGCAGTAGCGACACACCAAGCGGTGCGCCGGTCGCCCCGGTCATTCCTACAATCAGTCTCATTTCGCCCTCAATTTTGTTCGTGTACGAACATTTTATTAAAATACTCCCTCGATGCATTCCGGACAAGAGCACCTCGCACAGATTGCTAAAGCAGCAATGGTTAAACTATGACGCGTTACCCGTTAAGATAGAGACTGACAGATATTCCGGAGCTCTCATGCCGTTAAGAAACACAGCCTTCCACCTTTTACGTCAGCTTTTTCAGCAGCATACGGCTCGCTGGCAACATGAATTACCGGATCTGACCAAACCGCAGTATGCGGTGATGCGCGCCATTGCCGAACAGCCTGGAATTGAACAGGTTACCCTGACCGAGGCAGCAGTCTGTACCAAGGCGACGCTTGCGGAAATGCTGAGCCGAATGGAAAAACGCGATCTGGTCAGGCGTGAGCACGACCCGGCAGATAAGCGTCGGCGGTTTGTTTATTTGACCGCGCAAGGAGAAGCGTTACTGGCCAGCGCAACCCCACTGGGAAATGACGTAGATGATGAGTTTTTGGGGCGGTTATCTGATGAAGAGCGTGAGCAGTTCACACGTCTGGTGCGTAAGATGATGGGGTAATTTATCGGATTGCGGCTATTCCTTACCCGGCCTGGACACATCGTCAAAGAAAAAGGCCAGTCCCAATGAGACTGGCCTTTCTTGATAGAACTAGTGCTTACTCGCGGAACAGCGCTTCGATATTCAGCCCCTGAGTCTGCAGAATTTCACGCAGACGACGCAGACCTTCAACCTGAATCTGGCGAACACGTTCACGAGTGAGGCCAATTTCACGACCCACATCTTCCAGTGTCGCAGCTTCGTACCCCAGCAGACCAAAGCGACGTGCCAGCACCTCACGCTGTTTGGCGTTCAGTTCGAACAGCCATTTGACGATGCTCTGTTTCATATCATCGTCTTGCGTGGTGTCTTCCGGACCGTTTTCCTTTTCATCGGCCAGAATATCCAGCAACGCTTTTTCGGAATCGCCACCCAGCGGGGTGTCTACCGAGGTAATACGCTCGTTGAGTCGGAGCATACGGCTGACGTCATCAACCGGTTTGTCCAGTTGTTCAGCAATCTCTTCTGCGCTCGGTTCGTGGTCCAGTTTATGCGACAACTCACGCGCGGTACGCAGATAGACGTTCAGCTCTTTTACAATGTGAATGGGCAGTCGGATCGTACGGGTTTGGTTCATAATTGCCCGTTCGATCGTCTGGCGGATCCACCAGGTTGCGTATGTTGAGAAGCGGAACCCGCGTTCCGGGTCAAACTTCTCGACTGCACGGATAAGCCCCAGATTGCCCTCTTCAATCAGGTCCAGCAATGCCAGACCACGATTGCCATAACGACGAGCAATCTTCACCACCAGACGCAGGTTACTTTCAATCATGCGACGGCGAGATGCGACATCTCCACGCAGTGCACGACGCGCAAAATAAACTTCTTCTTCGGCTGTTAACAGTGGTGAATAACCAATCTCACCAAGGTAAAGCTGAGTCGCGTCCAACACACGCTGTGTGGCCCCCTGCGATAACAGCTCTTCTTCAGCCAGGTCGTTATCACTGGGTTCCTCTTCACTCAAGGCTTTTTCATCAAAAGCCTCTACTCCGTTCTCATCAAATTCCGCATCTTCATTTAAATCATGAACTTTCAGCGTATTCTGACTCATAAAGGTGGCTCCTACCCGTGATCCCTAACGGAACTAGCACGTGAAAGCCTGGTTCCGCCGAATTATCGCTGCGGTAAATAGCGCAGCGGGTTTACGGATTTCCCCTTGTAACGAATTTCAAAATGCAAGCGTGTTGAACTGGTTCCGGTACTACCCATGGTAGCTATTTTCTGCCCCGCCTTGATTTCTTGTTGTTCCCGGACCAGCATTGTATCGTTATGGGCGTAGGCACTCAGGTAATCATCGTTATGTTTGATGATAATAAGATTACCGTAACCACGCAGCGCGTTACCGGCATAGACGACGCGTCCATCTGCGGTCGCGACAATAGCCTGTCCTTTGCTGCCTGCAATGTCGATTCCTTTATTGCCACCTTCGGTAGCCGCAAAGTTTTCGATCACTTTGCCGTCAGTCGGCCAGCGCCAGGTAGAGATTGGCGAACTGGTTGACGTTGAGCTTGCAGTTGATTCGGTTGCGCTAACTGCCGGAGCCGTTACAGGCGCTGTGACTACAGTCCCAGCAGGCTTGTTGTTCGGCAACATTTTATTAGCACTTTGTTCACCTGAATCCTCAGAATACGTAATTGTTGGTTTCGAAGCAACAGCAACGGTGGAATTTTGTGCAGGGTTGGTCACAACTCCTTGCTGTGCTGCATCCGCCTGGGTGATGGCATTACCACCAGTAATCGGTGCGCCAGACGCGTTGCCCACTTGCAGAGTTTGACCGACATTCAGGCCATACGGGGCCGGAACGTTATTGCGTTGTGCGAGGTCACGGAAATCGTTCCCGGTGATCCAGGCAATATAGAAAAGGGTATCGCCTTTCTTAACAGTATAAGTACTGCCGCCCGTATAGCTACCTTTCGGAATATTCCCATACTTACGATTGTATACAATACGACCGTTTTCCATCTGTACAGGTTGCTCTGCTACAGGCTGAATTTGTGTTGGCTGTGTGGTTGGCCGCTGCACCGGCTGGATCTGTGGCGTCTGCTGTACCGTCGACGTCGAGCCCATTTTTGGTGGAGGCGTAATCAGCATGCCGGAGCTGGTATTCGTTGATGCAGCGCCGTTAACCGAGCTGACCGGTGCTGGTGGATTCGAGGTATTTGAACAACCTGCCAGCCATAATGAAACCAGTGACAATGCCGCAATACGGCTAACGGTAAATTTGTGGCTTCCCGCGCTCATTTATCCCCCAGGAAAAAAATTGGTTAAAACCCATGACGTAATCACCGTGCAAGGCATCGTCACAATACGCTTACCTGTTCCAGAATATCCAGGAAAACTCCAGGTATTCACAGCCGATATCTACGCAAGCTCCCCTTTTACTAAGGGAACGAAACGTACGGCCTCCACGGTATCGATAATAAATTCGCCTCCCCGACGACGCACCCGTTTCAAAAACTGGTGCTCATCGCCCACGGGTAAGACGAGAATGCCGCCCTCATCCAACTGCATCATCAATGCGGTTGGGATCTCAGGCGGCGCAGCCGTTACAATGATAGCGTCAAACGGGGCTCGCGCGTGCCAGCCTTGCCATCCATCACCATGACGGGTCGAAACATTATGTAAATCAAGCTGCTTCAGGCGACGACGCGCCTGCCACTGCAAACTTTTAATGCGTTCAACGGAACACACATGATGCACCAGATGCGCCAGAATCGCCGTCTGGTAGCCAGAGCCAGTTCCAATTTCCAGCACCCGAGACTGCGGCGTTAACTCCAGCAGTTCGGTCATCCGCGCTACCATATAAGGCTGCGAAATCGTCTGCCCCTGACCAATCGGCAGGGCAATATTGTCCCAGGCCTTATGTTCAAACGCCTCATCAATGAATTTTTCACGCGGCACGGCGGCGAGCGCATCGAGAACAAGCTCATCTCTGATGCCCTGCGCACGTAATTGTTCAAGAAGAGTGTGTACGCGTCTGCTTACCATTGCGTGTCGACTCCCACGCTGTCTAACCAGTCAGAAACCACTTCATGTGCGCCGTATGCGGTTAAATCGACATGCAGCGGCGTGATGGAAACATAGCCTTCATCGACCGCGGCAAAATCCGTATCCGGCCCGGCGTCGCATTTTTCTCCCGGTGGCCCGATCCAGTACAGCGTATTGCCGCGCGGGTCCTGCTGTGGAATAACCAGATCCGCCGGATGACGACTGCCGCAGCGGGTGACGCGGATCCCTTTAATCTCATCCAGCGGTAAATCCGGCACGTTGATATTTAAAATGCGTCCGGTGCGCAGCGGTTCACGACTCAGCGCCCGTAAGATACGGCAGGTGACCGCCGCAGCGGTATCGTAGTGTTTATGACCATCAAGTGAAACAGCCAGCGCAGGGAACCCGAGGTGACGACCTTCCATCGCCGCCGCAACGGTACCGGAATAGATGACATCATCACCCAGATTTGGACCCGCGTTAATACCAGAAACGACAATGTCCGGACGCGGACGCATTAATGCGTTCACACCCAGATAGACGCAGTCGGTAGGCGTACCCATTTGTACGGCAATATCGCCGTTATCATAGGTAAACGTGCGAAGTGAGGACTCCAGCGTCAGCGAGTTAGACGCGCCACTGCGGTTACGATCCGGGGCAACCACTTGTACATCAGCAAACTCACGCAGCGCTTTCGCCAGCGTTTGTATACCGGGTGCGTGGACCCCATCATCGTTACTCAGCAATATACGCATAATCACCCATTGTGTTAATAAGTTCCCTTACAACACTGGTGGCGAAGCTACCTGCCGGTAGCCAGAAACGTAACTCAACGGTTACGTCATCCCACCAGTTCCAGCTTAATTGTTGTGGATACAGCAACATAGCGCGACGCGACGCGTCGACTTTCTCGCGCAATAACAGAGACTGCAGCGCGGTTTCATCAGCAACAGCGGCTTCTTCAAACGCCAGTGCGTCGCGTTGAGTTCCCCACTCACCGCAGCCCGGCAATGCCGCTGTTATCATCAATTCTTTCTCATCGACGCGACGCTGTAATTCAGTTTGTTCTTCCTGTGTGGCGACAAACCAGCTTCCGCGCCCCGATAATTGTAGCGCATCGCCGTCAACAACTTGATTAAAGTCTGTTTTTTTCAGGCGTTCACTGGCTATCTGATTAAACAACGCGCTACGGGCCGCCGACAACCAAAAACTGCGTTTATTGCGATCGCGCACCGGCGCATCGCTTTGCGCCCAACGCAACGCTCCTTGCAGGTTGCTGCCGCCGATACCAAAACGTTGAGTGCCAAAATAGTTCGGTACGCCGCGCTCGCTAATCGCCTGCAAACGCGCTTCAACATCATTTCGCTCACTCACCTCACGCAGCACCAGCGTAAATTCGTTGCCTTTCAGCGCCCCTAAACGCAGCTTACGCTTGTGGCGCGCGTACTCCAGCACTTTACAACCTTCAAGCTCAAATTTGCTTAAATCAGGCATCGCATTGCCCGGCACGCGCGCGCACAGCCACTGTTCCGTGACCGCATGCTTATCTTTCTGCCCGGCAAAGCTGACTTCACGGGCGTGAATTTTCAGGAACTTCGCCAATGCGTCAGCGACAAAACGGGTGTTACAGCCGTTTTTCAGGATACGCACCAAAACATGCTCGCCTTCGCCATCCGGTTCAAAGCCTAAATCTTCGACGACGACAAAGTCTTCCGGGTTTGCTTTCAGGACGCCATGGCCCAGTGGTTTGCCATGGAGATACGTCAGATCTTCAAACGCAGTCATTTCGTTGCCTTAATGAGTAACGCCACCGCTTCGCAGGCAATCCCTTCCCCACGCCCGGTAAAACCGAGTTTTTCCGTGGTGGTCGCTTTCACGTTAACATCTTCCATATGGCAGCCGAGGTCTTCGGCAATAAACACACGCATTTGCGGAATGTGAGGCAGCATCTTCGGCGCCTGAGCAATAATCGTCACATCCACATTACCAAGCGTATAGCCTTTGGCCTGAATACGCCGCCAGGCTTCACGCAATAATTCACGACTATCTGCACCTTTAAAGGCCGGGTCGGTATCCGGGAAGAGTTTACCGATATCCCCCAGCGCGGCCGCGCCAAGCAGAGCATCGGTTAGCGCATGTAACGCCACATCGCCATCAGAATGCGCCAGCAATCCTTTTTCATACGGAATGCGCACACCACCAATGATAATTGGGCCAACGCCGCCAAAAGCGTGTACGTCGAAACCGTGTCCAATTCGCATTATGTCTTCTCCTGGTATACACATCATCCTTCAAGCTGCCTCGTTGCAGCGTGAAGGATAAAGTGTCTAGATAGTTCGGGTCAGATAAAATTCCGCCAGCGCCAGGTCTTCCGGGCGGGTGACTTTGATGTTGTCAGCACGTCCTTCAACCAGCTGTGGATGAAAGCCGCAATATTCCAGCGCCGAGGCTTCGTCCGTAATGGTTGCGCCTTCATTGAGCGCACGCGTCAGGCAGTCGTGCAACAGCTCGCGTGGGAAAAACTGCGGCGTCAACGCATGCCATAAATCGTTGCGATCGACCGTATGCGCTATGTCTGTTCGCCCCGGCTCCGCGCGCTTCATTGTGTCGCGTACCGGTGCGGCAAGGATCCCACCGGTACGGCTGGACTCGCTGATTGCCAGCAAACGGGCCAGATCATCCTGGTGCAGACACGGACGCGCGGCATCATGCACCAGCACCCAACGGGCCCCCCCTGCGGCTTGCAAACCGGCAAGGACAGAATCGGCACGCTCGTTGCCGCCATCCACCACGGTAATTTGCGGGTGCGCAGCAAGTGGAAGTTGGGCAAAGCGGCTGTCGCCTGGGCTGATAGCGATGACGACTCGCGTCACCCGGGGATGCGCCAGCAGCGCATCAACCGAGTGTTCGAGAATGGTTTTATTGCCTATAGAGAGGTACTGCTTAGGACACTCTGTTTGCATTCGGCGGCCAAACCCGGCAGCCGGCACCACGGCGCAAACGTCCAATAAAGTGGCTGCCATGTTAAATCCCTGGACGGTTTATCGATTGTTTTGCCCTACAGTCTGAGCGCGTTTAGACGCGTCAGGCACCAGACGATAAAAGGTTTCGCCCGGCTTAATCATACTAAGTTCGTTGCGCGCACGCTCCTCAATAGCCTCTTGTCCGCCATTGAGATCGTCAATTTCGGCAAAAAGCTGATCGTTACGCGCTTTAAGTTTCGCGTTTGTAGCTTGCTGCGCAGCAACATCATCGTTGACGCGACTATAGTCATGTATGCCGTTCTTACCGAACCACAGCGAATACTGCAGCCAGACTAATAAAGCCAGCAACAGCAGCGTTAGTTTACCCATCCTGCCCCCTGAAAAACGGCATTAACATCCCATAATTTCCGCAGACAACTTTACATCAACGGTCGGGAATGCCGCGACAACGCGGGCAAATGTACCACATTTGCCCATTGTTACGTATACCCCGTGTAAGGAGAACATAATCTCATTGTTGGTTACGGTTTGAATTATGACCAGAGAGTGAACAACGTGGCGATTGTTAAAAAAGGGCGTTTACCTAACCCAGCAACCATAGAAATAGTGCGCCAAACATCGCCCCAACCACCAACAGGGTGCAGATAATGCTCAGCAGCAACCGTCCCTTCAATAGCGAGTGCAAAGCAATACCCGCGACAATCGCCACGGGCAGCAATGCGAGGAAAAAGGGCCAGGTATAAATGAAGAAAAACAGTGTATTAGGGCCATACATCAGACACGGGAATCCCAGCGCCAACAACCACGCGATAAAACCGACCACGGCCCCCGGTAGTGACCAGGTGGTTTCGTCGTCGGCGGCGAAGGTATCCGACTCTGTAATAGTAATGTTATGGCTGTTACGCATATCTAATCCTGTGACCGTGACTGACCGGGCATGTGAGCTCGGGTGTCTCAGGATCTGATAATATCTTCCTGCCTCAGCAGGTCTAATAATTGGGGTACCAAATTTGTTACCAATTGTTCACCATTAAGATGAATCTCTGGCGATTCAGGCGCTTCGTATACTGAATCAATTCCGGTGAAATTGCGCAACTCACCCGCCCGCGCTTTTTTATACAGCCCTTTTGGATCGCGTGCTTCACACGTTGCTAATGGCGTATCGACAAAAACCTCAATAAAACGCCCTTCGCCAACCCGCTCGCGGACCATTTTGCGCTCGGCACGATGCGGCGAGATAAAGGCGGTCAACACCACAAGACCCGCATCCACCATCAGGTTAGCCACTTCACCAACCCGACGAATATTCTCCTTACGATCGGCATCACTAAATCCAAGATCGCTGCACAGACCGTGACGCACGTTATCGCCATCCAAAAGATAAGTACTCACCCCCAGCTTATGCAACGCTTCTTCCAGCGCCCCTGCTACCGTGGATTTACCGGAACCTGACAGCCCGGTAAACCACAGCACAACACCACGATGACCGTGGCGTTGTTCCCGCTGTTGCGGTGTAACAGGATGGGCATGCCAGACGACGTTTTCGTCATGCAGCGCCATTATTGTCCTCCCAGCAGATCGCGCGCGCCCCAGTGTGGGAAGTGGCGACGCACCAGCGCATTAAACTCCAGCTCAAACGCGCTGAACTGAGAAGCCGCCGCGTGCTCCTGAATGATTGGCTCACGTACTAACCCCGCGCCAACGGTAACGTTGGTCAGGCGGTCAATAATAATCAGCCCGCCCGTTACCGGGTTCTGTTGATAGGTATCCAGCACCAGCGGCTCATCAAAGGTGAGATTAACCAGACCGATGCCGTTTAGCGGTAGCGCTTCAACGTCACGTTGGGTAAGGTTATTAATATCGACCTGGTACTGCACGCTATCAACGCGTGCGCGGGTCTTCTTGCCTGCAACTTTGATGTCGTAACTCTGTCCAGGCGACAGTGGTTGTTCCGCCATCCAAACCACATCAATGGCAGCGCTTTGTACCGCCGGCAACGCCTCACCGGCATCAAGCAGCAGATCGCCCCGGCTGATGTCGATCTCATCTTTCAATACCAGGGTTATCGCTTCTCCCGCATGCGCTTCCTGCAAGTCGCCATCAAACGTGACGATCCGCGCTACGCTGGACTCAACGCCGGACGGCAGCACTTTGACGCGCTGCCCGACCTTCACGCTACCGGAGGCCAGCGTTCCGGCATAACCACGAAAATCCAAATTCGGTCGGTTCACATACTGCACCGGGAAACGCATCGGTTGCGTATCAACACTACGTTGAATCTCAACGGTTTCAAGCACTTCCAGCAGCGTCGGACCGCTGTACCACAGCATGCTGTCGCTTTGCGAAGCCACGTTGTCGCCTTCCAGCGCAGAGAGCGGCACAAACCGGATATCCAGGTTGCCCGGCAACTGTTCAGCAAAAGTAAGATAATCTTCGCGAATGCGGTTAAATGTCTCTTCGCTAAAGCCCACCAGATCCATTTTGTTGATCGCCACCACCAGATGTTTGACCCCAAGTAGCGTGGAGATAAAGCTATGACGACGAGTCTGATCCAGCACGCCTTTACGCGCATCGATCAGCAGGATCGCCAGGTCGCAGGTCGACGCACCGGTGGCCATGTTACGGGTGTACTGCTCATGACCCGGGGTATCCGCAATGATAAATTTACGCTTCTCGGTAGAGAAATAACGGTAAGCCACGTCGATGGTGATGCCCTGCTCACGCTCGGCCTGTAAGCCGTCAACCAATAACGCCAGATCGAGCTTTTCGCCCTGGGTGCCGTGACGTTTGCTGTCGTTGTGCAGCGATGAAAGCTGATCTTCGTAAATCTGACGCGTGTCATGCAGCAGGCGACCAATCAGGGTACTTTTCCCGTCATCCACGCTACCGCAGGTTAAAAAGCGCAGCAGACTTTTGTGTTGCTGGGCAACCATCCAGGCTTCAACGCCGCCTTCATTAGCAATTTGTTGTGCAAGTGTCGTATTCATGGCGGCTCCTTAGAAATACCCCTGACGTTTCTTCAGCTCCATGGAGCCCGCCTGGTCGCGGTCAATCACGCGGCCCTGACGTTCACTGGTGGTTGAGACCAGCATCTCTTCGATAATTTCCGGCAGCGTCTGCGCATGCGACTCCACCGCCCCCGTCAGCGGCCAGCAGCCGAGCGTGCGAAAACGTACCATGCGTTTTTTAATCACTTCCCCAGGTTGCAGATCGATTCTGTCGTCATCAATCATCATCAACATGCCGTCGCGTTCCAGCACCGGACGCTCCGCCGCCAGGTACAGCGGTACGATGTCGATGTTTTCCAGCCAGATGTACTGCCAGATATCCTGTTCGGTCCAGTTGGAGAGCGGGAATACGCGAATACTTTCACCTTTATTAATTTGTCCGTTGTAGTTGTGCCACAGTTCCGGACGCTGGTTTTTCGGGTCCCAGCGATGAAAACGATCGCGGAAAGAATAGATGCGTTCTTTAGCGCGCGATTTCTCTTCGTCACGGCGAGCGCCACCGAACGCGGCGTCAAAACCGTATTTGTTCAGCGCCTGCTTCAACCCCTCGGTTTTCATAATGTCGGTATGTTTGGCGCTACCGTGGACAAACGGGTTGATGCCCATCGCCACCCCTTCCGGGTTTTTATGCACCAGCAGTTCGCAGCCATAGGCTTTCGCCGTACGGTCACGAAATTCGTACATCTCGCTGAATTTCCAGCCGGTATCAACGTGCAGCAGAGGAAACGGCAGCGTGCCAGGATAAAACGCTTTACGCGCCAGATGCAGCATTACGCTGGAATCTTTGCCGATGGAATACATCATCACCGGATTAGAAAACTCGGCGGCCACCTCACGAATGATATGGATGCTTTCCGCTTCCAGTTGCCGCAGGTGGGTAAGTCGTTTTTGATCCATAACCGTTCCTATGTAATGCCGTTATTTTGCTAACGATGCTCAGATAACCTGACTATAGGGAGGGCAAGAGGGCGAATGAAATTACGAATTGGAATGAGTAGTTCCTCAAAGGAATAACGATCCGGAAAAGCAAATATCAAAAAGTGCTTAAGCTACCGGATTTCGGGCATTTAGGAGCAAATGAAATTGTTTTACCTCGATCACAGTTTCATACTAGCGGCTGAAAATTTCTGCTTGGTATTTAAGGACTCATTATGTTTTCCGCAACGCGCCACCTTATTGCTGCCATGGCGCTCGGCGCGTGTTTTATCCTTCCAGCACAGGCAACATCCTCCAAACCTGGAGATATCGCAAATACCCAGGCTCGATATATCGCAACGTTTTTCCCGGGCCGCGTGACGGGATCTCCGGCTGAAATGTTATCTGCTGATTATATACGTCAGCAATTCCAGCAGATGGGCTACAGCAGTGATATTCGGACGTTTAATAGCCGTTATGTTTATACCGCCAAAAATAACCGTAAAAACTGGCATAACGTAACGGGAAGCACCGTTATTGCAGCACATGAAGGTAAAGCGCCGCAGCAGATTATTATCATGGCGCATCTCGACACCTACGCTGCACAAAGCGACGCCGATTCAGATGCCAATCTGGGTGGGTTAACCCTGCAAGGTATCGACGACAACGCTGCAGGCGTTGGCGTAATGCTGGAACTGGCGGAAAAACTCAAAGACGTGCCGACGCAGTACGGCATCCGATTTATTGCCACCAGCGGCGAGGAAGAAGGCAAACTCGGCGCAGAAAACATTCTGAAACGAATGAGTGCCGCCGAGAAGAAAAACACGCTGCTGGTGATTAACCTCGATAATTTGATCGTCGGGGATAAACTCTATTTCAACAGCGGTAAGAAAACCCCGGAAGCAGTTCGAAAACTGACGCGCGACCGGGCGCTGGCTATCGCGCATAGTCGCGGGATTGTAGCCAGTACCAATCCGGGCCAGAACAAAGACTATCCGAAGGGAACAGGATGTTGTAACGATTCGGAAGTCTTCGACGACGCGGGTATTGCCGTGCTCTCCGTTGAAGCGACTAACTGGAGCCTGGGCAAGAAAGATGGCTACCAACAGCGCGCCAAAAGCGCCTCGTTCCCGGCTGGCAACAGCTGGCATGATGTGCGACTGGATAACCAGCAGCATATCGATAAAGCCTTACCGGGCCGGATAGAGCGCCGTAGCCGCGACGTGGTACGCATTATGCTGCCGCTGGTAAAAGAACTGGCGAAAGCAGATAAATCCTGAAGAAGCAGTCCGGTAATATGTAAACGTTACCGGGCTGCTAGCTGTCACCCTTCGTGCAGCCCGCACTCGCGCTTGAGCCCAAAGAACCGCGTCTCTTCTTCCGCCATTCCCGGCTCCCATTTGCGGGTGGTATGCGTATCGCCGACTGACAGATAGCCCTGGTCCCACAGCGGATGGTATTTCATGCCGTGCTTTTGCAGATACTGGTAAACCGTACGGTTGTCCCAGTCGATAATCGGCAGCACTTTAAACACGCCACGCTGAATAGCCAACACCGGCAAATGCGCACGACTGCCGGACTGTTCGCGACGCAAACCAGCAAACCAGGTTTGCGCGTCGAGTTCCTGTAGCGCCCGGTTCATCGGCTCGACTTTGTTGATGTCATTGTATTTTTCAATGCCTTCAACGCCCTGTTCCCACAGCTTACCGTAACGTGCTTCCTGCCAGGCGGCGCTCTCTTTCGCGCGATAAACCTGGAGATTCAGCTTGAGTTTGTCCGTTAACTCGTCAATAAACTGGTAGGTTTCAGGGAACAGGTAGCCGGTATCGGTCAGGATCACCGGGATATCCGGGCGGATCTGATTCACCAGATGCAGACTCACTGCTGCCTGAATACCGAAGCTTGATGACAGCACATATTCACCTGGCAGGTTTTCCAGCGCCCACGCCACGCGATCCTCGGCACTCAGTTTTTCCAGTTCGGCGTTGGTTTCGGCCAGCGCCAGCACGCGCTCGACTTTTGGCAGGTCGTTCAACGCGTTGAGATCGAGTTTGGACATAAGTTCCTCGCTGTTTGCCTTGCCAAATGGCGCGCGTAGCAGGTCTGTAGGTCTGATAAGCGCGCCATCCGGCAATTCACATTATTCCCAGAAATCCCGCGCTGGATCGAGCACCGGGCGAATAATGCCCGCACGCACCGTAAAGTCACCGAAGCCTTCACCCGCTTCGCGCTCTTTCGCCCAGCGCCCGACAAGCTCATCGATGGAATCAAGAATTTCCGGCTCGGTGATGTTCTCGCGGAACATACGCGGAATACGTGTGCCGATACGGTTACCGCCCAGATGCAGGTTATAGCGACCCGGCGCTTTCCCCACCAGCCCCAGTTCCGCCAGCATCGCGCGACCGCAGCCGTTCGGACAACCGGTAACGCGCATCACGATATGCTCGTCGGGAATGCCGTGTTTTTCCAGAATCGCTTCCACTTTATCCGTGAACGATGGCAGGAAGCGTTCGGCTTCGGCCATCGCCAGCGGACAAGTCGGGAACGACACGCAGGCCATCGAGTTTTCACGCTGCGGTTTTACCGCATTCATCAGTCCATGATCGCGCGCCAGCTTCTCTACCTTCGTCTTCTGGCTTTCCGGTACACCAGCGATGATCAAGTTCTGGTTGGCAGTGATGCGGAAATCGCCTTTGTGGATCTTCGCGATCTCCAGCAGCCCCGTTTTCAGCGGACGGCCTGGATAATCCAGAATACGGCCATTTTCAATAAACAACGTCAGGTGCCAGTTATTGTCGCTCCCTTTCACCCAACCGATGCGATCGCCGCGGCCAGTGAACTCGTACGGGCGGATCGGCTCAAATTTGATCCCCGCGCGACGCTCAACTTCTTCCTTGAAGGTATCGACGCCGACGCGCTCAAGGGTGTATTTGGTTTTAGCGTTTTTACGGTCGGTACGGTTACCCCAATCGCGCTGAGTCGTGACCACCGCTTCTGCCACCGCCAGGGTGTGCTCCAGCGGCAGGAAGCCGAATTCGCTCGCGGTGCGGGCATAGGTTTTCTTGTTGCCGTGCTCGATTGAGAGACCGCCGCCGACCAGCAGGTTAAAGCCTACCAGCTTGCCGTTTTCGGCAATCGCCACGAAGTTCATGTCGTTGGCGTGCAGATCGATATCGTTCTGCGGCGGGATCACCACCGTGGTTTTAAACTTACGCGGCAGATAGGTCGCCCCGAGGATCGGTTCTTCATCGGTAGTAGCAACTTTTTCCTGATCGAGCCAGATCTCCGCATAGGCGCGCGTGCGCGGCAGCAGATGTTCAGAAATTTTCTTCGCCCACTCGTAGGCTTCCGCATGCAGCTGCGACTCATATGGGTTAGAGGTGCACAGCACGTTACGGTTCATGTCGTTGGCGGTCGCCAGTGCGTCCAGCCCGACCGAATGCAGCATCTGATGCACCGGCTTGACGTTCTTCTTCAGAATGCCGTGAAACTGGAAGGTCTGACGGTTAGTCAGACGGATGCTGCCGTAAATGGTGTTATCCGCGGCAAATTTGTCGATGGCCTTCCACTGGGTTGGAGTGATCACCCCGCCCGGCAAACGGCAGCGCAGTAGCATCGCGTGGCGCGGCTCCAGCTTCTGCTCGGCACGTTCGGCACGAATATCGCGGTCGTCCTGCTGGTACATACCGTGGAAACGGATCAGCAGGAAGTTATCGCCGTGGAAACCGCCGGTGAGACCGTCGTTGAGATCTTCCGCGATGGTGCCGCGCAGGAAATTACTTTCACGCTTCATGCGCTCGGCGTCAGTCAGTTTACCTTCGACCACCAAAGGCCCTGGGTGTTTTTCGCTCATTAGTAGACATCTCGCTGATAACGGCGCTCAATGCGCAGCTCACTTAAAAATTCATCCGCCGCTTCGATGTCCATTGCACCGAATTCAGCAATCACTTCCAGCAACGCCTGCTCAACGTCTTTCGCCATGCGATTGGCGTCGCCGCAGACATAAATGTGGGCACCGTCGTTAATCCAGCGCCACAGTTCCGCGCCCTGTTCGCGCAGTTTGTCTTGTACGTAGATTTTTTCTTTTTGATCGCGAGACCAAGCGAGATCGATCCGGCTCAACACGCCCTCTTTGACGTAGCGCTGCCATTCAACCTGGTAGAGGAAATCTTCGGTGAAATGCGGGTTGCCGAAGAACAACCAGTTTTTACCTTCCGCGCCATCGGCCGCACGCTGCTGCATAAAGGCGCGGAACGGTGCAATTCCCGTACCCGGGCCAATCATAATCACCGGTGTCTGCGGGTTTGCCGGCAAACGGAAGTTGTCGTTGTGTTCAATGAACACGCGAACTTCACCTTCTTCTTCCACGCGGTCGGCGAGGAAGCTGGAGGCACCGCCAGCGCGGGCGCGCCCCTCAATGTCGTAACGCACTACGCCGACAGTCACATGCACTTCACTTTCGACTTCCGCCTGGGAGGAAGCAATGGAGTACAAACGCGGGGTCAGCGGGCGCAAAAGATCAACTAACGTCTGAGCGTCCAGTTGTGCCGGGGAGAAACGCATCATATCAACGATTGGCGTGGTCGCGGCGTAATGCTGCAATTGCGTTTTATCGCCCACCAGCGGCAGCAGCGACTCACTGCGCGTCAGCGTGGCGTAGTTTTCCACGATATTTGCAGTGTTGACCGTCAGCTCGAAATGCCACTGCAACGCTTCGGCCAGAGGCAGCGTTTTGCCATTAACCGTTACCGGTTCATCGCCCTTCAGCCACAGCAGTTCAACCAGCTCTTTGACCAGCGCGGGATCGTTCTGATACCACACGCCCAGCGCGTCGCCGGGCTGATAGCGCAGACCGGAATCGCCGAGATCGATTTCGATATGGCGCACATCTTTTAGTGAGTCGCGACCGGTGATTTTCTGATTCACCGCAAGTGACGCCGCCAGCGGCGCTTCTTTGGTATATGGGCTGGTGTGAACTTCGTTTACCGCACCGCTCGCCGCAACTTGCACAGACGGTACAGCCGGCGCACGCGCTTTCAGAACCTCAACCAGACGCTCGCGCCACTGCGCGGCAGCGACCTGGTATTCGACATCAGCATCCACCCGCTCCAGCAGACGCTCACCGCCCAGTTCAGCCAGTTTACTGTCGAAATCTTTACCGGCCTGGCAGAAGAATTCATAGGAGGTATCGCCCAAACCAAACACGGCAAAAGCAGTGTTCTCAAGCTTCGGCGCTTTTTTCGAGAACAGATATTTATGCAACGCCACGGCTTCTTCCGCCGGTTCACCTTCCCCTTGCGTCGATGCCACCACGATCAGCAGTTTTTCATTGGCGATTTGTTTGAATTTATAGTCGCCAGCGTTGATCAGAGTGACATTGAGCTTCGCAGCGATAAGATCATCACGCAGGGCTTCCGCCACTCGACGCGCATTACCGGTTTGCGAGGCGGAGATAAGCGTAATACCAGGAATTTGAGCGGCAGGCGCTGGTGCCACCGCATTGCTGCCTGGCTGCTGATTCAGCACGCCCCAGAAATAGCCAGAAACCCACGCGAGCTGTGCGGGAGTGAAGTCAGTCGTGGCTGCCTGAAGGCGTGCCAGTTGCTCCGGGTTTAGCGGTAGCAAAGCGGAAGGTGGGGCCTGTGTCGTCATGCGTTGTCATGTTCCAGTAAGCAAAGCGGATTTCAGCAATAAAACCCAAACTGAAGATAAGGTTAACGGCGGGGATAGTAACAATTAAAGAAGGGATAGAAATAACAAATAACCAAATGGACTAACCTGTTTTAGTTATAGTCATTAACGACAAAAACGATTTAATAACTATATGATATTTAAAAAGTTATTAAACATTAACAGCGTAAATATAGCGTTCTGATGCTTAGCGCCCTTTTAACTAATGATAAAAATTGTACTTTACGGTACCCTACGGCGGTTTTTCGCATTCTTGAGAGTAAAAAATGTCCACCACCTTGTTTAAAGATTTCACCTTCGAAGCCGCTCATCGCCTGCCACATGTACCAGAAGGGCATAAATGTGGTCGCCTGCATGGTCACTCATTTATGGTGCGTCTTGAAATTACCGGTGAAGTCGATCCGCATACCGGTTGGATCATGGATTTTTCTGAGTTAAAAGCGGCGTTTAAGCCGACCTACGACAGACTCGATCACTATTATCTGAACGATATTCCTGGCCTAGAAAACCCAACCAGTGAAGTGTTGGCAAAATGGATTTGGGATCAGGTTAAACCGATTGTCCCTCTGCTGAGTGCCGTAATGGTGAAAGAGACCTGCACAGCGGGCTGCGTGTATCGCGGCGAGTGATTGTAGTATTACCGGATAGGGACGCATCGCGGTCTTATCCGGTCTGTAATGACCAGCAAACTGTGGCCGGGTAAGTGAAATCCCCCGGCAGAATTATCAGGCTATATTCAGATACTTATGAGTCTGCATCGACAGACGCCAGTTGCGCGCAATACAGGTTTCAATACATAAACGCGTCGCATCTTCTTTCTGACTGATTGGTTGCAAGGCAATGATGCGCGGTTTGTCGTCGCTCAACGTTGCCAACAGTTCATCCAGCGCTTCAATATCGCGAACGCGACCAACCGGATGTTTGATTTCATTCGCGCGCTCCAGCGCCTGTGACAGCACATCATAGCCGCCACGCATATTTACCTTCGGTGATACAGTCACCCAGGTATTCGGCGTACAGCGCACTTCGTGGGTACCGCTGGTTTCAATCTGGCAACTAAAGCCGTTCTTTTCCAGCAGATCAGTCAGCGGCATCAGGTCATGAATGCAGGGCTCACCACCGGTTATCACCACATGACGGGCGGTATAGCCCTGGCGCTGAATGACCGCCAGCAGATCTTCACTGCTCGCCGCCCCCCATTTATCGCTCTCTTTGGTCTTAGCCAGGATGCTGTACAGGGAAACTTCCCGATCCTCAAGCTTATCCCAGGTGTGTTTGGTATCGCACCAGGCACAGCCAACCGGGCATCCCTGTAAACGAATAAAAATGGCGGGGACGCCGGTAAAGTAACCCTCACCTTGCAGGGTCTGGAACATCTCGTTAATCGGGTACTGCATAGCGCTCTCAATATGGGGATAAACGATAATTATCGCAGATCCCCGCCAAAGTATCATGCCCCATCGATGCTTTACGAGGCGATCGCCGCGACAAAGCGCGCCGTTATCTGCTGCGGACGCGTGATAGCCCCCCCAACCACTACGGTATGGGCGCCTAATGCCAGGCATCGTGCGGCACGTTCCGGAGTATCGACGTTTCCTTCTGCCACAACAGGCACGCTGACCGCCGCCAATACCTCACGCAAAAAACCGCAGTCGTTTTCCGCCAGCACATGTCCGGCAGTGTCTGCGGTATAGCCATAGAGCGTGGTGCCGACGCAGTCAAAACCCAAACGTTCGGCTGTCGCAGCCTCGTCTACTGTGGCGATATCCGCCATCAGCAGCACAGACGGGTAGCGAGCGCGGATTTGCATAACTAATTCTTCCAGCGTTTGTCCACCAGGGCGCAGGCGCGCTGTCGCATCCAGAGCAATAATCTCCGGCTCAACGGTCATCAGCTCGTCCACTTCCTGGAGCGTGGCCGTGATAAACACATCACTGCCCGGATAATCGCGCTTGATAATCCCAATCACCGGCAGGGAGACGCTCTCTTTGATCGCGCGAATATCCACCACGCTGTTCGCGCGAATACCTACCGCGCCGCCCTGCGCTGCCGCCAGCGCCATACGCGACATAATAAACGGACTGTGCAGGGGCTCATTTTCCAGCGCCTGGCAGGAGACGATTAATTTACCTTTCAGGGAATCCAGTACAGTTTTCATTACGATAAGATCTCTTCGACTTCGTTTTTAATGATGGTGACATGCGGGCCATAAATCACCTGAACACCGTTGCCGCGAATAATTACACCACGCGCTCCAGTCGCTTTCAGCGCAGCTTCATCTACCTTGCTGCTCTCTTTCACCGTCACACGTAAGCGCGTGGCGCAACAGTCCACCTCTTCCAGATTCTCTTTGCCTCCCAGCCCGGCGATGACTGCCGCTGCGCGTTCAGTTTGCGGCAGACCGGATTCAATCGGGGTTACGTTTTCACGGCCAGGCGTCAGCCAGTTAAAGCGGTTAATCAAATAGCGGAAGGTGAAGTAGTAAAGGAAGAACCACGGGATCCCCACCATGGGGACGTACATCCAGTTGGTTTTAGCTTCCCCCTGTAGTACGCCAAAGAGTAGGAAATCGATAAGCCCACCCGAAAAGGTTTGCCCGATGGTGATATGTAAAATATGCGCCATCATAAACGCCAGACCATCGAAAAAGGCATGAATGACGTATAACACGGGGGCGACAAACAGGAAGGAGAACTCGATAGGCTCAGTGATCCCTGTCAGGAAAGAGGTCAGCGCCGCTGACAGCAATAGTCCAGCGACAAGCTTTCTGTTCTCTGGTTTTGCAGTATGGTACATCGCAAGACATGCGCCAAGCAGGCCGAACATCATAGTGATAAAGCGCCCGGACATAAAGCGCGAGGTACCCGCATAGAACTGCTGCGTATTCGGATCGGCAAGTTGGGCAAAGAAAATTCGCTGCGTACCTTCAACCAACTGGCCGTTGACGATTTCACTCCCGCCAAGCGCTGTAGTCCAGAACGGCAAATAAAAGATATGGTGTAACCCCAGTGGGCCAAGCATACGCAGGATGAAGCCGTAAAGTAATGTACCCAGATAACCGGTCGCATCCACCAGACCACCCAGTCCAAAAATGAGTTTCTGGAAATGCGGCCAGACCACCGTCATGACGGCACCCACGACTATCGCAGCAAGGGAGCTAATAATCGGTACAAAGCGTGAACCGCTGAAGAAACCAAGAAACTGAGGCAGCGAGACTTTATTGAAACGGCTATGCAGCGCGCAGGTGACGAGCCCAATCACCACCCCACCAAATACGCCCGTTTCCAGCGTCTGAATACCCAGCGTCATCCCCTGACCTACGGCACCGGGATTCTCGTGGGCCAGCGTTCCGTTGAGCGTCAATAAGGCGTTGATGGTGGCATTCATCACCAGAAATGCCAGCAACGCCGCGAGCCCGGCAGTGCCTTTATCTGTCTTCGCCAGCCCCACCGCGACACCCACCGCAAAGAGCACCGACAGATTGGCAAACACAATGGAACCGGCACTGGTCATGATTGTGAAGATTGCCTGCAACCAGTCGACATCCAAAAACGGATAAGCCGTTAATGTATTTGGATTCGACAGCGCACCACCAATCCCTAACAACAATCCGGCAGCGGGCAATACCGCAATCGGCAGCATGAACGATTTGCCAAACCGTTGCGCTTTTTCAAACCATGCCCCTGATGAGGCGCCGCTAAACATTTGCATCATTTTTTCATCTCTCCCGATTAATGATGAAAATTTTTACCATATTTATTTTTAAAAATGAAAATTATCATCAAAAACCAGGAAGCCGATCATACTTTTTTAAAATGACTGGCATCTCTCCCCTGCTTTCCGCCACACTATCAGCAGAGAAACGCATTAAGGATTTTGCATGTCAGAAAATGAAAACCTGCTGCTAAGATTGCGCCAGAGCGTTGATGGATATAGCCGAACACAGCAAAAGCTGGGTGAGTTCGTGCTCAGCGATCCGGCAAAAGTTGTCTACCTGACGATTACCGAACTGGCGCGCGAAAGCGATACCAGCGAGGCAAGCGTTACGCGCCTGTGCCGTACGCTGGGGTGTAAGGGTTACAACGAATTTAAGATGGCGCTCGCGCTCGATCTCCAGCAAGAACAGCCGGTAGAGCACAGCGGTGATGAAATTGACAATGTAGTCAATGAATCCGTACAAGCGCTGCAGGACACAGCAAAATTACTCGACAGGACATTACTGGAAGCTGCCGCTCTGGCGCTACATCAGGCTCAGTCGGTACAGATTTATGGCGTGGCTGCCAGCGCCATTCTGGGGGAGTATTTACATTACAAGCTCCTGCGTCTGGGCAAACCCGCGCAACTGTTCAGCGACATGCACCGCGCAGCCATGAATGCCACTACGCTTAGCAAAAACACGCTCGTGGTAGCGATATCCAGTTCTGGCTCTACCCGCGATCTGCTGCACGTCGTAAAACTGGCGCGTAAGCAAGGCGTGCGCGTGCTGGCACTGAGTAATACGCCACGCAGTCCGCTGGCCTCGCTGAGCGATATTCAACTGGTCGCAGCCAAACCAGAAGGTCCATTGAGTGCTGGCGCGCTAAACGCCAAAGTGGGAGTAATGCTGTTGGTAGAACTGCTCACCACATCGCTGATTGCGCTGGATGAAAAGTATAGTGATGTGAGCCAGCAAACCGCCAGCGCGACCTTACCGCTACTGCTTTAAAGACATAAAAAAACCCGCCGCCGCGGGTTTTTACGTTAAGAGCTAAAGAACAGGATTAAGCCTGACCTTTGATCTCTTTACGACCGTTGTACGGTGCTTGTTCACCCAGAGCTTCTTCGATACGAATCAGCTGGTTGTACTTAGCAACGCGGTCAGAACGGCTCATAGAACCGGTTTTGATCTGGCCTGCAGCGGTACCAACAGCCAGGTCAGCGATGGTAGCGTCTTCAGTTTCGCCAGAACGGTGAGAGATGACAGCGGTGTAGCCAGCGTCTTTCGCCATTTTGATCGCAGCCAGAGTTTCGGTCAGAGAACCGATCTGGTTGAATTTGATCAGGATGGAGTTAACGATGCCTTTTTCGATGCCTTCTTTCAGGATCTTGGTGTTGGTTACGAACAGGTCGTCACCAACCAGCTGGATTTTGTCGCCCAGTACTTTAGTCTGGTATGCGAAACCATCCCAGTCAGACTCGTCCAGACCATCTTCGATGGACACGATCGGGTACTGTTTGGTCAGTTCTTCCAGGAAGTGGGTGAATTCTTCAGAGGTGAACGCTTTGTTGCCTTCGCCAGCCAGAACGTATTTACCGTCTTTGTAGAATTCAGACGCTGCACAGTCCATCGCCAGAGTGATGTCTTTGCCCAGCTCGTAGCCAGCTGCTTTAACCGCTTCAGCGATTACGGACAGAGCTTCAGCGTTGGAACCCAGGTTCGGCGCATAGCCGCCTTCGTCACCCACTGCAGTGTTCATACCTTTGGCTTTCAGAACTTTAGCCAGGTTGTGGAACACTTCAGAACCCATACGTACAGCTTCTTTCAGGGTTTTAGCGCCAACAGGCTGAATCATGAATTCCTGGATGTCGACGTTGTTGTCAGCGTGCTCACCACCGTTGATGATGTTCATCATCGGAACCGGCATGGAGTATTTGCCCGGAGTGCCGTTCAGTTCAGCGATGTGAGCATACAGCGGCAGGCCTTTAGCGGCGGCAGCAGCTTTAGCAGCAGCCAGAGAAACAGCCAGGATGGCGTTTGCACCGAAGTTGGATTTGTTTTCAGTACCGTCCAGATCGATCATGATCTTGTCGATGCCAGCCTGATCTTTAGCATCTTTACCCAGCAGAGCCTGAGCAATCGGGCCATTCACAGCTGCAACAGCTTTCAGTACGCCTTTACCCATGAAACGGGATTTGTCGCCATCGCGCAGTTCCAGTGCTTCGCGGGAACCAGTAGAAGCACCTGACGGAGCTGCTGCCATACCAACGAAACCACCTTCCAGGTGTACTTCGGCTTCAACAGTCGGGTTACCACGGGAGTCGATGATTTCACGACCGATGATTTTAACGATTTTGGACATTAGATTTTCCTCAGTACAAGTTAAACTAAAACTCCAGACAAACAATGCACCCTGAAGGGTGCATTGCCGTTCTAACTTATTTACTTCTTACTTCGCCTGACGCTTCTGATGTTCACTGGCGGCTTTCACAAAGCCGGCAAACAGCGGGTGTCCATCACGTGGCGTGGAAGTAAATTCCGGGTGGAACTGACAGGCCACGAACCACGGATGATTCGGTACCTCAATGATCTCGACCAACTGATCATCACCGGAACGGCCTGCAATACGCAGACCCGCAGCTTCAATCTGTTTCAACAGCATATTGTTGACTTCGTAGCGGTGGCGATGGCGTTCAACAATTGTCGGCGCGCCGTACAGTTGACGAACCAGGCTATCGTCGCTCAACTGACACTGCTGCGCGCCAAGGCGCATTGTGCCGCCCAGATCGCTCTTCTCGGTACGGACTTCGACGTTACCGTCTTCATCGCGCCATTCGGTAATCAGAGCCACCACCGGATACTTACAGTCTGGCACAAATTCCGTGGAGTTGGCGTTGTCCATACCCACTACGTTACGTGCAAACTCAATCAACGCAACCTGCATACCCAGGCAAATGCCCAGATAAGGAATATTGTTCTCACGCGCAAAGCGCGCTGTCGCGATTTTACCTTCAACACCACGGTAGCCGAAGCCGCCTGGGATCAGGATTGCATCAAGACCTTTCAGGATCTCAACGCCGCGCGTTTCGACATCTTGCGAATCGATCAACTTGATGTTGACGGTGACACGATTCTTCAGACCACCGTGCTTCAGTGCCTCGATAACTGACTTATAGGCATCCGGCAGTTCAATGTACTTGCCGACCATACCGATAGTCACTTCGCCTGCCGGATTCGCTTCTTCGTAGATAACCTGTTCCCATTCTGACAGATTAGCTTCCGGACAGTTCAAGCTGAATCGTTTACAAATATAATCGTCAAGGCCCTGGGATTTCAACAGGCCCGGAATTTTATAGATGGAATCGACATCTTTCAGAGAAATCACCGCTTTTTCCGGAACGTTACAGAATAATGCAATTTTTGCACGTTCATTAGCCGGAACTGCGCGATCGGAGCGACAAATCAGGATATCTGGCTGAATACCGATAGAAAGCAACTCTTTTACCGAGTGCTGAGTCGGTTTAGTTTTGACTTCACCTGCCGCCGCCATGTACGGAACCAGCGTCAGATGCATAAACAGCGTGTGCTCGCGGCCAATTTCTACGGCCATCTGGCGAATCGCTTCAAGGAACGGCAGAGATTCGATATCCCCAACGGTTCCGCCGATTTCAACCAGAACAACATCATGACCTTCACCGCCTTCCAGAACGCGTTCTTTAATGGCATTCGTGATGTGCGGGATAACCTGAACGGTAGCGCCCAGGTAGTCGCCACGGCGTTCTTTACGCAGAACGTCGGAGTAAATACGACCCGTGGTGAAGTTGTTGCGGCGGCTCATTTTAGTACGAATGAAACGCTCGTAGTGACCCAGGTCCAGGTCGGTTTCAGCGCCGTCTTCGGTAACGAACACTTCCCCGTGTTGGATTGGGCTCATAGTACCTGGATCAACGTTGATGTACGGATCCAGTTTCATCATGGTCACATTGAGGCCACGGGCTTCAAGAATGGCTGCCAGGGAGGCTGCGGCAATGCCTTTTCCCAGAGAGGATACGACCCCGCCGGTCACAAAAATATAGTTCGTTGTCATGCTGGACCTGAGAAGTTAGGGTGAAACGATGGAATTACCAAGACGGGAAAGTAGTATACCCGAACATGACGAGCGCCACAAACTTTCATTATTCCTCCTCTTCACCAGGCTCACATTAACATCGGGAGTGAGAAAATAGCCCCTTTGGGGTAAATGTTTTTGACGTAAATCAAGCGCTTGTTATTTAAAAAATCACACAAATCGCCCTTGACCGATGAAATCCCTTAGAGATCAATTTCCTGCCGTTTTACCTGTTGCCAGACTTCTTCCATAGTTTCCAGATCAACACCAGTCATTTCCAGACCCCGAGCCGCCACAATTCGTTCAACCTCACGAAAACGTCGCTCAAATTTCTCGTTCGCTTTTTGCAATGCGGTCTCTGCTTTAGTGCCTAAATGGCGCGCCATATTGACCGTGGCAAACAGCAGATCGCCCATTTCCTCCTCCAGTTTAGCCTGGTCGACAACAGCCTGCCTCGCCTCAAACATGACTTCATCGATCTCTTCGTAAACCTTGTCGACAACCGGTCCTAATGTTTTCCAGTCGAAGCCAACATTTGAGCAGCGTTTCTGGATTTTTTGTGCACGCATTAACGCCGGTAAACTACGGGGAATATCGTCGAGTGCGGAATGCTGTGCCTTCTCAGCGCGCTCTTCGGTTTTGATTTGCTCCCAACGGGTTAGCACCTCGGTGCTGTTACTGGCAGAAACATCAGCAAAAACATGTGGGTGGCGACGTTCAAGCTTATCGCTTATCGCTGCACAGATATCATCAAAGTTGAAGCGCCCTTCTTCCTGCGCCATCTGGGCATAAAATACCACCTGAAACAGCAGGTCACCCAGTTCTCCACGCAGGTCATCGAAGTCTTCACGCGCAATCGCGTCCAGCACTTCATAGGTTTCTTCGAGAGTGTAAGGGGCAATAGTGGCGAATGTCTGCTCTTTGTCCCACGGACAGCCGTTTTCCGGATCACGCAGGCGCTGCATTATACCGAGCAGCCGATCGATTTGGTTCATGTGACAATCCTGGAGATTTGAGTAACTGTTGGCCGGATAAGGCATTTATGCCGCCATCCGGCCTACGTTCGTATTAATTACCGTGCAGACGGCGTGCGTCGATCACATCCGGCACCTGGTTAAGCTTGCCGAGCACGCGTCCGAGCACCTGCAGGTTGTAGATTTCGATGGTCATATCGATGGTGGCAAGCTGTTGTTTGGTATCACTCCGGCTGGCAACGCCCAGCACGTTCACCTTCTCGTTGGCAAGAATAGTGGTGATATCACGCAACAAGCCGCTGCGATCGTTAGCCTGGACGCGAACCACCAGCGAATATCCTGCCGAGTAGCTTTCGCCCCAAACCGCGTCAACAATACGTTCCGGCGCATGCGAGCGCAGTTCATTCAGCTGTTCGCAATCCGCCCGGTGGACCGAAATACCACGTCCTTGAGTGATAAACCCGACAATTTCATCACCTGGAATCGGCTGGCAACAGCGAGCGATGTGGTGCATCAGATTACCCACCCCTTCAACCACCACGCGACCATCGTCTTTACGGCGGCTCTGCGGCGCTTGCGTTTTCTGCTGAAGCTGTTTCAGCGCGGCGGCATCCTGCTCTGCAGCGCTTGGCTTATTAAACTGCGCCTGCAGGAAGTTCACCATCTGGTTAAGGCGGATGTCGCCTCCACCAATCGCCGCCAGAAGCTCATCCAGTTCATTGAAGCTGTAGCGCGGCAGCAGGTGCTTTTCCGCTTCTTTCAGGCTAATACCTAAATGCGCCAGCTCATCGTCGAGGATCTGGCGACCCGCCAGGATATTTTTATCGCGATCCTGTTTACGGAACCAGGCGTGGATCTTCGAACGCCCACGACTGGTGGTCACGTAGCCGAGGTTAGGATTCAACCAGTCGCGGCTTGGGTTTGGCTGTTTCTGGGTGATAATTTCAATTTGATCGCCCATCTGCAGTTGGTAAGTAAACGGTACGATGCGCCCGCCAATTTTCGCGCCAATGCAACGATGGCCCACATCGCTGTGGATGTGATAAGCAAAATCGAGCGGCGTGGAGCCTGCAGGCAGATCTACAACGTCGCCTTTCGGCGTAAAGACGTAAACCCGGTCATCAAAGACCTGGCTACGGACTTCATCCAGCATTTCGCCGGAATCAGCCATCTCTTCCTGCCAGGCGATCAGTTTACGCAGCCATGCGATACGATCTTCATGACCGGAGCGTGCCGCGCCTGAGGCTGTGCCCTCTTTGTATTTCCAGTGCGCAGCAACGCCCAGTTCGGCATCTTCGTGCATCTGTTTGGTGCGGATCTGAATTTCAATGGTTTTCCCGCCCGGCCCCAGCACAACCGTATGGATTGACTGGTAGCCGTTGGGTTTCGGGTTCGCGACGTAGTCATCGAACTCATCCGGCAGATGGCGATAGTGAGTATGTACTATTCCGAGCGCGGCGTAGCAATCCTGTAAACGCTCCGCCACGATACGCACCGCGCGCACATCGAACAGTTCATCAAAGGCTAACTGTTTTTTCTGCATTTTGCGCCAGATGCTGTAGATGTGCTTCGGACGTCCGTAAACTTCGGCTTTGACGCCTTCCGTTTTCATCTCTGAGCGCAAATGACCGACGAATTCATCAATGTAGTGTTCGCGATCGATACGACGTTCATGCAGCAGCTTGGCAATACGTTTGTATTCAGCCGGGTGCAGATAACGGAAGCAGTAATCTTCCAGCTCCCATTTTAACTGCCCAATACCCAACCGGTTAGCCAGCGGGGCATAGATATTGGTGCACTCTTTTGCTGCCAGAACGCGTTCATCTTCCGGTGCGTCTTTCACTTCACGCAGATGTGCAATGCGCTCCGCCAGCTTGATGACCACACAGCGGAAATCATCCACCATAGCCAGCAGCATGCGGCGGACGTTATCGACCTGCTCGGAAGAGACTGAATCGGTATGCGTGGCTTTAAGCTGGCGTATCGCCGCCATGTCACGCACACCGTGGATAAGATGAACAATGGATTTGCCCACGCTCTCGCGCAGGATGTCTTCACTGACGACGTTGGCATCAGCCAGAGGGAAAAGCATTGCTGCGCGCAACGTGTCGATATCCATGCTCAACATAGAGAGGATTTCTACCATCTCCACGCCACGCCACAGCAGCAGCTCTGCATCCGGATGCCCCTGTGTTTGCTGCAGGCAGTACGCCCAGGTTTCGGCTAAGCGTTCACACGACTGCTGGCTGGAGATCCCCAGACTCGCGATCCATTTCTTTGGATCAAACTCACCAGCTTTATTTAAATGTGCACTTCTTACCGCAACCATCGTCCTCTCCTTAAGGGGCATGGCCTGTCGAAGTCGACAAGCCGAACCCATTGTTTTTCACACAGCATTACAACCCGAAATCCAATGGGTATTAAGTTCATTACAAACACTCAAACAGGACCATTGATTCCAGGTGTCCTGTGTGCGGGAACATATCGAGCATCGCCAGCCGCCGGATGGCATATCCCGCATTGAGCAAAGCATCGCTGTCACGAGCCAGCGTTGCCGGGTTACAGGATACATAAACAACGCGTATAGGTTCTAATTTTATAATATGTTGCATCACACCAGCAGCACCCGCACGCGCAGGATCGAGCAAAACTTTGTCGAATCCGTTTTTAGCCCAAGGCTGCCGGGTAACATCTTCCTCAAGGTTTTCATGAAAGAATGTCACATTGTGTAATCCGTTATTCAGCGCATTTTCCCGGCCTTTTTCCACCAGCGCCGGTACCCCTTCCACGCCGACCACGCTTGCAGCTCGGGTCGCCAGCGGCAGAGTAAAATTGCCCATTCCGCAGAACAGATCGAGCACACGCTCTCCTGGTTGAACATCGAGCCATTCCAACGCTCGGGCCACCATTTGCTGGTTTACCCCTTCATTGACCTGAATAAAATCACGCGGGCTGAAGGTTAACCGTAGTCCATTTGAATCATACCAGGGCGATTCTTCTGATATTGATTCCAGTATCTCGCTTTGCGGGGCCAGAAACAAAGACAGCCCCTGAGAATGCGAAAAGCATTCCAGTTTTTCTTTATCCACAGCACTTAATGGCGCCGTGTGGCGCAAAATCATCAGGGTTCCGCTCCCTGCCTGCACCAGTTCGACATGCCCAAGATGGCGTAACCCTTGTAGACTTTCCAGGCACGCCCTGATGTGGGGCAATAGCGCCTCAAGCTGGGGCACCAAAACAGGGCATTGTTTGACATCGATAATGTCGTTAGAGCCGGATTTGCGAAAACCCATCTGCAATTTTTGCTCTTTTGGCCGATAGCTCAGGCTCAAACGTGCACGGCGACGATAGCCCCACGGCGTATCAGCTATAACATCCGACACTTCACATTTCATTAAACGCGACAACGCCGCGCTTTTACTACGCTGCTGTAACGAGATGCTGGCATGCTGTTGCTGGCAGCCACCACACACGCCAAAATGCGGGCAACGTGGCACTTCACGCTCAGGGCTGTTGTTCAAACGTCGTTTTACTTGCGCGCGGGCGAACTGTTTTTTATCTTCGGTAATCACCACCTCGGCGCTTTCCTGAGGTAGCAATTCCGGTATGAACAACGCCTTTCCGTTATGGCGAGCAACACCCTGACCAAAAGGATCGAGGTCATTGACGGTAACGGTTATGATCTGACGCGTCGTCACGCGTCGTTTTGCAGAGTAGAATTGCGCCATCGACGAGATATGTCTCTTTTTAACAGTGTGACCCTAATTGTCCCATAACGGAACTCCATGACCAACTACAGCCTGCGCGCACGCATGATGATTCTGATCCTGGCCCCGACCGTCCTGATTGGTTTGCTGCTCAGTATCTTTTTTGTTGTGCATCGCTATAACGACTTGCAGCGTCAACTGGAAGATGCTGGCGCCAGCATCATTGAGCCACTCGCGGTCTCCAGCGAATATGGCATGAACCTGCAAAACAGGGAATCCATCGGCCAACTGATCAGCGTACTGCATCGTCGCCATTCCGATATCGTGCGGGCAATTTCTGTCTATGACGAAAATAACCGACTGTTTGTCACATCCAATTTTCATCTCGATCCGTCTGAAATGCAGCTGGCTACCGGGTCACCGTTTCCCCGTAAGCTGAGCGTCACGCGACTCGGAGATATCATGATCCTGCGCACCCCGATTATCTCGGAAAGGTATTCGCCGGATGAATCTGCCTTAAGCGACGCGAAAAATGACAAAAATATGTTGGGGTACGTGGCGCTGGAGTTAGACCTTAAGTCAGTAAGATTGCAGCAGTATAAAGAGATTTTTATCTCCAGCGTAATGATGCTGTTTTGTATCGGGATTGCGTTAATTTTTGGCTGGCGCCTGATGCGCGACGTGACCGGCCCGATTCGCAATATGGTGAATACCGTTGACCGAATACGACGAGGACAGCTCGATAGCCGCGTGGAGGGTTTCATGCTGGGCGAGCTGGATATGCTCAAAAATGGCATTAACTCGATGGCGATGTCACTTGCGGCCTACCATGAAGAGATGCAGCACAACATCGATCAGGCCACCTCTGATCTGCGCGAAACGTTGGAACAGATGGAAATCCAGAACGTCGAACTGGATCTGGCTAAAAAGCGCGCCCAGGAAGCGGCGCGTATTAAGTCTGAGTTTCTGGCTAACATGTCGCACGAGCTGCGAACCCCGCTCAATGGCGTGATTGGTTTCACCCGTCTGACACTAAAAACCGAGCTCAACACCACGCAGCGCGATCACCTGAATACGATTGAACGCTCGGCCAACAATCTGCTGGCCATCATCAATGATGTGCTCGACTTCTCCAAACTTGAGGCGGGCAAGCTGATTCTGGAAAGTATCCCATTCCCGCTGCGCAGCACACTCGATGACGTCGTCACGCTGTTAGCGCACTCATCCCACGATAAAGGGCTTGAGCTGACGCTGAATATTAAGAATGACGTACCGGACAACGTCATCGGCGATCCGCTGCGCTTACAGCAGGTGATCACTAATCTGGTCGGCAATGCCATCAAATTTACCGAAGGCGGTAATATCGATATATTGGTCGAGAAACGCGCGCTCAGTAATACAAAAGTACAAATTGAAGTGCAAATCCGCGATACCGGAATTGGTATCCCCGAGCGCGATCAGTCACGCCTGTTCCAGGCCTTCCGCCAGGCGGATGCCAGTATTTCCCGCCGCCACGGCGGTACCGGACTGGGCCTGGTCATTACGCAAAAACTGGTCAATGAAATGGGCGGAGATATCTCCTTCCACAGTCAGCCGAACCGGGGATCCACGTTCTGGTTCCATATCAGCCTCGATCTCAACCCTAACGTTCTCATTGATCGCTCAACCACGCTTTGTCTGGCCGGTAAGCGACTGGCTTACGTCGAACCTAACGCCACTGCAGCACAATGCACATTAGATATCTTGAGTGAAACGCCGCTGGAGGTGATTTACAGCCCTTCATTCTCTGGGCTGCCGAAGGATCACTACGATATTCTGTTGCTTGGCGTACCGGTCACGTTACGCGAACCGCTCACCATGCAGCATGAGCGCCTGGCAAGCGCAGCGGCGATGACCGACTTTTTGTTACTGGCCTTGCCTTGCCATGCGCAAATTAACGCCGAGAAATTGAAACAGGGCGGCGCGGCGGCGTGCCTGTTGAAACCGCTCACCTCAACCCGTTTACTGCCTGCATTGACAGAGTATTGTCAACTGAACCACAGCATAGATCCGCTGTTGTCAGACGAGAGCAAAATCGCGATGACCGTCATGGCAGTGGACGACAACCCGGCGAACCTCAAGCTTATTGGCGCACTGCTGGAGGATAAAGTGCAGCAAGTTGTGCTCTGCGACAGCGGGCACCAGGCAGTGGATCGCGCCAAACAGATGCAGTTTGATCTGATCCTGATGGATATTCAGATGCCAGACATGGACGGTATTCGCGCCTGCGAGCTGATCCACCAGCTTCCTCATCAACAACAGACGCCGGTCATTGCGGTCACCGCGCATGCTATGGCCGGGCAGAAAGAGAAGTTGCTCAGCGCCGGGATGAACGATTACCTGGCGAAGCCTATCGAGGAAGATAAGCTACATAATCTGCTGTTACGCTATAAACCCGGCGCAAGCGCAGCGCTTAGGGCGCTCGCCGTTGACCCCGTTGAGCCGATCGTCAATCCGAATACCACGCTCGACTGGCAGTTGGCATTAAGACAAGCCGCAGGTAAAAACGATCTGGCGCGGGATATGCTGCAAATGCTGCTCGATTTTCTGCCCGAGGTACGTAATAAAATTGAAGAACAGCTGGTCGGTGAAAACCCTGAAGGGCTGGTGGATATGATCCATAAGCTGCACGGTAGCTGCGGTTATAGCGGCGTTCCCCGCATGAAAAACCTGTGTCAGCTTATTGAGCAGCAATTACGTAGCGGGACCAAAGAAGAAGAGCTGGAACCTGAGTTTTTAGAGCTTCTGGATGAAATGGATAACGTTGCCCGTGAAGCAAAGCGCTTATTAGGGTAAAAATCGCCGGATGCGGAATGAGCACCGCATCCGGCCTGAAAATTCAACGTAATTGCTGCCCTGCTTTGAGCGTCGCAGCCACGTTTCGCGCTGTCATTCGGACATTCTCACTCGCGTTCTTCAACGCCTCATCCAGCGTACAAATGGTATAGATAACGCTGAAAACTGCATCCAGCCCATGCTCATGCACAACACCGACATCGGCCGTCAGGCTACCAGCAATACCAATCACCGGTTTGTTGTAACGCTTTGCAACTTTTGCCACGCCAACCGGAACCTTACCGTGAATGGTCTGACTGTCGATGCGTCCTTCACCAGTAACCACTAAGTCCGCATCCGCAACGCAGGCGTCAAGATGTAACGCATCCGTCACTATCTCAATACCGCAGCGTAGCTGTGCGCCACAGAAGGCATACAGCGCCGCCCCCATACCACCAGCAGCACCACCGCCGGCCAGATCCAGCACGTTGACGTCCAGATCGCGAGCGATCAGCTGCGCATAGTGCGAAAGCGCCCGATCGAGGCGGGTAATCATCTCCGGCGTCGCCCCCTTTTGCGGGCCAAAAACCGCAGAAGCGCCCTCTTCACCGGTCAACGGGTTGGTGACATCGCAAGCCACTTCAATACGACACGCGGCAAGGCGCTGGTCTAACTGAGATATATCAATCCGCGAGAGCGATTCGAGGCCAGCACCGCCATGGCCAATATCGTTATCTTGCGCATTCAGCAATTTTGCTCCCAGCGCTTGTACCATCCCCGCGCCGCCATCATTGGTGGCGCTGCCGCCAATCCCGATAATGATATGCTCAACGCCAGCGTCCAGCGCATGACGGATTAACTCCCCGGTTCCCCAGGAAGTGGTTTTCAGCGGATCGCGTAACCCCACGGGAACTTGCTCCAGCCCACTGGCGGCAGCCATTTCGATAAACGCCGAACGCTCATCACCAGATAAACCGTAAAATGCCCGAATCGTGTTGCCCAAAGGGCCGGTAACATCAACATGCACAAGGTGACCTTGTGTTGCGGCAACCATCGCTTCGACCGTTCCCTCACCGCCGTCGGCGACCGGGAGCTTCACGTAATCCGCGTCAGGCCAGATCTCACGAAATCCCATCTCAATAGCCGTTGCCACTTCAAGCGCACTCAAACTTTCCTTATAGGAATCCGGTGCGATTACTATTTTCATAAAGCATCCTTACGCATGTTGACTGTGTTAAGCATACACCAGGAGAAAAACCGCCCACCAATTGGGAGCGGTCCCATCTCACTTAGCGTACCATGCACGGACGCTTATTATCAAACGTCCAGTTAGGGATCAGATACTGCATGCCCATCGCATCATCACGCGCCCCCAGCCCATGTTGCTGATACAGCTCGTGGGCTTTCATCACCTGATCCATATCCAGCTCCACACCCAGACCCGGTTTTGCCGGTACCTGCACCATGCCGCCTTTAATCTCAAACGGCTCTTTGGTCAGGCGTTGGTTACCTTCCTGCCAGATCCAGTGGGTATCGATCGCGGTAATTTTGCCCGGAGCCGCCGCCGCAACATGCGTAAACATCGCCAGTGAAATATCAAAGTGGTTGTTAGAGTGCGAGCCCCAGGTTAACCCGAATTCATGGCACATCTGCGCCACGCGGACAGAACCCTGCATCGTCCAGAAATGCGGGTCCGCCAGCGGGATGTCCACTGACTGCAATGACAGGGTATGCCCCATCTGACGCCAGTCGGTGGCGATCATATTGGTGGCGGTCGGCAGGCCAGTGGCACGACGGAATTCCGCCATGACTTCACGACCGGAGAAGCCCTGCTCGGCGCCACAAGGATCTTCCGCATACGCCAGCGATCCTTTCAGGTACTTACCAATTTTAATCGCTTCATTTAGCGACCACGCGCCGTTTGGATCCAGCGTCACGCGGGCCTGCGGGAAACGCTTCGCCAGCGCAACGATAGATTCCGCTTCCTCTTCCCCGGCCAGCACGCCGCCTTTCAGTTTAAAGTCGTTGAAACCATACTTCTCATACGCAGCTTCCGCCAGGCGCACTACCGCATCCGGAGTCATCGCCTCTTCATGACGCAGGCGATACCAGTCGCACTTCTCATCCGGCTGACTCTGGTACGGCAGCGGCGTCGCTTTACGGTTGCCGACAAAGAACAGATAACCCAGCATTTCAACTTCGCTACGCTGTTGTCCGTCACCCAGCAGAGAGGCGACGTTAACACCCAAATGCTGACCCAGCAGATCCAACATGGCCGCTTCGATCCCGGTAACCACATGAATAGTGGTACGTAAATCAAAGGTCTGCAAACCGCGACCGCCCGCATCACGATCGGCAAAAGTATTGCGTACCGCATTCAGCACGTTTTTGTATTCACCTAACGTTTTGCCTACCACCAGCGGGATCGCATCTTCCAGCGTTTTGCGGATTTTTTCTCCGCCGGGAATTTCACCCACGCCGGTGTGGCCGGAGTTATCTTTGATAATCACAATATTACGCGTGAAGAATGGAGCATGTGCGCCGCTCAGGTTCATCAGCATACTGTCATGACCCGCAACCGGGATCACCTGCATCGCGGTCACGACTGGGGTAGTAAATTGTGCACTCATCATTAAGTCCTTATTCAAAATTAGTGGCGGCCGAAAACGGGACGTTTACGGTCAAAAGTCCATCCGGGTATCAGATACTGCATTGGACCCGCGTCATTACGCGCACCACCGGGCAGTCTCTTGTAGGCTTCATGAGCCTTGTTAACCTGATCCCAGTCCAGCTCTACGCCCAGTCCAGGCGCGTCAGGAACAGCAATTTTCCCGTTCTTAATCTCCAGCGGATTTTTGGTCAGACGGCAATCGCCCTCCTGCCAGATCCAGTGGGTATCGATAGCCGTCGGGGTGCCCGGCGCAGCGGCGCCAACGTGGGTGAACATCGCCAGCGAAATATCAAAATGATTGTTAGAGTGGCAGCCCCAGGTCAGTCCCCAGTCATCGCATAACTGTGCCACGCGTACCGCGCCGGAAAGGGTCCAGAAGTGCGGATCGGCCAGCGGAATATCGACTGAGTTCAGCATCACCGCATGGCCCATCTCACGCCAGTTGGTGGCTATCATGTTCGTTGCTACCGGTAAACCAGTTGCACGGCGGAACTCGGCCATCACTTCGCGCCCGGAAAAGCCCTGTTCAGCGCCGCACGGATCTTCGGCGTAGGTCAGCACATCGTTCAGGCCTTTACACAGGGAGATGGCCTCATCCAGCAACCAGGCACCGTTGGGATCAACCGTAATACGCGCATCCGGGAAGCATTTTTTCAGCGCACGAGCGGTGTCGATTTCCTGCTCGCCAGGCAGTACACCGCCTTTGAGTTTGAAGTCTTTAAAACCGTAGCGATCCTGAGAAGCCTGGGCCAGACGTACCACGGCTTCGCTATTCATTGCGTGCTGGTGACGCAGGTGATACCACTCATGGTTTCCCGGCGTGCTTTCCAGATACGGTAAATCGGTCTTTGTGCGATCGCCCACGTAGAACAGATAGCCGAGCACGGTGACCGCATCGCGCTGCTTGCCCGGCCCTAAAAGTTCACAGACCGGTACGTTGAGCGCCTTACCCAACAGGTCGAGCAGCGCTGCCACCGCGTTTACCCGTAGCTCAAACGTCCAGGCGCCTTTGCCAAAGGTGTCAAAATCAGCGGCCTGATTACCTTTGTGCACCTGCTGAACCACCTTATTCAGGCGCGCGACTTCCTGACCCAAAACCATCGGAATAGCGTCAACCAGCGTCTGATAAATCACTTCGCCGCCCGGCGCTTCACCGACGCCGGTATTGCCGGCGTTATCGGTAAGAACCACAATATTGCGGGTGAAATATGCATTGTGCGCACCGCCAATATTTAGCAGCATGCTGTCATGACCGGCCACCGGGATGACCTTCATATCGGTAATAACGGGGCTTGATTGTGTTGTCATCATCATTGTCCTGCGACAGGTTTCAGTTCGATACGTTTAATATCACCCACCAGCACCAGATAGCTCACCACCGCAATCAGCGCATGCACCCCGACGTAAATCAACGCGCCATTAAACGAGCCGGTGGTCCCTACGATGTAGCCGATAGCAATTGGCGTGACGATGCCGGAGATGTTGCCAAACATGTTGAACAAACCGCCGCTCAGACCGCTGATCTCTTTAGGCGCGGTATCGGCCATCACGGCCCAGCCCAGGGCACCGATACCTTTGCCGAAGAAGGCCAGCGCCATAAAGCCGATGATCATCCACTCCACGTTGACGTAGTTACAGAACACCATCACCATCGACAGCAGCATGCCGAGTACGATTGGCGTTTTACGGGCGATATTCAGCGAACCGGTACGACGCATCAGCCAGTCGGAAATAATGCCCCCGAGCACGCCGCCTGCAAATCCGCAAATGGCCGGAACCGAAGCGACAAAACCGGCTTTCAAAATCGACATACCGCGAGCCTGCACCAGATAAACCGGGAACCAAGTGATAAAGAAGTAGGTCAGCGCGTTAATGCAGTATTGCCCGATGTAAATACCGATCATCATCCGTGAGCCCAGCAGCTGTTTGATTTGCCCCCACTTCACGCTGAACGGCACTTTAGCTTTGGCGGCCGCCTGATCCATGTTGATCAGCGCCCCGCCTTCAGCAATGTACTCCAGCTCTTTTTGGTTTACGCCCGGGTGCTGGTTTGGTTCATGAATCACCTTCAGCCAGATAAAGCTGATAACAATCCCGAGGCCGCCCATAAAGAAGAACACATGCGACCAGCCCACTTCGTGGGTCAGCCACCCCATGATTGGCGCAAAAATAACGGTGGCAAAGTACTGCGCAGAGTTAAAGATTGCGACTGCCGTGCCCCTCTCCTGTGCCGGGAACCATGCCGCAACTATTCGACTATTGCCAGGGAAGGAAGGTGCTTCAGCTAAACCGACAAGGAATCGCAACGTAAACAGCGCAACGATAATGCCGAAGCCGCTAAAGATATCGACGAAGCCCTGTAGCAGGGTAAACATGGACCAGATAAAGATGGACCAGAAATAAACACGTTTTGAACCGAAGCGGTCGAGCAACCAGCCGCCAGGGATCTGACCGATAACATAGGCCCATGAGAATGCGGAGAAGACGTACCCCATCCCGACGGCATCCAGGCCAATGTCTTTGGCCATCTCCGAACCGGCAATAGATAAAGTGGCGCGATCGCCGTAGTTAAAGGATGTGACGATAAACAACATCACCACTATCCAGTAGCGAGCGTTAGTGCGTTTTTCCGCGCTGCTCGCCGCCTGACTTAATGAACTCATTGTTGCACTCCTGAATCTTGGCTGTCGCCAGTTCATTCTGTACAGCACCTGTAGGGTGATCAGAATGAGAGGTTAGTGTGTGGCAGTTTTGGTACAGCTCAGGGCCGTTTTATTCTGACTCGCTGCCTTTCCGGGAACTGACGGGAAAAGTATATGAAGGAGTGGCTCTTACCCTCACCGTGCATGAACACAACATTAGAGAGGCAGTAAGAATTTGTTTGGGGCATAAGCCCAAAGCAGTGGAAGTTAGTTCACGTAATTGGGGTTTTATTGCCGGGTGGCGGCTTCGCCTGGCCCGGCCTACGGTTCAAATGGGGGTTGTATGCCCGTACGGGCGAGAGATTATTTGAGCAAGGTTCCCCAGTTTTCTACCCAGGGGTTGGATTCGCTTTCTGGTTCAGGATGTTCGCTGGCGTCAATCAGCAACATTTCCCCCACGCGCTGTGCGCTTTGCTCCTGTAACAGCGCATCAAACTGTTTGCCACCATTGCAGAAATTAACGTAGCTGCTGTCGCCCAGCGCAATGACCCCGTAATGCAGATTAGGCTGGAAACCGAGATTATCTTTGATCCCCTGAAACAGCGGCACGATGCTATCGGGCAGATCGCCCTGCCCGGTCGTTGAGGTCACCACCAGCACATATTTATCCTGATATACCTGCCAGTCGCTGAGCTCCGGATCTTCAAACACCGTGGCTTTATGACCCTGTGCCGTCAAAATTGCCTCGGCCTCTTCAGCAACCAGCAGTGCGTTTCCGTACATCGTGCCGACAAAAATTCCAATTTCCGCCATAACCGTAATCTCCTGCGACTTAAGAATCTATCTGCTCATCCTGACCTGACCGCTCGACGAACTCAACCCTTTCATTCTCAGGGAGAAGTCCACGCCAGCCAAATTGTGACAATGCCTGCATCCAGACGTCATCCAGCCCGGCGCGAATAACCAGCGGTTCGCCGGTGAAAGGATGGGTCAGCGCAAGCTGGCTGGCATGCAGCATTAATCGCTGACAACCGAAATGCTCCGCGGCGCTGCGGTTTTGCCGTAAATCACCGTGCTTGCTGTCGCCAATAATCGGATGGCGCAAGTGCGCCAGATGGCGTCTGAGTTGGTGTTTTCGACCGGTTTTAGGATCCAGCTCCACCAGTCCATAACGGGTGGTCGGATAACGTCCGGTCGCCACCGGCATTTCTACCGTTGCCAGGCCGCGATAATGGGTGACGGCAGGCTGTGGGCCTTTATCATCACGGGCAAACTTATCGGCGATCTTATCCAGCTCTTCTACCAACGGGTAATCCAGCACGGCCTCATCCATCAACCAGCCACGCACAATCGCATGATAGCGCTTGTGAATTTTATGCTCTTCAAACTGCTGGGACAGCAACCGTCCGGCTTCGCTGGATAGCCCCATCAGAAGTACGCCGGAGGTTGGTCTGTCGAGTCGATGGGCGGTAAAAACGTGCTGACCAATCTGGTCGCGCACCGTTTGCATCACCACCACTTTTTCATCCCGGTCGAGCCAACTGCGGTGAACCAACCAGCCAGATGGTTTATTGACTGCAACCAGCCATTCGTCCTGATAGAGAATCTCCAGCATCAGGCGTTATCACTGGTAAACAGCGCATCCAGCTCCTGCAATGCCGCCAGGAGAATTTCGCGTTGCGGGTGATCGGCAGCCAACGCCATTTCGTAATACGGTGCGACGGCAAAAGCCTGCGGAAGCGGCTGCGCGTTATCGAGCAGCATATGCATGCGCGGAATCAATACCCATTGCAGCCACTCAACCGGCTCCATGGTATCCATACAAAAAGGCTGCGTGCTGGTAAACAGATGCTCTGCGGGCTCATCCATCCGCCAGTGATGATGTTCACGCAGTAGCGCTTCAAGCGTGTGTAACTGCTGGCGCACACGGTCATGAGTCGTCATGAAATTAACCTCAATGATGAAAAAATCTGGCGCGAAGAATAGCACTAGTGAAGGGAAATAAAAAAAGGGAGCACTGTAAAAACAGTGCTCCCGGTTCGTTTCGCAGCATTCCAGCTACTTTTAGTGCTCCCTGCTCATCCGTGACAACTTTTCCTGTGGTCTTGCGACCGCGTTCATCCTGAACTTTTGCATCCTGCTCACATCACCCCGATATGAAAACTTCATCCTGAAGTGTCCTGGCCATCCTGACCCGCCGAACATCCTGACCGGCTCTCATTCTCCATCCTGGAGGTGTCCTTTAACGCATCCAGCGTTTTCCTCTTTGCTTCGTCCTGAAGCCTGTCCTTGCAACACCATCCTGGTGTGTCCTGCCGAAAAGCCATCATCCTGATGTTCTCTTCGTTGTACGACTCCTTGTCGACAGGTATAGAATCGCCTGTTTCGCCTTATCTTACAAGACGCTTATAGACATACCCTTAAGATTATTTTCGTATGAAAGCGGAAAATAAAACATTAACAACATGAATAATAAGGAATTAAATTTTTACCCATTCGTTAAGTCTTCACTCATTATCTGACAATGTCCTACAGGGTTTGTAAGAGATCTCTCACAAGGTTCAGAGTAAACTGGATTACAGAACTGGCTTAAGTTGAGTGAGGAATTCCGCAAGTGAGGCCGTAAGTACCGTCCGTTTACGGGTTCCCAGCGTTTCTTTGCACACTTCACCGGACAGATTGCACACCGAAATGACGTCAAGCTCATTGTCCTGTGTGGCAATAAAAAGCGTAGGAGAGAGCTTAAGGCGTTTTTGCGTAACCAAGTGGCCAATCAGGTTTTCCTGTACGCGTCTGAAGTCATCTTCAGACCAGGTTTGCAGAAGAGTAAGTTTCTCATCCGCAAATTGTGCGTGCATGTCCCCGGCAAACTGAGTGGTATAAAAAGCGTGAATGGCAGGTTGTATCACAATATCAAAAGCGCGTTCAACCGCACTGACGTTTTCTTCGCCAACAAAAGGCTGTGGTTGCCAGAAAACCGCATCGCCTGTGGAAGAAATGATACACGGAGAGGGTACGCCATACAGCTCTTCGCTGAGCGGCCAGCTGTCATTTTTCTCATGCCACGCGTCGCAATAACGCGTCGTAAAGGCTGTTAACGCCTGCGCTGTCAATTCGTCCACTGATTTCTCTCTTCACAAAAGCCAGGATACACTTGTCGCATAGTGTATCTGGTTTATGACGGTGAAACATGTCCTCTTATGAAAATCATCAGGCGCTTGACGGCCTGACTCTCGGTAAATCAACAGATTACCGGGATAATTACGATGCCAGCCTGCTTCAGGGCGTGCCACGCAGCCTGAATCGCGATCCGTTGGATTTAAAAGCTGACAATCTGCCTTTTCACGGTGCCGATATCTGGACGCTGTATGAGTTGTCATGGTTGAATGCCAACGGTTTACCACAGGTCGCGGTCGGTCATGTAGAACTGGATTACACCAGCGTCAACCTGATTGAATCGAAAAGCTTTAAGCTTTACCTGAACAGTTTTAACCAGACCCGTTTTGACTCCTGGGAAGCGGTACGCCAGACGCTGGAAAACGACCTGCGCGCCTGTGCTCAGGGCCATGTCAGCGTGGCGCTGTTCCGCCTTGACGAAATGGAAGGGCAGCCGATAGCCCACTTTAACGGCACCTGTATCGACAATCAGGATATCGTCATCGATAACTACCAGTTCAGCACTGAGTATCTGGAAAATGCCGTAAGCGGTGAAAAAGCGGTGGAAGAGACGCTGGTCAGCCATCTGCTGAAGTCCAACTGTTTAATCACCCACCAGCCAGACTGGGGCTCCATACAAATTCAGTATCGCGGACGTAAAATCGACAGAGAGAAGCTGCTGCGTTACCTGGTCTCCTTCCGCCACCATAATGAGTTTCATGAACAGTGCGTGGAACGCATTTTCAATGACATTCTGCGCTTCTGCCAGCCGGAGAAACTGAGCGTCTACGCGCGCTACACGCGACGTGGCGGCCTGGACATTAACCCATGGCGCACTAACACCGATTTCACTCCGGCAACCGGTCGTCTGGTACGTCAGTAATCTTTTTTCTCAATTTTGCGTGTCGAATTCCGCGCGCAAGGTTGTGAAAGGTCATAAGCCAGGGCTATTGTAATCAATAGAGGATGATGTCTCTCGTCCCGTAAGGAGTTTACTTGATTACACATATTAGCCCACTTGGCTCAATGGACATGTTGTCGCAGCTGGAAGTCGAATTGCTTAAACGCACGGCCAGCAGCGACCTGTATCAACTGTTTCGTAACTGTTCGCTTGCCGTTCTGAACTCCGGCAGTTTGACCGACAACAGCAAAGAGCTGCTGTCACGCTTTGAAAGTTTCGACATAAACGTGCTGCGCCGCGAACGGGGCGTGAAGCTGGAACTGATCAACCCGCCTGAAGATGCGTTTGTTGATGGACGCATTATTCGCGCGCTGCAGGCCAACCTGTTCGCCGTGCTGCGCGACATTCTGTTCGTCAATGGCCAAATCCATAACGCCGGCCGTTTTCAGCATCTGGATCTCGAAAGCTCGGTGCATATTACCAACCTGGTATTCTCGATCCTGCGTAATGCCCGCGCGCTACACGTTGGTGAAGCGCCTAATATGGTCGTCTGCTGGGGCGGTCACTCAATCAACGAAAATGAGTACCTGTACGCTCGTCGCGTCGGCACCCAGTTAGGCCTGCGCGAACTGAACATCTGCACCGGCTGCGGTCCGGGGGCGATGGAAGCGCCAATGAAAGGCGCTGCGGTCGGTCACGCCCAGCAGCGATACAAAGACAGCCGCTTTATTGGCATGACCGAACCGTCAATCATTGCCGCTGAGCCACCTAACCCGCTGGTTAACGAACTGATCATCATGCCGGACATTGAAAAACGTCTGGAAGCATTCGTACGCATCGCCCACGGTATTATCATCTTCCCGGGCGGCGTAGGGACAGCAGAAGAGCTGTTGTATCTGCTGGGGATCCTGATGAACCCGGCGAACAAAGATCAGGTGTTGCCGCTGATCCTGACCGGACCAAAAGAGAGCGCCGACTACTTCCGCGTGCTGGACGAATTTATTGTGCACACGCTGGGAGAAGACGCGCGTCGCCACTATCGCATTATCATTGACGACGCTGCGGAAGTGGCGCGCCTGATGAAAAAAGCGATGCCGCTGGTGAAAGAGAACCGCCGCGACACCGGTGATGCCTATAGCTTTAACTGGTCGATTCGTATTGCACCTGATTTGCAGATGCCGTTCGAGCCGTCCCATGAAAACATGGCTAACCTGAAGCTGTACCCGGATCAGCCCGTTGAAGTACTGGCGGCCGACCTGCGCCGTGCATTCTCGGGGATTGTGGCGGGTAACGTGAAGGAAGTTGGGATCCGCGCCATTGAAGAGTTTGGCCCGTATAAAATCCACGGCGACCGCGAAATGATGCGCCGCATGGACGATCTCCTGCAGGGCTTTGTCGCACAGCATCGCATGAAGTTACCAGGCTCTGCGTATATCCCTTGCTACGAGATTAGCGCCTGACCACCTACATCCGCGAGCAGTCGCTTTTGCGGTGACAATTTTGTCCATACCGAAGCCGGGGCTGGCGCATCAGCCACCCGGCTTTTTTTAGTGATACCAGTCACATAGCTCGGAACATTATATAGATATCAGTGATTTTTCTTTAAAAATGACAAGCAAGGCAAACGATTGCCTACAAAATCCAACCGTGATTTATCTTAGGAAATTATTATCAATCGCTAAATTCCTCTAAAAACAACATCTTTTGTAGCGTAACCCTCGTATCCCCGCACCTTCGCTTTCATGATATATGTCGTTAATGTTAGCCTTCGCGCCAGTAAATTCGCTTTGACTATTTTTTAACAGCTTAATGGTCCAAATTTATCCACATAAAAGGTGGATTATTGCATTTGAGATCGCGATCACTGATAGATTCATTACTTAAATGTATCTTTCCGCCCGCAAATTATTACGGCGAAAAATTACATAAAAAATCGCTCAACGAATTTTGATTTACAGTCGGGTTCTTTTTCATTGGATTGACCCAAAACCCGACTTTTTAAGCTTCCTCCAGGAGAAATAGATGGAAAACACTCAAACCAGCACTATCGTTACGGGCCAGACCCGCAGCGCATGGCGCAAGACAGACACCATGTGGATGCTGGGCCTTTACGGCACGGCGATTGGCGCGGGTGTATTGTTCCTGCCGATCAACGCAGGCGTAGGCGGTATGATTCCGCTGATCATCATGGCGATCCTTGCTTTCCCGATGACCTTCTTTGCACACCGCGGCCTGACTCGCTTTGTGCTGTCCGGTAAAAATCCGGGTGAAGACATCACTGAAGTAGTAGAAGAACACTTCGGTGTTGGCGCGGGTAAACTGATTACTCTGCTCTATTTCTTCGCTATCTACCCGATTCTGTTGGTTTACAGCGTAGCAATCACCAATACCGTGGAAAGCTTCCTGACCCACCAGTTGGCCATTACGCCGCCACCGCGCGCAATTCTGTCTCTGATCCTGATTGTCGGCATGATGACCATCGTGCGTTTCGGCGAGCAGATGATCGTGAAGGCGATGAGCATCCTGGTATTCCCGTTCGTTGCAGCCCTGATGCTGCTGGCGCTGTACCTGATCCCTCAGTGGAGCGGCGCGGTTCTGGAAACCCTGTCCTTTGACTCTGCAGCAACCACCGGCAACGGTCTGCTGTTGACCCTGTGGCTGGCAATTCCGGTAATGGTGTTCTCCTTCAACCACTCACCGATCATCTCCTCTTTCGCCGTGGCGAAACGTGAAGAATACGGTGATGAAGCTGAGAAGAAATGCTCCAAGATTCTGGCATTCGCTCACATCATGATGGTACTGACCGTTATGTTCTTCGTCTTCAGCTGCGTATTCAGCCTGACCCCGGCGGATCTGGCTGCGGCGAAAGAGCAGAACATCTCTATCCTGTCTTACCTGGCGAACCACTTTAACGCACCGATCATTGCCTGGATGGCACCGATCATCGCGATTATCGCTATCACCAAATCCTTCCTCGGCCACTACCTGGGCGCGCGTGAAGGTTTCAACGGTATGGTGATTAAGTCTCTGCGTGGTAAAGGCAAATCCATCGAAATCAACAAACTGAACAAAATCACTGCGCTGTTCATGCTGGTCACCACCTGGATTGTGGCAACGCTGAACCCGAGCATCCTCGGTATGATTGAGACCCTGGGTGGCCCAATCATCGCGATGATTCTGTTCCTGATGCCGATGTATGCCATTCAGAAAGTACCGGCAATGCGTAAGTACAGCGGCCATATCAGCAACGTCTTCGTTGTCATTATGGGCCTGATCGCTATCTCCGCTATTTTCTACTCTCTGTTCAGTTAATTCCCCTGCGCCGCTCCTTGGGGCGGCGCACCTCGATACACAATGGACGCCTCATGATTAGCGTATTCGATATTTTCAAAATCGGCATTGGCCCTTCCAGCTCCCATACTGTTGGCCCGATGAAAGCAGGCAAACAATTCACGGATGACCTGATTGCACGCGGAATTCTCACTGACGTAACCCGCGTAGTGGTTGATGTCTATGGCTCCTTGTCTCTGACGGGGAAAGGTCACCATACCGACATCGCGATTATTATGGGCCTGGCGGGTAATCTGCCGGATACCGTCGATATTGATGCCATCCCGGCCTTTATCCAGGATGTGAATACTCATGGACGTTTGCTACTGGCGGACGGCCAACATGAGGTCGAATTCCCGGTCGACAAGTGCATGAACTTCCATACGGACAATTTGTCTCTACACGAAAACGGGATGCGTATTACCGCACTGGCAGGCGAAAAAGCCATTTACAGCCAGACATACTATTCCATTGGCGGTGGGTTCATCGTTGATGAAGAACATTTTGGTTTACCGAATAACTCTCCGGTAAACGTGCCGTATCCGTATAAATCTGCAGCTGATTTACAACGTCATTGCCAGGAAACCGGCCTGTCGCTTTCCGGTCTGATGATGCAAAACGAACTGGCGCTGCACAGCAAAGAAGAGCTGGAACAACACTTTGCCAACGTTTGGGAAGTCATGCGCAGCGGCATTGAGCGCGGCATCACCACCGAAGGCGTATTGCCGGGCAAACTGCGCGTTCCTCGTCGTGCGGCGGCGCTGCGTCGTATGCTGGTTAGTAGCGATAAAACCACCACTGATCCGATGGCGGTTGTTGACTGGATCAACATGTTCGCACTGGCCGTAAATGAAGAAAACGCAGCCGGTGGACGCGTAGTCACTGCGCCAACTAACGGTGCATGCGGGATTGTTCCTGCCGTGCTGGCTTACTACGACAAGTTTATCCGCGAAGTGAACGCTAACTCGCTGGCACGCTACATGCTGGTCGCGAGCGCCATTGGTTCACTGTACAAGATGAACGCCTCTATCTCTGGCGCCGAAGTTGGCTGTCAGGGTGAAGTCGGCGTGGCCTGCTCCATGGCAGCGGCCGGTCTGGCTGAACTGCTTGGCGGTAGCCCAATGCAGGTGTGCATCGCGGCGGAAATCGGTATGGAACACAACCTGGGTCTGACCTGCGATCCGGTTGCCGGCCAGGTACAGGTACCGTGCATTGAGCGTAACGCGATTGCGTCCGTGAAAGCGGTTAACGCCGCACGTATGGCGCTGCGCCGTACCAGTGAGCCGCGCGTGTGCCTCGACAAAGTTATCGAGACCATGTACGAAACCGGTAAAGACATGAACGCCAAATACCGCGAAACCTCTCGCGGCGGTCTGGCAATGAAGATTGTCACCTGCGATTAAGTCCCCTGAAGAGGTCTCTTTTGCGAGGCCTCTTCCTGTTTTGCTGCCAACTATTCGCCTCCACCCGCCGTGAATGTTACCCTACAGACTGATTTGTTAGGGAGAACACTGTGGCCGTCCACCTGCTCATTGTCGATGCACTGAATCTTATCCGCCGCATTCACGCCGTACAGGGTTCACCCTGCGTGGAGACGTGTCAGCACGCGCTCGATCAGCTGATTGTGCACAGTCAGCCTACCCACGCCGTGGCGGTATTTGATGACGAAGCGCGCAACAGCGGCTGGCGTCATCAACGATTGCCTGACTATAAAGCCGGCCGCCCGCCGATGCCTGATGAATTGCACCAGGAAATGCCCGCCTTACGGGCCGCTTTTGAACAGCGTGGCGTCTGCTGCTGGGTGTCGAGCGGTAATGAGGCCGATGATTTAGCCGCCACACTGGCGGTAAAGGTGACTCAAGCCGGGCACCAGGCCACGATTGTCTCCACTGATAAAGGCTATTGCCAGTTGCTCTCCCCTACGCTGCGCATTCGCGACTACTTCCAGAAGCGCTGGCTGGATGCCCCATTCATTGAGAAAGAGTTCGGAGTGCTTCCGCAACAATTGCCGGACTACTGGGGACTGGCAGGAATAAGCAGCTCAAAAGTGCCCGGTGTCGCGGGCATTGGTCCGAAAAGTGCGACCCAGCTACTCGTTCAGTTTCAGCATCTGGAAGGGATTTACGCGCATCTTGATGAGGTACCGGAGAAGTGGCGCAAGAAACTGGAGATACACCACGAGATGGCGTTTCTGTGTCGTGATATCGCACGGCTGCAAACGGACTTACATATCGATGGAAACCTACAACAGCTACGGCTAGCGCGGTAGTCTTATTGCCGGATGGCGCTGCGCTTATCCGGCCTACTTATCGTCCCCCTGTAGGCCAGATAAACGCCAGGTGATTACCAGGCAGTATGGTACAGCTCGACGATATCACCAAGACTCGCTTCACGCGGGTTTCCACCGGTACAAACATCGTCTAATGCCGCTTGCGCCAGCGCAGGTATATCCTCTTTACGTACACCAACGTCGCGTAAGTGCAGGGGGATCCCTACATCGCGGTTAAGCGCAAAGACGGCATCCACTGCTGCTTTCCGCGCTTCTGTCAACGTTAATCCTTCAACCTTAACCCCCATCACCCGGGCGATATCGCGGAATTTATCTCCGGTGAATTCGGCGTTGTAGTGCATCACGTGCGGCAGCAAAATAGCATTCGCTACGCCATGCGGCGTGTTATAAAACGCACCTAACGGATGTGCCATGCCATGCACTAGCCCCAGACCGACGTTTGAAAAGCCCATCCCGGCTACGTACTGGCCCAGCGCCATTGCTTCACCTGCCTGGCTCTCACCTGCAACCGAACCGCGTAATGCCCCGGCAATAATTTCAATGGCTTTGATGTGCAGCGCATCGGTCAACGCCCACGCCGCCCGCGTGATGTATCCTTCAATAGCATGCGTCAGTGCATCCACGCCGGTCGCGGCTTTTAACGCAGCAGGCATGCCGTCCATCATGTCAGCATCGATGAACGCCACCTGTGGGATGTCATGTGGATCAACACAAACAAACTTACGCCGATTTTCTTCGTCAGTGATCACATAGTTAATGGTCACTTCTGCTGCCGTTCCCGCGGTGGTTGGGATAGCCATAACCGGCACACTCGGGCTACGCGTCGGTGATAACCCTTCAAGGCTGCGTACATCGGCAAACTCAGGGTTATTATTGATAATGCCAATCGCCTTACAGGTATCCTGCGGGGAGCCTCCGCCGATGGCAATCAGATAGTCTGCGCCACTTCGCTGAAAAACCCCCAATCCTTCCTGCACCACTGCAATGGTTGGATTAGGAATAACGCCAGCATAGATTTCCCATGCCAGACCTGCAGCATCCATTCGGGAAGTCACCTTATCGACAACGCCGCACTGCAGCAGATTTTTATCTGTCACAATCAACGCTTTGCGATAACCGCGACGGATAACTTCATCGGTTAATGCGCCAACAGCTCCCCGGCCAAACCATGCCGTTTCGTTCAGAATCATTCTGTTCGCCATCGTATTTATCTCCTATTCTTCAATACGCAATCCATATGTTTTGAATTTTTCCAGCACAATAGCAATAGCCTCGTCGTCCAGCACTGGAACCGGATCGGTGATCGCCAGCGTACTGAGATAAAGCTGCGCCAGCACTTCCACTTCATGGGCTAACCACAGAGCTTTTTCCAGATTTTCTTCACAAGCGATCAGACCATGATGTTGCAACAGCGTCGCTTTACGGTTTTTCAACGCTACCGCAACGTGCTCTGACAGCTCTCGTGTGCCAAACGTCGCATAAGGCGCACACGGAATAGAGTTTCCCCCCGCCGCCGCAATCATGTAATGGATTGCCGGGATTGGACGATTGAGAATAGAAACAGCCGTGCAATGTACGGCGTGGTTATGAACCACCGCCTGAGCATCCGGACGTGTTTGATAGGCTGCCATATGGAACCGCCACTCGCTGGAAGGTAACTTCCCTTCTTCGTGCTGTCCCTCAGCATTGATATAGACAATGTGGGATTCAGTGAGTTTTTCATATGGAATGCCCGTCGGGGTAATTAACATCCCGTCCTGAAAGCGCACGCTTACGTTACCCGCAGTCCCCTGATTCAACCCCAGACGGGTCATTTCCAGGCAGGTATCGATAATCTGCCGTGCCAGCGTATTTCGTTCCATTACTTACCTCTCTCAGTGAGTCAAAATGCGACAACAGAACATTGCTAATACCTCGGCGCTCTGTTGAATTAGGCGGCTATTTGCTAACTATCATCATGCTGAATAAAGAGAAGGGAATTTTTAGCACTGGATTTTGTGACCTTCATCAACTAATAACACAAAATAAAAAAAAGCAGGATAAATATCATATTGTAAAAATGTCCGTTCTTAATGAAAGCATTATAAAACGGTCATTTGCGAATAATTTGTTAAAGCTGCCCGTTTTCTTCCCAACTAATTAATTCGGGCATTTACTCTGTGGGTTTTAATAACTTATTTCTCAAACGGTCATTATTTTACAGAAATTAAAGTGATGATAATCACATAAACTCACGCCCTGAGCATAAGTGTGACCGTCATCATATTAATAGCCGTTTTTTATTTGAAAATGAATTCATGAGTTCATTTGTGAAGGCCAATTCTGGCTGGCAGATTACCGGAACTCACCTGGATTAGCAGGTTGGTGAAATCACCCGCCTTACTCTTAAGCTGTTGAACATGCTTATGAACTGATGAGGATGCTATGGGAAACACATCAATACAAACGCAAAGTTTTCGTGCAGTAGACCGGGGGCAGACAAAAAATTATGTCATTCCCTTCGCGTTACTCTGCTCTCTGTTTTTTCTTTGGGCTGTTGCTAATAATCTTAATGACATCTTATTACCACAGTTTCAGCAAGCTTTTACACTGACTAACTTTCAAGCTGGCCTGATTCAATCTGCTTTTTATTTTGGTTATTTCATCATTCCAATCCCGGCAGGGATCCTGATGAAAAAATTAAGTTACAAAGCAGGGATTATTACCGGACTATTTTTATACGCCGTCGGCGCGGCATTATTCTGGCCCGCAGCCGAGGTAATGAATTACACCCTGTTCCTGATTGGTTTATTTATTATCGCTGCTGGTTTAGGTTGCCTTGAAACTGCAGCCAACCCGTTTGTAACGGTACTGGGCCCGGAAAGCGGCGGCCACTTCCGACTCAATCTGGCACAAACTTTTAACTCATTTGGTGCCATTATTGCGGTCGTTTTTGGGCAAAGTCTTATTTTGTCTAATGTGCCGCATCAATCTCAGGACGTACTCGATAAAATGGCTCCGGAACAACTGAGTGCCTACAAGCACAGCCTGGTTTTATCGGTACAAACCCCTTATATGATCATCGTCGCGGTCGTTTTACTGGTCGCCCTGCTGATTATGTTTACAAAATTTCCGACCCTGCAAAGTGACGACCACAGTGACAACGCTCAGAGTTCATTCTCCGCATCCCTTTCCCGTCTGGTGCGTATTCGTCACTGGCGTTGGGCTGTGCTGGCGCAATTCTGCTACGTCGGCGCGCAAACTGCCTGCTGGAGCTACCTGATCCGTTACGCTATCGAAGAGATCCCTGGCATGACCCCAGGTTTCGCCGCTAACTATCTGACCGGCACCATGGTGTGCTTTTTTATCGGTCGTTTCTCCGGCACATGGCTTATCAGCCGCTTCGCGCCGCATAAAGTGCTGGCCGCTTATGCCCTGCTCGCCATGGTCTTGTGCCTGATTTCCGCCTTCACCGGTGGTCAAATCGGCCTGTTGGCTCTGACGTTATGCAGCGCATTTATGTCGATTCAGTATCCAACCATTTTCTCTTTGGGGATCAAAAACCTGGGACAGGACACCAAATACGGCTCGTCTTTTATTGTCATGACCATTATTGGCGGCGGCATTGTGACGCCAGTAATGGGTTTTGTCAGCGACGCCGCTGGCAATATCCCTACAGCAGAACTGGTCCCAGCACTTTGCTTCGCCATCATCTTTATTTTTGCCCGCTTCCGCTCACAAACGGCAGCCAACTAAATATTTATCCGAATAACGTGAGGAATCTGTGATGAAAAAAATCAGCTTACCAAAAATTGGTATTCGCCCGGTTATTGACGGACGTCGTATGGGTGTACGTGAGTCTCTCGAAGAACAAACCATGAATATGGCTAAAGCCACCGCCACGCTGATCACGGAAAAACTTCGGCATGCCTGTGGCGCACAAATTGAATGTGTGGTTGCCGACACCTGCATCGCCGGGATGGCTGAATCTGCCGCTTGTGAAGAAAAATTCAGCAGTCAAAACGTGGGCGTGACAATTACCGTTACCCCATGCTGGTGCTACGGGAGCGAAACCATCGATATGGATCCGATGCGCCCGAAAGCTATCTGGGGCTTCAACGGCACGGAACGTCCGGGGGCCGTTTATCTGGCGGCCGCGTTGGCAGCCCACAACCAGAAAGGTCTTCCTGCGTTCTCCATTTATGGTCATGACGTACAAGACGCGGACGACACCTCGATTCCTGCTGATGTTGAAGAAAAACTGCTGCGCTTTGCCCGCGCGGGTTTAGCCGTTGCCAATATGAAAGGCAAAAGCTATCTGTCTGTCGGTGGCGTGTCTATGGGTATTGCAGGTTCTATCGTCGACCATAACTTCTTTGAATCCTGGCTGGGCATGAAGGTGCAGGCGGTGGATATGACCGAGTTGCGTCGTCGTATTGACCAGAAAATATATGATGAAACCGAGCTGGAAATGGCGCTGGCGTGGGCGGACAAAAACTTCCGCTACGGCGAGGATCAGAACGCGCAGCAATATAAACGCAATGCAGAACAGAGCCGCGCGGTACTGAAAGAGAGTCTGCTGATGGCCATGTGCATTCGCGACATGATGCAGGGTAACCAGAAGCTGGCAGACAAAGGTCTGGTCGAAGAATCTCTGGGTTACAACGCGATTGCCGCAGGCTTTCAGGGTCAACGTCACTGGACGGATCAATATCCGAATGGTGACACCGCCGAAGCGCTGCTCAACAGCTCTTTTGACTGGAATGGGATACGTGAACCGTTTGTTGTCGCCACCGAAAATGACAGCCTGAACGGTGTAGCGATGCTGTTCGGTCATCAACTTACTGGCACGGCGCAGGTCTTTGCCGATGTGCGTACCTACTGGTCGCCAGAGGCGGTTGAACGCGTCACGGGTAAACCGCTGACCGGCCTTGCTGAGCACGGCATCATTCACCTGATTAACTCCGGATCCGCAGCGCTGGACGGCTCCTGCAAACAGCGCGACGGCGAAGGGAAACCAACCATGAAACCGCACTGGGAAATCTCGCAGAAAGAAGCGGATGATTGCCTGGCGGCAACCGAATGGTGTCCTGCTATTCACGAATACTTCCGTGGGGGCGGCTACTCTTCTCGCTTCCTGACCGAAGGCGGCGTGCCGTTCACCATGACCCGCATCAACATCATCAAGGGCCTGGGACCGGTGCTGCAAATCGCCGAAGGTTGGAGCGTGGAATTGCCGAAAGACATGCATGACCAGCTTGATGCGCGCACCAACTCCACCTGGCCGACCACCTGGTTTGCCCCGCGCTTAACCGGTAAAGGTCCATTCAGCGATGTCTATTCCGTGATGGCTAACTGGGGCGCAAACCACGGCGTACTGACGATTGGTCACGTGGGTGCGGACTTCATCACTCTTGCCGCCATGCTGCGTATCCCGGTGTGTATGCACAACGTGATCGATGAGAAAATTTACCGCCCTTCCTCCTGGGCTGCCCATGGTATGGATACTGAAGGCCAGGATTACCGCGCCTGCCAGAACTATGGCCCGCTTTATAAGCGTTAATGCGACTCAGCCCGGTGGCGCAAGCTTACCGGGCCTTACAGCAGTGGCTTTTGTAGGCCGGATACGGCTTTAACCCCATCATCCGGCAACGTTTCAGGAGTTTTTATGAAACAAGACGTTATCCTGGTCCTCGACTGTGGCGCGACCAACGTACGGGCTATCGCCGTTGACCGACAGGGAAAGATTGTCGCTCGTGCGTCGACCCCAAACGCCAGTGACATCGCTGCTGAAAACAGCACCTGGCATCAGTGGTCGCTGGAGGCCATTCTGCAACGTTTTGCCGACTGCAGTCAGCGGCTCTCTGCGCAACTGGCCGCCTGCCAGGTTCGTGCGATCGCCGTCACCACCTTTGGCGTAGACGGCGCGTTGGTTGATAAAAATGGCAAACAACTCTATCCGGTGATCAGCTGGAAATGCCCACGCACCACGGCGGTAATGGAGAATATCCACCGCTACATGTCACCGCAGCAGCTGCAGGAAATTTCCGGCGTCGGCGCGTTTAGCTTCAACACACTGTATAAACTAGTTTGGCTAAAAGAAAACCATCCGCAACTACTGGAACAGGCGCACGCCTGGCTATTCATCTCGTCGCTCATTAACCACCGTTTAACCGGCGAGTTCACTACCGATATCACCATGGCGGGCACCAGCCAGATGCTGGACATCCAGCAGCGCGATTTTAGTCATGACATCTTACAGGCAACGGGTATACCGCGCCGTCTGTTCCCACGTTTGGTTGAAGCGGGAGAACAGATAGGCGTTCTGCAACAGGAGGCCGCCAGCCTGCTTGGGCTTACGGCGGGTATTCCGGTCATATCTGCCGGACACGACACGCAATTTGCGCTATTTGGCGCTGGAGCCCAGCCAAATGAACCGGTGCTCTCTTCCGGTACATGGGAAATTCTGATGGTGCGCAGTGCGCAGGTGGATACCTCCCAGCTTAGCCATTATGCGGGTTCAACCTGTGAACTGGATAGCCAGCCCGGACTGAATAACCCCGGTATGCAGTGGCTGGCTTCCGGAGTCCTCGAATGGGTACGCAAGTTGTTGTGGACTGCTGATACCCCATGGCAAACCCTGATTGACGAAGCCAGGGCAATCCCGGCAGGTGCCGAAGGCGTGAAGATGCACTGCGACCTGCTGGCCTGTCAAAATGCGGGCTGGCAAGGCGTCACCCTCAATACTACCCGCGGACACTTCTATCGCGCCGCGCTGGAAGGGCTGACAGAACAACTGCAGCGAAATCTGCACACGCTGGAAAAAATCGGTCACTTCCAAGCGACCGAGCTGCTTTTGGTTGGCGGGGGAAGCCGCAACGCATTGTGGAATCAGATCAAAGCGAACGTGCTCAAAATGCCGGTCAAAGTGCTGGATGATGCCGAAACCACCGTAGCGGGCGCCGCGATGTTTGCCTGGTCAGGCATCGGGGAATTTTCCTCTCCCGAACAGGCGCGCGCGCAGGTGCGGTATCAGTACCGTTACTTTTATCCGCAAACCGAATCCGAACACACAGGAGTCGAGTAACATGCTCAAAACGATATCTCCCTTAATTTCGCCCGACCTGCTGAAGGTGCTGGCTGAAATGGGCCACGGCGATGAGATTATCTTTTCCGATGCCCACTTCCCGGCCCACAGCATGGGGCCGCAGGTTATTCGCGCTGACGGCCTGATAGTCAGCGACCTGCTGCAGGCGGTTATTCCACTCTTTGAACTGGACAGCTATGCCCCACCGCTGGTGATGATGGCCGCTGTTGAAGGAGACGCCCTTGATCCTGACGTCGAGGCTCGCTACCGTCAGGCGCTTTCACTACAGACCCCTTGCCCGGACATTACGCGTATTGATCGCTACGCCTTCTATGAACGCGCACAAAAGGCGTTTGCGATCGTTATCACAGGAGAGCGGGCAAAGTACGGGAATATTCTTTTAAAAAAAGGGGTAACGCCGTAATCTCTGGTCAGAATGCCCGTCTGGTACGGGCATTCATCATATAATGAGGATCAGAACATGAAAGCGGCGCGCCAGCAGGCAATCGTAGATCTGCTTACTAACCATAAAAGCCTGACAACCGAAGCTCTGGCGTTGCAACTGAACGTCAGCAAAGAGACCATCCGCCGCGATCTCAGTGAGTTACAGACCCAGGGAAAAGTGCTACGTAATCACGGGCGGGCGAAAGTTATTCACCGGGAAAACAAGGACAGCGGCGATCCGTTTCATATGCGACTCAAAAGCCACTATGCCCACAAAGCGGATATTGCCCGCGAAGCGCTGGCGTGGATCGAAGAAGGTATGGTGATAGCCTTAGACGCCAGCTCAACATGCTGGTACCTGGCGCGACAGCTACCGGACATCAACATTCACGTTTTTACCAACAGCCAGCCCATTTGCCAGGAATTGGCTAAGCGTGAACACATTCAACTCATCAGCTCCGGCGGTCGCCTTGAGCGAAAATACGGTTGCTACGTTAACTCCTCGCTCATCTCGCAGCTCAAATCTCTTGAGATTGACCTGTTTATTTTTTCCTGTGAGGGGATCGACAACGACGGTGCGCTCTGGGACTCCAATGCCACCAACGCCGACTTCAAGTCCATTCTGCTTAAGCGCTCAGCACAATCTTTATTGCTGATCGATAAAAGTAAGTTTAATCGTTCGGGGGAGGCCCGGATTGGGCATCTGGATGACGTGACGCATATCGTTTCAGATACGCCGCTGATTGAAACAATTCAGGCCGAATAAGACGTTTACGCTTCATCCGGCCTGCAATGTTAACTTATCGCTCGTCGCGACGACCACCGACGGCAGCCCACAGACGGCGCACGTGTACGGTTACTTCTTCACGATCATGGTACAGCTGACGCGCCTGAATCTGGGCATTTACGCCATGCTCGTCAAGCTGCGCCTGAATGTAAGCCAGGTTTTGCGACACCTCTTCGTAGCGTTTTTTCATCGGCAGTTTGAGGTTAAAGATCGTCTCACGACACCAGCCGTTGACCAGCCACTGCGCCATCAGGGCGGCAACCTTTGCGGGTTTCTCCACCATGTCGCACACCATCCACGAAATGTTGTTGCGGTTTGGGCGATACTTAAATCCGTCTTCACGCAGCCAGGTAACTTGCCCGGTATCCATCAGGCTTTGCGCCATCGGGCCATTATCCACGGAATAAACCCACATATTGCGTTTAACCAACTGATAAGTCCAACCGCCAGGACACGCTCCTAAATCCACCGCATACATTCCGTTAGCCAGACGCTCATCCCACTCATCGGCAGGGATAAACACGTGCAGCGCTTCTTCCAGCTTCAGCGTTGATCGGCTCGGCGCATCCGCCGGGAACTTCAGACGCGGAATCCCCATGTAGAACGGAGAGTTATTGTCAGGCCAGGAATAGCCGGTATAGCAACAGCCAGGTGCGATAAAGAAGACGTGAACCACCGGACGTTTTGGCGTTTCATACTTTGCCAGCACGCCCGCTTCGCGCAGTGCCGCACGTAGCGGTACGGTAAATTTACGGCAAAATTTCACCAGCTCTTTGCTTTCATTGGTGTCAGCAACTTCGACACGCAGATCACCACCTTTCTCCACCACGCCCTGCAACATGCCGACAATCGGCGTAATACGGTCTTCCGGCGGCAAATATTGCAGCAACTCTCCCACCACAAACATTTGACGGGCAAAAATCAGCGAGCTAAACGGCAACTCTTTCACGAGCTTTTCGGCATCGTCCTGCTGATAACATTCGAAGATGACGTAACCCGCATTATCTTTCACCCGGGCAAACCCGAAGATTTCCCGACGTCCTGCTTTATCCGTAATTTCTGCGGCGCACTCTTTTTCAAAACCCGGGCGACACAACAGTACTACCTTATTCATGGCTAACGCCCTTACGTTTCAATCGAATAGCACCCACTAGCATCAGCGCCCAACCCACAAGGAAACTGAAGCCGCCAACGGGGGTAACAAACGCCCACAGGCGTAAATGAGAGAGCGCGAGGCAATAAAGGCTGCCGCTAAACAGCACCGTCCCTAATGCCAGAAACACGCTACTCCAGTAAAACCAAATGCTAATGCGTCGCTGCATGGCGACGGCCAGGCCAAAGATGGCCAGCGTGTGAAAAGCCTGATATTCGAGGCCTGTCTGGATCCACCCCATTTCAACGACCCCGAGGGTTTTACTCAGAACATGTGCCCCAAAGGCGCCCAGCGCCACAAAGATAAAGCCACTGATGGCGGCAAAAATCAGCATAAAACGGCTGGTCATGTGAATACCCTACGTAAAATTATTGTTCATAACGAAAGCGGAATTTTTCTTGTTCCGTGGCCGCTTTCGCCAGAATCCACTGACGAAAGGCGGCTATTTTACCCAGTTCTGCCTGACTGTCATGACAAACCAGATAAAATGCGTTTTTGCTGACCAGAACATCATTAAACGGACAGACCAGACGTCCGGCTTCAATCTCGGACTGCGCCATGACGTTATTAGCCAACGCAATTCCCTGTCCATGGATAGCAGCCTGGAGCACCATGGCGCTATGGCTGAAGATGGGTCCCTGCTGTACGTTAATGTGGTTCAGGCCAAGCTGGCGCGTATAAGCCTGCCAGTCGCGGCGCGAGGCATCGTGCAACAGTGTGTGTTTTGCCAAATCTTCGGGTGTCTTTAGCGGTTTATCACCGGTAAGTAATAGCGGCGAGCAGACCGGCAATAAATATTCTGCGTACAATTTTTCAACGCGCAGACCCGGCCAGTTGCCTCGTCCGTAGAAAATCGCCACATCAACATCATCGGCCAGTTTGTCTTCCTGACGGTCCACCGCCTGGATCCTGACATCGATTCCCGGATAAGCTGAATTAAAGCTAGAGAGTCTGGGCACCAGCCATTGGATCGCAAAACTGGGCAATAAACTAACCGTAAGCGCGCCTTTTGCACTGCGTGCCTGAAGTTTACGCGTCGCGTCGGTTAATTGCGAAAAAATCTCTTTGATGTCGAGAAAGTAGCTTTGGCCTTCTTCCGTTAACAGTAAAGATCGATTGCGTCGACGAAACAGCTTCAGCCCCAGGAAATCCTCGAGTGACTTGATTTGATGACTTACTGCGGCCTGCGTCACAAAAAGCTCTTCTGCTGCGCGCGTAAAGCTCAAATGACGCGCTGCAGCATCAAAAACACGCAACGCATTTAAGGGTGGTAATCGTTTTGACATGACTTTTAGGCTTTGATGTTAAATCAATTTAACAATTAGCTAACAGGGTGTAACCTATTAGTTTTTTTTATCTGAGCCATTATAAATTGTCCGTTGAGGTTCTACCAGCAAATACCTATAGTGGCGGCACTTCCTGAAGCCGGAACGAAAAGTTTTATCGGAATGCGTGTTCTGGTGGGCTTTTGGCTTACGGTTGTGATGTTGTGTTGTTGTGTTTGCAATTGGTCTGCGATTCAGACCATGGTAGCAAAGCTACCCTTTTTCACTTCCTGTACATTTACCCTGTCTGTCCATAGTGATTAATGTAGCACCGCCAAATTGCGGTGCTTTTTTTTGTCAGACGCTTTGTCGATGGACGACGACCGGTTAGTTATCCAGCTCAACCATCTCTTTCACATCGGTACGGTTAATCTGCTGTTTGTTGCCATTAGCGTCTTTATACGAAATCATCCCCGTATCATTATCGGTCTGTGGCTTACCATCAGATACGATCGTTCGACCATCGTTGGTGTGCATCACGTAATTCGAACCGGAACAGGCGCTCAGGGCAAAAGTCAGCATACAAGCAGAGATAATTGCGGCAGTCTTTTTCATCTTCTTCTCCTTAAAGCGATTTATGCTATTAAAAACACACTCCGTAACAGGCTAAATTGCTAGCCTAACGCTAATTAGCATAAGACACTACGCAGACTTTGCCAGGATATCCAGAGTATTCCGATGGTTAGCACAACCCTTGTATCAGCGCCCTTTTTGCGCCACGATCGGGTTACTGAACTGAGGAATACCATGAACGCTTTTAACCCCGCGCAGTTTCGCGCACAATTTCCCGCACTCAACGATGCAGGCGTTTATCTCGACAGCGCTGCCACAGCGCTGAAGCCGCAGGCGGTAATTGAGGCCACCCATCAGTTTTATAGCCTCAGCGCCGGGAACGTCCATCGCAGCCAGTTTACCGAAGCACAGCGCCTGACCGCTCGCTATGAAGCCGCGCGGGAAAAAGTCGCACGGCTGATTAACGCGCCGGATGACAAAACAATCGTCTGGACCCGTGGCACGACGGAAGCTATCAATATGGTTGCCCAAAGCTATGCGCGGCCGCGTTTACAACCGGGCGATGAAATTATCGTTAGCGTGGCGGAACATCATGCCAACCTTGTTCCCTGGCTAATGGTTGCGCAACAAACGGGGGCTAAGGTCGTCAGACTGCCGCTCAACGCCCAGTTCTTGCCAGACGTTGAGCGCCTCGCGCAACTCATCACCCCACGCAGCCGCATTCTGGCGCTCGGACAGATGTCGAACGTCACCGGGGGGTGTCCGGACCTGGTCCGCGCCATTACGCTCGCCCATGCTGCTGGGATGGTGGTGATGGTCGACGGCGCTCAGGGGATTGTCCATTTCCCTGCCGACGTTCAGCAGTTAGATATTGATTTCTATGCGTTCTCGGGCCATAAGCTGTACGGCCCCACTGGCATTGGCGTGCTGTACGGAAAACCGGAACTGCTGAAAGCCATGTCCCCCTGGCTCGGCGGCGGTAAGATGATTAGTGAAGTCAGTTTTGACGGTTTCACCACTCAGGCTGCGCCATGGAAGCTTGAGGCCGGGACGCCTAACGTTGCTGGCGTTATCGGGCTAAGCGCAGCGCTCGAATGGCTGGATGACATTGATGCTGCACAGGCTGAAAACTGGAGCCGTGGTCTGGCGACGCTGGCAGAAGATGCGCTGGCGAAACGCCCCGGTTTTCGGTCCTTCCGCTGCCAGGACTCCAGTCTGTTAGCCTTTGATTTCGCAGGTGTTCATCACAGCGACATGGTGACGCTGCTGGCCGAATATGGTATTGCGCTGCGTGCAGGACAACACTGCGCTCAGCCTCTGCTGGCAGAACTGGGCGTATCCGGGACGCTACGCGCCTCATTTGCACCTTATAATACGCAAAATGATGTGGAAGCGTTGGTCGCAGCCGTTGACCGCGCCCTGGAAATATTGGTGGATTAATGACAAGCCCTCTGTTCGCCGGACACCCGTTTGGCACAACCGTAACTGAAGATACATTGCGCAATATCTTTATCCCGCTCACCCAATGGGAAGATAAATATCGCCAGTTGATTCTGCTGGGGAAGCAGCTTCCTGCGCTTCCGGATGCGCTAAAGGCTCAGGCCAAAGAGATTGCGGGCTGCGAAAACCGCGTCTGGCTGGGGCATAGCTTTCATGAGAATGGCACTCTGCATTTCTTCGGCGATAGCGAAGGTCGCATTGTGCGCGGGCTGTTGGCCGTCTTACTCACGGCCGTCGAAGGTAAAACGGCCACCGAGTTACTGGCGCATTCGCCAATGGCATTATTTGACGAGCTGGGTTTACGCACGCAGCTCAGCGCCTCGCGTAGCCAGGGGCTGCATGCCCTGAACGAGGCGATTTTTGAGGTTGCCCGACAAATTTGAGGGTTGTTTGCCGGAGAGCGAAGTCACCATCCGGCATATCAAACTCAATGCTGACGCGCCGCTTTCGCCATCATCTTCTTCAGTGCGTGTGAAACGGCAACAAAACCAAAGGTAGCGGTCACCATCGTGGCCGCGCCAAATCCGGATGCACAATCCATACGTTTCGGCCCTTCAGCCGTCGCTTTCATCGCACATACAGAGCCATCTGCTTGCGGGTAAACCAGCGCTTCGGTCGAGAACACACAATCCACGCCCAGTTTGCCTTTGCTGTTTTTCACCACGCCAAAATCGCTTTTCAGCCGCTCACGTAGTTTGGCCGCCAGCGGATCCTGGATGGTTTTTGCCAAATCAACGACCTGTATTTGTATCGGGTCGATCTGCCCGCCCGCACCACCGGTCGTCACCAGCGGGATTTTGTTACGCCGGCAGTAAGCGATCAGCGCCGCTTTTGGACGCACGCTATCAATCGCATCAATGACATACGAAAATCCCGCGTTCATATATTCTGCAACGTTGTCCGGCGTAACAAAATCATCGACCACGTTAACCCGGCACTCTGGGTTAATCTGGCGGATACGTTCCGCCATCACCTCAGCTTTTGCTAAACCAACGTTATCGCGTAGAGCATGGATCTGGCGGTTAGTATTGGTGACGCACACATCATCCATATCAATGAGCGTAATGGCGCCAATGCCGGTGCGCGCCAGTGCTTCCGCCGCCCAGGATCCCACGCCGCCAATCCCGACCACACAAACGTGCGATTGGGCAAACAGTTGCAGCGCATTTTCGCCATACAGACGCGCCGTACCGCCAAAACGCTGACGCCAGGCATCACTTATAACCACAGACATAACACCTCAAATTCATTAATACCGAGCAATATGACTGCCTGATGGCGGCTGCGCCTTATCAGGCCTACTTAATAATCCAGGCCGGATAAGCACAGCACTATCCGGCAATTAACCGCTGAACACGTTACCCGCACCCGGCGCGGTTTTCAGTACCCACACACGACCGTAGTGATTATACCACCCCGCACGATGTCCAGCGTCGGCTCCAATGCCCTGGTAAATATCGAAGTGTTGCCCTTTAATCGCCCCGCCCACATCCAACGCCACCATCAGGCGCAGTTCGTACTGGCCGGTAAACTTGCCGTTATTGTCCAGTAAGGGAACTTCCGCGAGTAACGTTGTGCCCGCAGGAATGATGCTGCGGTCAGAAGCCACGGATGCGCGACCAATCAGCGGTACCGCGCTGGCCCCTTTGACCGGCGCAAAAGATTGCGGTTTAAAGAAGACAAACGATGGGTTCTGCTCCAGCAGCTCACGCACTTCGGCTTCGCTGTGGGTTTCACCCCAATGACGAATGGCCTGCATCGACATATCTTCTTTTTTCACTTCACCACGGTCGATAAGTACCTTCCCGATACTGCGATAGGCGTGACCGTTTTTCCCGGAATAGCTAAAGAAGTTCAGCGGGCTGCCATCGCCAAAATCGATGTAACCACTGCCCTGAACATCCATAATGAAGTTATCCATCAGGGAGTTGCTGTACGCCAGAATATAATTGTCGCTCAGGGCACCCGCATAAATCTCGGCACGGCTGGGTAAGCGCCCACGTTTTGGCGGCATGCGATAGATAGGGTACTGAAATTCGCCCTGACGCGTATGGCGCGCCTGGATTACCGGCGTGTAGTAGCCCGTAAACTGGACGTTACCGTAGTTGTCCGCCCCTTCCATTTGCCAGGCATCGATACCAAACTGGCGCATACTGCGCGTATCGCCGCCCGCACGTAGCCATTGCTGGATAGCGTTGTAAACGTTGCTCTGGTTACCGTACAAACGTGGCGATGCGCTGCGAATTTGATTAACCTGCTCGGCGAAATCACCGGCATTAATTGGCGCACCAACCGCATCAGGCTGATTCACCAGTGAGAAAGGCTGGGTAAATTTCCCGTCTTTATACTGCTGCCCACGATCGGTGGGTTTTGAGGAACACGCGGCGAGCATCGCGACTACTACTCCCGCCAGAAGATATTTTGCCCAACGTCCTTTCATTGTTCTCGTCTTATGTTGCCTGAATGCGAGACGAAGATAACAAACCCCCGAACCTAATGAAATGCGTATACCTATCCGAACGCAAATTTTGCGCAAAAAACAATCCAGAATGCGTTGTTTTTGTTCATTTTCACCCTAAAAACGTGATCAGGGTGAAAAAAGGGTTGCATGAAATCATTAGCAGAGTATAGTGCGCATCCACGGACGCGGGGTGGAGCAGCCTGGTAGCTCGTCGGGCTCATAACCCGAAGGTCGTCAGTTCAAATCTGGCCCCCGCAACCAATTAAAATCAGAAGCAGTAACGTTACTCGATGGAAGAGTAATGACGGACGCGGGGTGGAGCAGCCTGGTAGCTCGTCGGGCTCATAACCCGAAGGTCGTCGGTTCAAATCCGGCCCCCGCAACCAACACATTAAACACCTTAACGGGTGTTTTTTTGTATCTGCAATCCGTAAAAAAAGCGCTTTTCAGCGCTTTTTTGTTATCCCCTTCTCGCCAGCGTCGCCCCATCGGCAAAGTAGGCTTTAATCCCCGCCAGAATCGACTCTGCAACTTCCTGCTGGAAGGTCGCCGTTTTGAGTTTGCGCTCTTCCTCAACGTTACTGATAAACGCTGTTTCTACCAGAATGGACGGAATATCCGGCGCTTTTAGCACCGCAAACCCGGCTTGTTCAACCTGGTTCTTATGCAGATTGTTGATTTTACCAAGCTTATTTAATACCGCTTTACCAAACTTCAGGCTGTCGGCGATGGTCAGGGATTGCACCATGTCGAACATAGTATGGTCGACGTAGCGGTCGCCGCTCTTGCTAACGCCACCGATGAGATCCGAGGCGTTCTGGGTTTGCGCCAGATATTTCGCAGCGGTACTGGTTGCGCCTTTGGTCGAGAGCGCAAACACCGACGAACCGCTGGGCTGTCGACTGGTAAAGGCATCGGCGTGAATAGAGACAAACAGGTCTGCGCGCTGCTTCTGCGCTTTCGCCACGCGGACTTTAAGCGGAATGAAGATATCTTCATTTCGCGTCATAAAGACCTTCATGTTGCCCTCTTTCTCTATGAGGGCTCGCAGGCGGCGGGCAATCTGCAGCACCACATCCTTTTCACGCGTCTTGTATTTCCCCACCGCACCGGAGTCTTCTCCGCCGTGGCCTGGATCCAACATAATGACAATGGGACGATCGCGCCCCGCTTTACCCGGCTGCGGGCCACTTTGTGCAGGTGGCACCTGTTTATCCAGATCGCCCTTGTTGTAATCTTCCAGCAATGCCAGCAGCGGATCCTGGACATCCTGAGCATTTGCAGGATAGAGGTCCATCACCAGACGTTCTTTAAAGCCCGCCACCGGAGCCAGCGCAAAAAGTTGCGGCTTCACATTCTGTTTCAGCTCGAACACCATCCGCACGGTCTTTGGATCAAACTGGCCAACGCGCGCCGACTTAATATACGGATCGTCAGGACGAATCTGTGCTCCCATACCCTTGAGCACCGAGTTCAAATTAACGTCTTCAATATCCACAACCACACGCTCAGGATTACTCAGGGCAAACTGTTTGTATTTCAGCAGACGGTTAGATTCCACCGTGACGCGGGTATAGCTGGACGCAGGCCAGATACGTACGGCAACGACCTGACTCGCGGCAGCCAAACCAACCTGGCTGACGCTTAAAAGCCACATAGCACCCGCACCTTTCAGTAAACGGCGGCGACTGATTGCTGAGTTGGATCCCGACATGCTTCTCCCGAGCAAAAGAAATCTGTATTGAGTAATACGTAAAACGTCCGAATTGACCGGAAACTTTAGCGAATGACGCATAATCTGTCATCTATAAAAGGGTAAACATTCTTTTTATATTCACGGTATTACTGATAAAAATCTTCAGCATGAGTAAAAATTACGCTTGCGCACAGGACCAAAACAGAATAAAAATACACAAATTACGAATAATCATGCAATGAGGGTGTGCCGTGGTGAAGGAGCGTAGAACCGAACTGGTACAGGGATTCCGCCATTCTGTTCCCTATATCAATACCCATCGGGGAAAAACGTTTGTCATTATGCTGGGCGGTGAAGCCATCGAGCATGAAAACTTTTCCAGTATCGTAAATGACATTGGTCTTCTTCATAGCCTCGGCATCCGCCTGGTCGTGGTCTATGGCGCACGCCCGCAGATTGATGCCAATCTTGCGGCGCATCATCATGAGCCGGTGTACCACAAAAACACGCGCGTCACCGATGCGAAAACCCTGGAGCTGGTCAAACAGGCTGCGGGGCTACTTCAGCTTGATATCACCGCCCGCCTGTCGATGAGCCTGAATAATACGCCGTTGCAGGGGGCGCATATCAATGTGGTCAGTGGTAATTTTATTATCTCCCAGCCGCTGGGCGTTGATGACGGCGTAGATTACTGCCATAGCGGGCGTATTCGTCGTATTGATGAAGATGCTATTCACCGCCAGCTGGACAGCGGCGCGATTGTGCTGATGGGCCCGGTCGCCGTTTCCGTCACTGGTGAGAGCTTTAATCTGACGTCAGAAGAGGTCGCCACGCAGCTGGCTATCAAACTGAAGGCAGAGAAAATGATCGGTTTTTGCTCGTCTCAGGGTGTCACCAACGATGATGGCGATATTATTTCCGAGTTGTTTCCTAACGAAGCTCAGGCTCGCGTTGAGTTGCAGGAAGAGAAAGGCGATTACAGCTCCGGTACGGTGCGTTTCCTGCGCGGAGCAGTGAAAGCCTGTCGCAGTGGCGTACGCCGCTGCCATCTGATCAGCTATCAGGAAGATGGCGCCTTGCTGCAGGAACTGTTCTCCCGCGACGGCATCGGGACGCAGATTGTAATGGAAAGCGCCGAGCAGATCCGTCGCGCTACCATTAACGATATCGGCGGGATTCTGGAGCTTATCCGCCCGCTGGAACAGCAAGGTATTCTGGTCCGCCGCTCGCGCGAACAACTGGAAATGGAGATCGACAAATTCACCATTATTCAGCGCGATAACCTGACTATCGCCTGCGCCGCTCTGTACCCTTTCCCGGAAGAGCGGATTGGTGAAATGGCATGCGTGGCTGTGCATCCCGACTACCGTAGTTCGTCCCGCGGGGAAGTGTTGCTGGAGCGGATCGCGGCGCAGGCCCGGCAAATGGGGCTGAGCAAGCTGTTCGTGCTGACCACACGCAGCATTCACTGGTTCCAGGAGCGAGGCTTCACGCCGGTGGATATCGACCTGCTGCCGGAAAGTAAAAAAGAGATGTACAACTATCAACGGCGGTCAAAAGTGCTGATGGCGGATTTAGGGTAGTGATCGTTGCCGGATACGGCATAACTGCCTTATCCGGCCAGCAAATGTTATTGATTAAACAGCGCCGACAATCCGCTGCGTCGTTCAGTGCGGATGGCAATGGCACCACTCAATATCCGCTCATCGGCATACAGCGACAAACGACGACGCGCGCGGGTAACGGCGGTATAGACCAGCTCGCGAGTCACCACAGGTGAATGCTGGTTGGGCAAAATCAACGCCGCGTGGTCAAACTCAGATCCCTGCGATTTATGTACGGTCATTGCCCAGGTGGTTTCATGTTCAGGCAAGCGACTGGGCTGAACCGATTTGATAGAACCGTCCGGCAGCGCAAACCATACCCTCAGACCCTGCCCACGATCGAGGGCAATGCCAATATCACCGTTAAATAATCCCAACGAACTGTCATTGCGCGCGATCATCACTGGCCTTCCCTCATACCAGCGGCTATGCGTCGCACGGTGAATTTTGCGTTTTTGCGCCATCACCTGCTCAATGCGTTCATTCAAACCACTCACGCCAAACGGACCTTCCCGCAGGGCGCACAATAGCTGATACTCATTGAAGGCCTGAATGACAGCATCCGGCTCGGCGCGCTCGCGCAATAAATCCAGATAGTGACCATAACCCGCCAGCGCTTCCTCCAGCATCGCAGAGTAATCTTCGCTGCTGTGCAGAGAGCGTTTTTCGATGTCGCTAAATCCCTGCTGGAAGACCGTTTTTATCGCGGCTTTGTCACCACGATTAATCGCTGCAGCCAACTGACCGATTCCGGAATCGCTACCGAAACGGTAGCTCTTTTGCAGCAGGCACAAACTGTCACGCAGAGCAGCCGCCTGAGTTCCCGAACCGGCCGGAATAGTGGTTTCAGTCAGACGACTAAGCTGGCGGGCACGCTCCGGGGTAAAACCATCACCGACGAAAGCACAGATATCTCCCAGTACTGCCCCCGCTTCAACAGAAGCGAGCTGGTCGCGATCGCCTAGAAATATCACCCGCCCATGTGGCGGCAGCGCATCAATAAGGCGCGACATCATCGGCAAATCGATCATCGAGGCTTCATCCACTACCAGCACGTCCAGATGCAACGGGTTTCCTGCATGATGCCGCAGGCGTTGGCTACCAGGCTGAGCCCCCAATAAGCGGTGCAACGTACTGGCGTCATCGGGAATGCGCTTCTTTTGCTCATCGGTCAGCGGCAGTTCACGCAACGCCGCGCCCAGCGAGGCGGTCAGACGTGCTGCTGCTTTTCCCGTGGGTGCCGCCAGACGAATACGACAGCGTTCACCGTCCGCCATCTGAATCAACGCCGCCAGAAGCCTCGCCACCGTTGTTGTTTTTCCGGTCCCCGGTCCGCCGGAGATAACCGATATACGGCGGGTCAGCGCTACGGCAGCAGCCACTTTTTGCCAGTCAACGCCTTCAACGGGTGGAAACAGCGCCGCCAGCGTGTGAGTCAGCCGTTGTTCATCCACCTCAATGGCGTGGTTAACTTCACCGAAAAAGCGCGCCACCGCGCGTTCGTTATGCCACATCCGGTTCAGATACAAACGATCGCCGTACAGCACCAGCGGCGTCGGCTGATCGCCACGGCTTACCGCCCCGGAGGCCAGCAGGCATTCAGCCCAGTCTTCAGGCTCTCCCGCTTCAGCGAGCCAAGCGCTTAACAGCGGATGCGCGTCCTCGCTTCGGGATAGACGCGAAAGCGGTAAGCAGACGTGCCCTTCTCCAGCTTCACGGCTGAGCAACGCCGCTGCCAGTGCAACGGCAGGGTTATCATTTCCGGCAACCGCCAGTGCAAACTGGGCATCCAGAGGCCGGAGCTGCTTTTGCTCAACGGCTTCCAGTAATCGTTTCTGGATTGTCATGACATCTCCTCCAGCGGCACACCGGCAAACAACTCGTCCATCAAGGCGATCAACTCCCCCTCTGGTCGGGTCGCGAAAATTCCCTGCTGCGGATTTTCACGGTCAACACCACGCAGGAAGAGATAGATAACGCCGCCAAAATGGCGTTCATAATCGTAATCAGCAATGCGATGGCGCAAGTAGCGATGCAGCGCGAGGGTATAAAGTTGATACTGCAGGTCGTAGCGATGCGCCTGCATGGCAGAGGCCATCGCCTGCTGTGTATAGGCTGAGCTGTCTTCGCCCAGCCAGTTCGATTTGTAATCGAGCAGGTAATAACGTCCCTGATGGCGGAATACCAGGTCAATGAACCCTTTTAGCATGCCGCGCACCTGCATAAAATCAAGCGCAGGGCACCCTGCCGAGAGCGGATCGTATTGGCGGATCAACGCATCAAGTTGGCTGGCCATCAGGGGCTGCGAAATCGGCAGATAAAACTCCATCTCCACCTGTTTTTCACGCGCGGAAAGCTGACTCAGGCTCACGCCGTTCTCATTGAGAGGCACCTGCAAAATAGCGTCCAACCATGCGGTCAAAACCGGCGTCCAGTGTGCGTCATAACCGCCCAACGCCAATTTTTCTTCGACCCAATCTGGCTCTACTGGTTGGGTAAAGTCGAGATCTTCAAACAAGCTATGCAAGAATGTACCCGGCGAAGCGCCACGCGGGAACTGATGCGGCGTGAGTCCTGATTCTTCAATAACCTCACCGACGCCTGCGGCATCGATATCCAGTCGCGGGATCAGATCCTGCGCAATACCATGTCCACGCTGTTGCAGACCGGAATAACTGGTCACGCGCCAGCTGTCGCCGGGCGTATGCTGCAGTATTTTCGCACTCAGTTCACCGCTGACGTTCTGCGCAACCTGCCAGGGTTCACCGTCAGGCTGTGCTGGCGTCTGGCAGGCAATATCATCGCAGCACAGCGCTTCAATCGCGCCACGCAGACCCGCGGCATCCATCGGTTCGCCTTTTTGCAACAGGCGGCCAAGCGCGCTCTGATGCACATCGGTATCCCCTTTTTTATCGCCCCGACGGCGCACCAACGGCGCAACGCCAAGACTGCAGTGCCATACCGAACGGGTCAGTGCGACATAGAGTAAGCGCAGATCCTCCGCCAGACGTTCCGCTTCGGCCAGCTCAACGCTCTCCGCGGCATCGCTGAGATCCAGCACCGCTTCAAAGGAGCTGCGATCGTGATAGAAAGCCTGATCCTGGACGCGGAAATTGGTGATAAACGGCAGCCAGACCAGCGGATATTCCAACCCTTTCGATTTGTGGATAGTGACGATTTTGACCAAATGCTTGTCGCTTTCGAGCCTGAGCTGCTGACTGGAGGCATTGCTGTCGGGTTCAAGAATATGCTGAGATAGCCAGCGCACCAGCGCATGCTCGCTTTCGAGTTGCGAGCCGGCTTCCTGTAACAGTTCACTGATGTGTAAAATGTCAGTCAGGCGACGTTCGCCCCCCGCCGTCGCCAGCAAGTTTTCCGCAATCTGGCGGGCCGACATCAGCGCGCGCAGCATCGGCATCACGCCGCGTTTATGCCAGATCTGACGATAGCCATCAAACTCTTCAACCACCGCATCCCAGGCATTTTCGTCGTTATTTAACGCTTCAAGATCCTGCGCATTCAGGCCCATCATTGAGCTCGCCAGCGCGCTACGCAGCGTGTTCTCACGCTCCGGCGTCATCACCGCCTGCAGTACCCACAGCAGTTCCTGCGCTTCGAGCGTTTCAAACACGCTGTCACGGTTGGAGAGATAAACAGAGGGAATGGCCAGTTGCGTCAGCGCATCACGGACCAGCGCCGCCTCCTGGCGGCTACGAACCAGTACGCTGATGTCCGAGGCGCGTACCGGCCTGGACGCTTTACTGCTGACCAGTTGCGCAGCCCCAGAATGCCCGGCCTTAAGCCAGTCGCGAATGTGCGTGGCGCACACCTGCGCCATATAGTTCTGATAGTCGCCTACGCCACAGCTTTCCCCTTCCATCAGCCACATACTCATGGCTGGCTGCGTTTCACCGTGTATAACAAACTGAAGCGACTGGTTTTTTTCTGCGAATTTGACCGGGCTGAAGGGGATTTCGCGGAACATAAAGGCGTCATTCATCTGGCTGAAAATCGTATTCACGCTATTGACCATGCCAGGAGCCGAACGCCAGTTAGTATCAAGCGTATAGTGTGCGCTGACTTCGCTACGCGCCTTCATGTAGGTAAAGATATCCGCACCACGAAACGCGTAAATGGCCTGTTTCGGATCGCCAATCAGCAGCAGCGCGGTATCCGGCTGATGTTGCCAGATCCGGCGAAAAATACGGTACTGCTGCGGGTCGGTATCCTGGAATTCATCGATCATCGCGACCGGAAAACGGGTACGAATCGCCGTTGCCAGCGCATCACCACTTTCACTGCGCAGCGCCGCATCCAGACGGCTGAGCATATCGTCAAAACCCAGCTCGCCTCGGCGGCGTTTCTCCTCGGCAACCGCCAAACGGATCTCCGCCAGCGCCCGGGTGATCACCAAATCGCGGAGAGTTAACGGTTCGCTAAGCAGTTCATCAATTGCGACAAACAGCGGGTGCTGAGGCGTTACGCCGCCCGCTTTGGTTCGCTCTTCTAAAAAGCGCTGGGAGAATTTCTCCAGCGCATCAGGCAGTTGATAGCTTTGTGTTTCTTCCTGCGCCCATGCGCTGATCTTTTCGATCCACTTGCCCTGGTTACCGCGATTAAATTTACGCCGGTCAATCCCGGAGGCCTCCAGCAGGCCATCAAGCTCATCAACGGCATCGCGCCATTGCTGCTTAATTTGATTAATACGCGCGAGAATGTGTTCGTGCCGGGTTGCCAGCGTTTCATCATCGGGCGGCGGAGCCTTAATAACCGGCGCTTCCCCTTGCAGATAGCGATCGATATCCCTTAACAGCGCCTGCGGCCCTTTCCACGTTTCAAAAATCACCTGCGCAATATCGCGGGGCAGCGGATAGCAGTGTCGACGCCAGAAATCCGCGCAGGCCTGATAACGCAGTAGTGATTCATCTTCGATCAGCTGTTGTTCAAACAGCATGCCTGATTCAAAGGCGTTGAGGCTGAGCATACGCTGGCAAAAACCATGAATGGTAAACACCGCCGCTTCATCCATCTGCCTTTCAGCCAATAGCAGCCACTGGGCTGCCTGTTTTTTATCGGCGATTTCATCTAACAGACGGGCGTATAGCGGGTTGTCAGTGGTTTCACGCAGGCAGGCAATGCGCAGTTCATGGATGTTGCTACGGATACGACCGCGCAACTCTTCAGTAGCCGCCTCGGTGAAGGTGACCACTAACAGTTCTTCGACGGTCAGCGGACGGGGAAAGGCGGCAGAGCCGCCCAGTCCAAGCAGCAAACGTAAATACAGGGCGGCGATGGTAAAGGTTTTACCGGTGCCCGCAGAGGCTTCAATCAGGCGCTCGCCCGTCAGGGGCAAGCGGAGAGGATCAAGGGACTCAGCGGCATCATTCATTCTTATCACTCATCAGGGGTAAGGTTTGCTGCAACGCGCTGACGGTCTGCCACACTTTCCAGCCTTCCGGGTGCACATATTCTGCTTTCCCGTTCTGACTGCCGGAAATCTGTGACAGTATCGCCATGCCTTGCGGCTCAACCACCGCCTGATGGAAGAAGTCGGCAAGTTTTTGCGGCGTCAGCAGTTTAATCTGAGCCACTATTTTATCACGTGAATCGAAGCGCATATTGCCGCGATCAAAATCTTTGCTTAACTGCGAGGCTTCTTCCCCCAGCGTTTGCGGCGCCTGCAGCATTTGCGCAATAATCGCCTGCTGAATTTGCGCGAACTCTTCAGGTTTCATCGCCCGCAATTTCGCTTCCGCCGTCGGGAAAAACGCTTTATAACGCTCCCAAAGGTAAGATGGTTGCTTATCGCTGCTTTGCAACAGGAACCCCATTCCCCACTGACGTCCAACGCTCATCGGGAAAGCAAATACAGCGTAGCCTAATTGCTCTTCAGTACGCAGTTGATTGTAGAACCACGGTTGAACAATCTGCCCTAACATGGCGCTATAGGCTGAACTGGTGTATTCGTCGTAGCCAGTTGGCACAAATACCGCCGCCAGCGCGGAATCCGTGCTGCTGCCCGCTTTTTCAAAGATGACGGACTGCTTCTTGTCTACAACCACATCTTTATTGCGACACCACTGTGACCCGTTAGCGCCAAGCTGTTTTTGGATATCCCGCGCCATGGTCGTCGCCTGAGCTTCGCTCATATTGCCAATGACCAGGAATTCAGGCCGCGCCCCGGTTTTCAAGGCATCGCGATAGGCCATTACCTCTTTCAGGGTGATGGAAGGCAGCAGCTTACGGCGCTCATCGCGTGAGAAGTACGGCACCTGAGAAAGCATCTGTACCGGCATAATAGCCTGATCGTAGGCTTTCCCCTTCTCTGCGGAATCCATCATCTGGGCATACCAGGATTTTGCCTGTTCCAGTTGTTCATCTGTTGAACTGTAGCTGAAATAGCCACTCAGCAGCGCCTGAAAAAGCTGCGGCAAACGTTGGGTATAGCCGTTAGCATTTAGCATCAAACCATTATTAGCGTTGGTAGAGAAACCAATCCCCCCCACTGATGCCTGGTTGCTTAACTGATCGAGCGCAACGCCCGCCAGGTAATCGTTAAGTGCGAATAATACCTGATTGCGGGCGCTGTCCATCGCTTTCGGGTTACGCAGGATCACGCTGACATCGGCTTTCGGCTCACTGGCAAAATACTGGCTCGGCGCATACACCACGCGTAAATCCGGCTCATCAACGATCAGTTCCGGGTGAGCGTATTTTTTATCCGCCTTAATCAGCGTGAAATCATCAGGAATGTAGGGGTTCAACTCCGGTAATGACAACGCAATGCCTTGCGCTTTTTGCTGCCAGTCGGCAAAGGTTTTGTCGCTGATTTTATCTACCTGATAAGGCGCATCGACAAAGTAAGCCGTTTTATTATGCGGCTCTTTCGCGCTGATATACCAGATACGCGCATTCTGCGGCGTCATCATTGCCAGACGTTGCTCAACGGCCTTCGCATCGTATTGATCGGCAATATTCACCGCATCCAGAGTATGCTCGACGGGAACGCGGATCATGGTGTCTGCCAGCCATTCCACGTAGTCCATATCACGCGTGATGGAAGGATAACGGAAATCGAGATCCAGCACGTGCGCCAGTTCGTCAAAATAGCGTTTGTCTACGCCTTTCTCGCGTAACAGATTGAGATAGCTAAAGATTGCAGCAACAACCTCATCGCGGTTCGCAAGACCTTTGTCGGTTAACGTCGCGGAAATGGCTAACACGCCGCTATTCCCATTGACTACCGGATCGGAGTCCGCACGAATACCTTCTACCAGCCCCTGCTTTTGCAACCAGTCAGACAATGTGCCCGGGCTACGATTGCCAATCAGGTAGGTCACCAGCTCATCGGTTTTACTGCGGAATTGCGCGCTATTGTTATCAATACGAAACTCGACACGCAGCACTTTACGCGGCATTGCCGGAACATAGTGGATGATGACGCCCTTTTGCGCGTCAGTGACTACCGGTACGGTAATTTCAGGCTTGTCGATATTTCTGTTCGGCACGCGTCCAAAGGTGTCAGCCGCTATCCGCGCCAGCTCTGGCAATGGTTTATTGCTATAAATCACCGCCTTCATCAGGTTCGCGGAGTAGTACTTTTCATGAAATTTTTGTAAAGCCTGCACCACCGGGTTGCCCGGTTTATCGCTTAATGTCTCAAGATTTCCGCCAGAGAAACGCGAGCCAGGGTGCGCCGGGTTAATGGTTTCAGCACTCACCTGCGCCATACGCATCCCGTCTCGGGTACGCGCCAGCGTCAGCTCGGAGTTAACCGCGTTACGCTCGCGATCGGCATATTTTTTATCCAGTAACGGATCGGCAATAGCGTCCGCCAGGCGATCTACCGCCCCCACCAGCGCGTCGTTTTCAACCTCAAGATAGAAAGCCGTACGATAAGGCGCGGTGCTGGCATTATGGCTGCCGCCGTGCATTTTCAGGAATTCAGACAGACTGTCCGGCTGTGGATATTTTTTCGACCCCATTAAACACATGTGTTCGAGATAATGCGCCAGCCCCTGATGATCGTCCGGATCTTCCAGTGAGCCCACGGGGACCACCAGCGCAGAAAGGGATTTCACGGCCTGCGGATCGGATACCAGCAATACGACCATACCGTTATCAAGGCGTACGGCCTGATACTGACGGGTGTCTTTATCGCTTTTACGGATGGTTTCAGCTAAAGGCTGCCAACCGGTATCTGCCTGACTTACGGGAACCCAAAGGGCGACGAACAACAGTAATGCGCTGAACCAGGTGCTGCGGGGCATTCACAAACCTCATCATTAACGTATTCACCTGTTCACTGCAAAACACGTATAAATACGTGATCTGAACAGGGCAAGACTCTGCGCTGAGCAAGTCAGCATCTTCTCTTTGTAAGAATCAGTCCGTGACAGAATGCGCATCATAGTGGAAGCCATTAAATTGCGCAATTTTTATACAACCATCATGATTGATTAAACCGAAAAATCGGTAACAGGTAGTGCTGCGACTGTAAGACAATAGTCTCCAGCGTACCTGCATCCAGTTGACGCCAAAGACGCTGATACCAGATGTCATCGCCTTCGCCACGTACCATCATGTTGCCTTCATAGGCCTGCAGAAACTTACTGCGCGCCTTTTGCAACGTTTCATCGTCATCTAACATGGCATCATTTGCGGCGTCATAACAGGTTTTTATCCATGCGCCTCCGCTTTCCGGCAATACCAGCAACGGTGATGACATGCCTTCCCGATAACCCTCAATGAGTTGCGACAGGTACAGCAGCGCCTGTTCTGCTTCCAGTGGTGGAAAACGCCATTCCCCGTCTTTACGCAGGAATAATCGGCTCTCTCCCATACCGCCACTCGCACAATAGACAAGATGTTCCAGCCAAAGTTGCACGCCCTGCGCAATGCTGATCAAAGATGGGCGCCAGCGCAACAAACCGTCCTCTTGTACCTGCGGCAACCAACCGGTGATTTGCACGCCGTTACAGGTAAGATCGATTTCCATGCTCTGACAAGGCTGACGACAGGCGATAATGCGTTCAGCCAGCGTCTGCATCTCCTGACGCTGCGTATCCCACAGAATTTCGCCAAATGGCCCATAGGGAAGCACGCCCGCCGCACGAAAACGGCGAAACAGTCGTTCAGCGTCGTTCTCTTCAACCAGTGTATTAAGCAATTGCTGATTAAGCTGATAGCGGGTTAATCCCTCAAGGGTGAAAGGTTCCGTGTCCGGGATCTCACTCTCCTCAGAGCGGAAGTTGACCCTCAGACGCATCTGGAAAAAGGCCCGCACCGGATGAGCCCAAAATCGCTGCAGCGTTTCCAGCGTCAGTGTTTCAGGCATCTCAAAGGGAAGAGGCTGAACAAAATCCGTGTGCGCTTTTCCTGACAGGCTCGCCGCAGGTAGCCATTCCCGGGCATAGCTTTGCTGTTCCCCCGGGAGATAGTTTTGCGCGTCGAAGGGCATCCGGGTATGCAAACGAGTAATGTGCGCTTTGACCCTGGCTTCGCTTTCATCACAAGTGAGCGCTTCATCACCCGGTAAATAGTGGCTTTGCCCGATGTAGTCCAGCAACTCCTGCACCAGTACCGACGGGAAGCGTTCGCTGTTGTCCTGAATGGAGCGACCAATGTAGCTGATATAGAGCGTTTGCTGCGCTGAGATCAATGCTTCAAGGAACAGATAGCGGTCATCATCACGACGGCTGCGATCGCCCCGCATCGGTTTTTGACTCATCAAATCAAAACCCAGCGGCGCAAGCTGGCGCGGATAAACGCCATCGTTCATGCCCAACAGGCACACCACTTTGAAAGGGATAGAGCGCATCGGCATCAGCGTACAAATATTTACTGGCCCCGCAAGGAAACGCTGGCTGATGCGCTCCTGGTCAAGACGCTGCGCCAGCTCATCACGTAACAGAGAGAGCGGTATGGCCTCGCCATACTCGGCTCCCAAACCTTCAGTGATGATGGCCTGCCACTGCTGTTCAATCAGCGTCATCGCCGCTTCGGTATCCGCGTCCGGCAGGAAGAAATCATTAAGCATGTCCCGGCATACGGGCAGCCACTCTTCCAGAGGTCGTTCCTGAGCTAACCCTCTGCGCCAGAGATTTAGCTGCATCAGCAAAGAGGCCAGATGCCCGACCAGCTCAGCAATCAAACCGCTGGACTCATCGTAAGGTAATACCGATTGCCACTCGCCCTGCGCACTTTCCATCGCGTAGCCGAGCAGCATACGCGTTAAACCAAATTGCCAGGTATGCTGACCTGTAGGCGGAAGTTCCAGTTCACGCACGTTATCGTCGTCAATTCCCCAGCGAATCCCGGATTCATTGACCCATAAGCGAAGATAGCGCAGCCCTTCTTCATCAATATTGAAACGTGCCGCCAGCACGGGAACATCCAGTAACGCCAGTACATCCTCAGAGACAAAACGGCTATCCGGCAGCGACAGCAGACTGATAAAGGCCTGCAAGACGGGATGAGACTGACGCGCCCGACGGTCAGAAATCGCATATGGCAGGTAACGCTCGGCTGGCGCACTACCAAAGACCGATTGAATGAATGGACTGTAGCTGTCGATATCCGCCACCATCACGATAATATCGCGCGGCGTCAGCGTTGGATCCGCTTCCAGCATTGCCAGCAGGCGGTCATGAAGAACTTCCACCTCACGCTGTGGGCTATGGCAGACATGAAAAGTCACGCTGGTATCGTTCAGATCCAGCCTTCGTTTATTGTCGCTACGGGAATATTCCTCCAGCGTAACGCCCGCCACAGCATAGTTTTCGAGTTCCAGAATATCCGATTGAATATTATGCAAAAGATTGTCAGGAGTAATGTCGACAAACGCATCCAGTTCCTGACTATTTTCCAGTTCTGCAAGCAGGTATATGTAGTCGCGCCCCAGTTTGCCCCACGAAGCCAGCATCGGGTTGCCCACGTCCTGCTCACCATCGCTATTGAATAATCCTTCGACTTTCTCACTATCACGAAACAGCGGCAGGTGCCGTTCTTCAAAACTGTGTCGACGCTGACGTGCCACCAGCTTCGCCAGCCAGGCAGGATCTTTAATATCTCCCCAGTAGTAGCGACAAGGGTTGGTAAACAGCAGATGAATATCAATGTGCTTACCCAGCGCCTGCAGTGCCTGCAAATAAACCGGCGGCAACGCCGAAATGCCGCAAATAAATACGCGAGAAGGCAGCCCCTGGGGGCACTCGGACGCACTTTCCAGAGTCTGAATAAATCGTTGGTATAAATTGGCACGATGCCAGCGCGGCTGGCCCATTTCCTCGGTATATTCCACCAGCGCTTTCCACAACGGCGCCTGCCAGTCCTGAGACTCGCCAAGTCCTTCAACCCGTCTTCCCGCCTCCCACTGGGTCAACCAGTCAGGGCGGTAAACTAAATACTGGTCGAAAAGGTCAGCCGCGCGTGAGGAGAGCTGAAACAGCTTACGTTTATCAGTATCGTCCGTCAGATAGTGGCGCAGCAATGCAAAGTCATCGCCATCCAGCAATTGCGGTAACAGCGTCATCAACTTCCAGCTCATGCTCTGCTTGCTGAACGCGCTCTCTTTCGGGATGTCTGGTAGCACACGCACAAACATATCCCAGATAAAACTCGCGGGCAGCGGAAAATCGATGTTGGCGGCAATACTAAACTTCTGTGCAAGAGTCATTTGCAGCCACTGCGCCATGCCGGTGCTTTGAACCAGGATCATCTCAGGTTCAAAGGGGTCGTCCAGCCGCTCGCGCTCAACGATAAATTCCATTAACGCTTCAAGCACATCCAGACGATTGGAGTGGTAGACCCTTAACATAGCGACTCCTGACTACTGACGATTCGGGCAATGCAGACGCATCATCTGACCCTGCCTGCCCAAGGGTGAAGATATTTTAACGTTGATGCTGACACATCCCGCTCGCGTTGTCTGCATTCGGTTAACCTGCCAGTTCACAGGCGATGAAAACTGATACAACTGGGTTTGCTGCCAGGCGTGACGCCAGAGTTGTTGATACTGATTTCTGATGATAAAGCTGTTCATCAGTGCTCGCTGGTATCCCGACAACGCAGTAACAATCATAATCATCAGCGCCATTGCCAGCATCACTTCCGGCAGGCTAAAGCCACGCTGCCTGTTCAGGGGATCTGGCATAACGCTTGATCCTTTAGTGGACAAAAATCGCTCCAGCCATGCGCTAAAAATTCGAGGTTGCCCTCGGTGACAATACCCTGACGCCATAGCGATCCCCCTTCATGATGGGCAATGAGCAGCACGAAATTAATGCTCAGCAGTCGCAGGCAAACTACGGCATCTTGCGTGATATAGCGCCGACACTGCACGGCTTGTTGTATGCTCCAGGGCTGCATACGTCCCCATTCCATAGCAGATTGCAGCACCGCCTGGCGCTGCAAAGCCTGACTTTGCGTGGCCACTCGTGAAGCAAAACTGGCCTCCTGTCTGTTAACGCCATGCAGCAGTAGGCTACCGAGCACCAGCAGCAACAGGACCATCCCCAGGGATGAAACGCCTCGCTCACGATTCACAGGTTAAATCCTGTCACGCTGTAGACTGCTTCGATAACCTTTTGTGGTTCGCCGTTGCTCACTCCGCGCAAACGCAGAGTAAGGAGTGGTGAATATCCGCTGAGATTCAGCCGTTCAACCTGAAATGCTTCAATCTGTATCGTGGCTGGATCGGTCATTTTCTCCCACCCTTTTCCATTACATCCAGTTGCTCCTCGCAAGGTCTCCAGCACCTTGTCCTGTAAACGAAATCCGATTACATCGGCCTCTTTCGCGGGACTGCTCTCCCAAACGCCGTTGCTGTTGGCATCCCAGCGAGCAATAACGCAGTCGCCCTTCGCCGATATCACCAACCCCTCTCCGACACAGTTTCCCCGGCAATACCCTGCCCGTTGAAGGTGCTTCGCTACGGTGTAGACCCGTTGCCATATTTCATCTTCCAGCGCTAACAGGCGTGTGTTGCGCAGAATCTCTTGCTGCAGTGCCGGTAAAAATCGTACTGAACTAAGCAGTAAAATGCTGCTAATCGCCATGGCGATTAGCACTTCCAGCAGAGAAAAACCTCGTTCGCTTACTGACATAATCTGGCCTCATCGCGCTCACAAAGCCTGATCCGCCCCCAGCCAGACACCACCACGCGCCATTCTCCTGCCGCATTTTTCAGGCGAATATGTCCGGTCCATGCCGTATTGCGCAGGCCAAAAAAGGCCAGTGAAGGGGTTATCTCTGCCATTTCAACATCGTCCCACAATGGCGTAAAAACCAAAGACGAAACAGGTCGACACGTGGTTTGCAAAGCCGCAGAGCTGACAAAACACCAGGATGTGCCATCCCGAACCACGCTGATGACATGATCTCGGTTACGCCAGTTAGCATCGTCACGCAGTTGCAGCAGGTAATCTCTTACCTGGCTGGCGGTCTGCCACAGTCGCTGTTGCTGCTGCCAGCCCTGCCAACCATACAGCCCCGATGCGCCAAGCGCCGCGATGATCAGCATCGCTATCAGGGTTTCAAGAAGCGTGTAGCCTTGTTGTTTTTTCATGCCGCCAGTATGGCGTGAGGAAAATGAATAACGAGCGGGAAATTCGGTTTCTACGGCGAGCTACGGGAAATATTTGTCGCGTTGCAGGCCGTTGCACTATTTCAGGAATCTACGCCGAAGAACGTGATTTTAGATAAAAAAAACCGACGCTCACGGGCGTCGGTTGTGTCAGCATGAAGCTGGTTAGATAGCCACCGGCGCTTTAATACCCGGGTGCGGATCGTAGCCTTCAATTTCGAAGTCTTCGAAGCGGTAGTCAAAGATGGATTCAGGCTTACGTTTGATGACCAGCTTCGGCAGCGCGCGCGGTTCGCGGCTAAGCTGCAGATGCGTTTGTTCCATGTGATTGCTGTACAGATGCGTGTCGCCGCCGGTCCAGACAAAATCACCGACTTCCAGATCGCACTGCTGCGCCATCATGTGCACCAGCAAGGCGTAGCTGGCAATGTTAAACGGCAGGCCGAGGAACACATCGCACGAACGCTGATACAGCTGGCAAGAGAGCTTGCCATCCGCCACATAGAACTGGAAGAAAGCATGGCACGGCGCCAGCGCCATCTTATCCAGCTCACCAACGTTCCATGCGGAAACGATGATACGCCGAGAATCCGGGTCATTTTTGAGCTGGTTTAACACCGTAGTGATCTGGTCAATATGGCGGCCGTCGGGTGTAGGCCATGCGCGCCACTGTTTACCATAAACCGGACCTAAATTACCGTTTTCATCCGCCCATTCGTCCCAGATGGAGACATTGTTTTCATGCAGGTAGGCCACGTTAGTGTCGCCCTGCAAAAACCACAACAGCTCATGAATGATCGAGCGTAAATGGCAGCGTTTAGTCGTAACCAGCGGGAACCCTTCCTGCAGATTAAAACGCATCTGATGACCAAAAATGGAAAGCGTTCCGGTTCCGGTGCGGTCGTTTTTCTGTGTGCCTTCATCCAGCACTTTTTGCATCAGTTCTAAATACTGTTTCATGGTTCCTCAGGAAACGTGTTGCTGTGGGCTACGGCGATACGCCCAAACCATCATAATAATGCCTGCGACAATCATCGGGATTGAGAGAATCTGCCCCATGCTGATGTACTGTACCCAGGTGCCGGTAAACTGCGCATCTGGCTGGCGGAAGAATTCAACGATGATACGAAATGCGCCATAGCCAATCAGGAACAGACCGGATACCGAGCCCATTGGGCGCGGTTTGCGAATGTACAGGTTAAGAATGATAAACAGCACCACCCCTTCCAGCGCCATCTCATAAAGCTGTGAGGCGTGGCGCGGCAACGAGCCATAGGTATCAAAAATAGACTGCCATTGCGGATTAGTTTGCAGCAGTAAAATATCTTCGGTGCGAGAGCCAGGGAACAGCATGGCGTACTTGAAGTTCGGGTCAACGCGTCCCCACAGTTCACCGTTAATAAAGTTGCCCAAACGCCCTGCGCCCAGGCCAAACGGAATCAGTGGGGCAATGAAATCAGAAACCTGGAAGAACGAACGCTTGGTGCGTTTGGCGAAGATAATCATCACCAGGATCACACCGATAAGCCCACCGTGGAAGGACATCCCACCATCCCAGACACGGAACAGATACAGCGGATTATCAAGGAATAACGAGAAGTTATAGAACAGTACATAGCCAATACGCCCACCGAGGAAAACCCCGAGGAAGCCGGCATACAATAAGTTTTCTACTTCATTTTTGGTCCAGCCACTGCCCGGACGATTAGCGCGGCGCGTCGCCAGCCACATCGCAAAAATAAAGCCTACCAGATACATCAAGCCGTACCAGTGAAGCGCGACGGGTCCGATTGAGAAAATGACCGGATCGAAATCCGGAAAATGCAGATAGCTACTGGTCATCTGTCACCACAAGTTCTTGTTATTTCGCTGAAGTCAGACAGCAATTGATAAGCGCGCCTGCATGATTCAGGCGCTCCAAAGGTGCGAATGATAGCACAAGGGGATCGCAGCGGATGCCGGGAAGATGTAAAAGATCTGTATAAGTAATCTTTACCCCCGTAATGCCTGATAGCGCTAAGCTTATCAGGCTTACAATCCTCCGCGAATCAGCCCCCCCATGCCACGGCGCTCCATAAAGGCCGCCACCTGATGGCGTACTTCTGTCGCCATCTGCGCTTCCAGGCTGCGCTGCGCCAGCGTTTGCGCCTCATCAAAATCGATGTGGCGCAGCAGATATTTAACGCGAGCCACCGAACGACCGTTCATCGACAAATGGCGAAAACCCAGGCCGATCAGAATGGCCACGCACATCGGGTCGCCCGCCATTTCACCGCACAAGCGCAAATCAATGCCGCTTCTTTCGGCTTCCTGTGCAATCATCGCCAGCGCGCGTAACATTCCCGGATGCAGACTGTCATAAATGCTGGCTACCCGCGTATTGTTACGATCGACAGCCAGAATGTACTGGGTGAGATCGTTGGTTCCGACCGAGATAAAATCGATCCGGTTTGTCAGATGCGGCAGCATGAACACCATCGACGGAACTTCCAGCATGATGCCAATGCGCGGTTTCGGGATCGCATAGCCGATCATCTCTTCCACTTCGCGTCCGGCGCGTTCAATCAAACGTCGCGCTTCGTCGACTTCATCAATGCTGGTTACCATCGGCAACAAAATGCTTAGGTTGCCGGTTGCCGCGTTGGCACGCAGCATCGCTCGAACCTGGATCAAAAAGATCTCCGGTTGATCGAGCGTGATGCGGATCCCACGCCAGCCGAGGCACGGGTTTTCTTCACTGATCGGCATGTAGGGCAGTTGCTTGTCGGCACCGACATCCAGCGTACGCAGGGTCACCGGCTTGTCGTTAAACATTTGCAGCATGCCCTGATACTGCGCAACCTGTTCTTCTTCTGAAGGAAAACCGCTTTGCAGCATGAACGGAATTTCGGTGCGATACAGGCCAATACCGTCGATCCGGCTACCCAGCTTCTCTTCATGCTCCGGGCTGAGACCCGCATTGAGCATCACCTTCACGCGCTCGCCGCTTTTTAACTGTGCAGGTTGGTTGACGTCGTCTTCCGCCAGGCGGCTCAGTTCAACTTCTTCACTGATAAGACGCTGGTATTCCTGGATCAATACCGGTTCCGGATCGACCAGCAGTTCACCGCGATAACCGTCCACCACCAACGTACGGCGATGCAACACCGACGGCTGGATATCGGCCCCCATGACGGTAGGGATACCCAGCGCGCGAACCATAATTGCCGCATGAGAGTTGGCTGCGCCATCCCGGACAACCACGCCGACTAAACGGTCCTGAGGAAGTTCCGCCAGCGTGGTGGCGGAAAGCTCATCCGCCACCAGCACAAAGCGTTCCGGCCAGGCATTCGGTCCCTGGACTGAATCGTCAAGATGGAACAGCAGACGCTGGCCCAGCGCGCGTAAATCACCGGCGCGCTCTTTAAGATAGTTATCGCTCAGCGCGGCGAACTGTTCGGCAAACTTTTCGATGATCGTTTTAACGGCCCATTCGGCCACCGAGCCATTATCCACTTCCGCAAATAGCTCGCGGCGCAAACGGGTATCGGAAAGCAGGTGCGAGTAGAGATCAAAGATCGCCGCCGTTTCTTTCTGCGCCCCGGCGGTAAAGCGTTTGCTGTAGCGGCGGAATTCGTTCGCCGCCTCCTCCAGCGCGCCGGTGAGTCGCTCGCGCTCAAGCACCGGATCCAGCGTTGAAGCCTGATAGACCTGCTCCATCAGCGGCAGAGTCGCGTCCTGCCAGCCTTCGGCTATCGCCACGCCGGGGGCGGCAGGCAATGCACGAATGCGCGTTTGCCGATATTGACCGAACAGCGCATTTAGCTGCGATTGCGAAAGAATAGCCGCCATTTGCGTGGCGAGCGTGACGAGGAAAGACTCTTCACTTTCATCGTACTGGCGCAATTCGCGCTGCTGTACCACCAAAACGCCTAAAAGCTGGCGGCGCTGAATGATCGGTACACCTAAGAACGCCCGAAAACGCTCTTCTTTTACCGAAGGAATGTATTTAAAGCTGGGATGTTTTTGCGCATCAGCGAGGTTGATAGGTTCCGCCAGCCTGCCAACCAGGCCAACGATACCTTCATCAAACGCGAGTGCGACAGTGCGACCACGCGGTTTTTTTAGTCCCCGGGTCGCCATGAGGTAATAACAACGTCGATCGTGGTCAGCCAGATAAACCGAACAGACCTCTGTATCCATCGCAAGACAGATGTCAGTAACCAGAATATTCAGCGCTTCATTCAGACGCGGAGCACTGGCCACCTTTTCGACTATTTCGCGCAGGCGGGTGAGCATAATTTGCGTAGCTTAACCTCTTTTACGTCTGTACGCAGGTGCGCTTTGCGGCTTAGGAGTGCTCTCCTGAAGCGCCATGACAACACTTGCGAATTCTTTCATCACCCTGCGATAGACATCGCGTTTAAATGACACCACCTGTCGAACCGGATACCAGTAACTCACCCAGCGCCAGCCGTCGAACTCAGGTGTACTGCTGGTTTGCATATTAATTTCAGCATCGCTGCTGACCAATTGCAGAAGAAACCATTTTTGTTTCTGGCCGATACAAACCGGCTTCGTGTCCCAACGCACCAAACGTTTCGGTAACTTGTAACGCAACCAGTTACGAGTAGAAGCAAGGATCCGTACATCTTTACGGCTGAGCCCCACTTCTTCAAAGAGTTCCCGGTACATCGCCTGCTCTGCTGTCTCTCCTGCGTTTATCCCACCTTGCGGGAATTGCCAGGAGTGCTGACCAAATCGCCGGGCCCACATGACCTGCCCCTGGCGGTTACAAATTACTATCCCTACATTCGGGCGGTAGCCATCGTCATCAATCACCGGACTACCTCAACATAAACCTTATATACAAACGATTGTTTCACACTCCTGAGGGGCGGTAAACCACTCTGTTAAGGGTGCGATATTCTAATAACAATTGAATAACTCACAGTTAAGGGCAGAGTTATAAACAGAAGAAGGGCAACGAAGGCGATTTTATTCACCTTTTCTGTGGATATAGTTGTGAAGAAGTACGGAATTACTATGGGAAAACCCAGAACAGTCCGAATAAGACATTCGTCACAGAGTAAAAATAGTCTTCTATATTCATCAAGTTAAAACCATTCAGCGCAAATAAACGCATGGAAATGTGATATGCATCACGCACACGATCTTCAGGCTGATGAAAGATCGACCAGCGTCGGTTTTATCCACAGATTATGCCAATAAGTTAGGCACAATTTGTGTGAAAATTCGATTTTCGTCGCACGTCAAGGCTGTAAATTGAAACAGTAGTAGGGGTTTTTCACAGTTATCCCATCTTTCTGTGGATAACATGGTGTAAGATCCTGTTCATTGTCAGTGACCAGAATTGGAAAACCCGCTTCGCTGTTGCGCAACTCTGCGCAAGTGAATTTAAAAACCAATATAAATCATAGAATTGAATAAAGCATGTGGAAAAAGATAAACTCTATCCACACGGTATAAAATCATTGCTCATTTTTTCACCTAAGGGTCATCCCGATGTCAGAACTGCATCCGTTGCTTTCTCCACCTGAATCTGAAGCCCAATTGCTGAGCCAGGCGCGGCAGCTTTCAGGCTACACGTTGGGAGAGTTGGCGGCGATGGCGGGGCTCGTCACGCCAAAGGATCTTAAGCGCGATAAAGGCTGGATTGGCGTGCTACTGGAAATCTGGCTCGGCGCCAGCGCGGGCAGTAAACCGGAACAGGACTTCGCAGCGCTGGGCGTGGAGTTGAAGACAATCCCTGTGGACAATCTTGGCAGACCGCTGGAAACCACCTTTGTGTGCGTTGCGCCATTAACCGGCAATACCGGCGTCACCTGGGAAACCAGCCATGTGCGGCACAAACTTAAACGCGTCTTGTGGATCCCGGTAGAAGGCGAACGCAGCATCCCGCTGGCTGAGCGCCGCGTCGGTTCTCCCCTGCTATGGAGCCCGAGCGAAGAGGAAGACCAGCAATTGCGTCTGGACTGGGAAGAGTTAATGGACATGATTGTGCTAGGCCACGTCGAACGCATCACCGCTCGCCATGGGGAAGTACTGCAACTGCGTCCTAAGGCCGCTAACGCCCGGGCGCTTACCGAGGCCATTGGCGCCCATGGCGAACCCATCCTGACCCTGCCCCGCGGTTTTTACTTGAAAAAGAACTTCACCCACGCATTGCTTGAGCGACATTTCTTATTCCAGGCGCAATAGCCTCCTCCGGCCTTTCACCCGCTGCGTTACGGGCCTATAATTACCGCTTCTTTTTTTTGGCAGGACTTTGTTCGATGTTATTTGCATGGATAACCGATCCTAACGCCTGGCTTGCGCTCGGTACGCTGACGCTGCTGGAGATCGTTCTTGGGATCGACAATATTATTTTCCTCTCTCTGGTTGTAGCTAAACTCCCGACAGCGCAACGCAATCATGCCCGACGTATTGGGCTTGCAGCGGCGATGATCATGCGTCTGGCACTGCTGGCCTCTATCGCCTGGGTAACGCGGCTGACAAACCCGTTATTCGAAGTGTTTGGTGAGGAGATATCCGCACGCGACCTGATCCTTCTACTGGGGGGATTGTTCCTGATCTGGAAAGCCAGTAAGGAGATCCACGAATCCATTGAAGGTGAGGAAGAGGGGCTGAAAACCCGCGTATCTTCTTTCCTGGGCGCAATTGTGCAGATCATGTTGTTAGACATTATCTTCAGCCTGGATTCCGTAATTACTGCGGTTGGCCTGTCTGACCATCTGTTTATTATGATGGCGGCGGTGGTGATTGCCGTAGGTGTAATGATGTTTGCTGCACGTCCGATTGGCGAGTTTGTCGATCGACACCCTTCGGTGAAAATGCTGGCACTCTCGTTCCTGATTCTGGTCGGTTTTACGCTAATTCTGGAAAGTTTCGACGTCCACGTTCCGAAAGGATATATCTATTTCGCCATGTTCTTCTCTATCGCGGTAGAGACCCTGAACCTGTGGCGTAATAAAAAAAATCCGCTCTGATAAAATTCATCGCTCCCCGCAAGGGGAGCGAATGCCCACCACACCTACCTCTTCTCACAGTTTAAGATTTTACTGCTTTCACCCTGCACAACTTCGCGTTATTACTAAACTATTGAAAGACGCAGGCCATGTGAGGATAAGCAGATGAAAAAATGGGCAGTTTTGATTTCCGCCGTAGGACTGGCTTTTGCCGTTTCCGGATGCAGCAGCGATTATGTAATGGCGACAAAAGATGGTCGAATGATCCTGACCGATGGAAAACCAGAAATTGACGATGATACCGGTCTGGTGAGCTATCACGACCAGCAGGGCAATGCGATGCAGATTAACCGCGATGATGTGTCTCAAATCATTGAACGCTGATGGTTGAGGTCAGCAGCGCGCTGGCCTTAACAATTTTACTTCCCTTTTTCTCTTCCCTCAGCCATTTTTATAATCCTTATGTCGTGATTATAAAAAGGAAACGGCTATGCAATATCACCGTATACCCCACAGCTCGCTGGAAGTCAGTACACTGGGGCTGGGCACAATGACGTTTGGTGAACAAAACAGCGAAGCCGACGCCCATGCACAGCTCGATTATGCCGTCGCTCAAGGCATAAATTTGATCGACGTTGCCGAGATGTATCCGGTTCCGCCGCGTCCTGAAACCCAGGGTCTTACTGAAACATACGTAGGTAACTGGCTTGCCAAACATGGCAGCCGTGAAAAGCTGATTGTGGCTTCTAAGGTCAGTGGACCATCACGTAACAACGACAGCGGCATTCGCCCGAATCAGGCGCTGGATCGTAAAAATATCCGTGAAGCGCTGCACGACAGCCTGAAAAGGCTGCAAACCGATTATCTGGATCTGTATCAGGTTCACTGGCCACAGCGCCCGACCAACTGCTTTGGTAAGTTAGGCTACAGTTGGACGGACTCCGCCCCGGTCGTTTCCCTGCTGGACACGCTGGATGCATTGTCAGAGTTTCAGCGTGCCGGGAAAATTCGCTACATCGGCGTGTCCAATGAAACCGCGTTTGGCGTAATGCGCTATCTGCACCTGGCGGACAAACACGATCTGCCGCGTATCGTCACCATCCAGAACCCCTACAGCCTGCTGAACCGCAGCTTTGAGGTTGGACTGGCGGAAGTGAGCCAGTATGAAGGCGTTGAACTGCTGGCATACTCTTGTCTGGGCTTCGGTACGTTAACCGGTAAATACCTGAACGGCGCGAAACCTGCCGGCGCACGCAATACGTTGTTTAGCCGCTTCACACGCTACAGCGGCGAGCAAACGCAAAAAGCCGTCGCTGCCTACGTCGATATCGCGAAACGCCATAATCTGGATCCTGCGCAAATGGCGCTGGCATTCGTGCGGCGTCAGCCGTTTGTCGCCAGCACCCTGCTGGGCGCCACGACGATGGAGCAGCTAAAAACCAACGTTGAAAGTCTACATCTGGAGTTGAGCGAAGAGGTATTGGCAGAGATTGAAGCGGTGCATCAGGTGTATACCTATCCTGCACCGTGATGATGTGTACCTGATGGCGCTGCGCTTATCCGGCCTCCATATCGTTCTTGCTGTAGGCCGATAAGACAACGCCGCCATCCGGCAATGTTACCGGCGGCGCTGCCAAATCCACAGCGCCGCAATCGCCAGCGCAAACAGCGCGCCAAACCCAATCCCAATCGCGACCGCCGGGATCCCCACCAGAACCGCCAGTGAGTAAATACCCAGCATCAGCAGCATCGCGCTGTTTTCGCCCAGGTTTTGCACCGCAATCGCATTGCCCGCACCGACGCTTTTCTTACCCCGCTCCTGCAGTAACGCGTTCAGCGGCACCACAAAGAACCCACCACACACGCCGATAAGCAGCAGCAACGCGTAGGCCGGAAGCAGCGAATGTTGAAGAGAAAAAATCAGCACCACGACGCCGATCAGTATCCCCGCAGGCATACAGCGCGACACAGTTTCCAGCGTCACCAGTTTCGCAGCCGCCCCTGCGCCGACAACAATCCCGATCGCTACCATGGCATTGAGATAGGTAGGCGTGGCGTTATCGGTGATGCCGAGCGCCACCGGAACCCACAGCACCAGCAGAAAACGCAGCGTGACGCCCGCGCCCCAGAAAAGGCTGGTTCCGACCAATGAGAAACGCGTTTCACCATTGCGCCACAGTGAGGTTGCGGCACAGAAAAAACTGCGCGTCATTTTGCCCAGATGCCAGGACTGGCCTGGGCGAGCCGCGGCGAGCTTCGGAATATACACGTTAGCGACCACCGCGCCTGCATAGGCCAGTGCACAAGCAGAAAGCGCAGCAATCACGTGCCAGTCGGCCAGAACGCCGCCAGCGACGGACCCGAGCAAAATCGCAGCAATGGTGGAAGCTTCCATCAGGCCGTTGGCTTTCACCAGTTTGTCGCCGGTGGTCAGTTCACCGAGAATGCCATACTTGGCCGGTGAATACGCCGCCGCGCCAATCCCCACCAGCGTGTACCCGAGGAACGGATTAATGCCAAAGCAAATACTCGCCGCTCCCAGCAGCTTCAGGCCGTTCGCGAACATCATCACCCTGCCTTTGGCAAAGCTATCCGCCACCTGTCCAACAAAGGGCGCAAACAGAATGTAAGCGCCCACAAACACCATCTGGAGGATTGGCTGACTCCAGTCCGGATAAAATTGCTCCTTCAGCAGCGCCAGTGTAGCAAACAGCAACGCGTTATCGCCAAACGCCGACAGAAACTGCGCGGCGATCACGGACATCATCCCTTTGGACCAGATTGACGTGTTAGTGTGCACTGACTCACTCATGTTGTTTTTCCGCCTCGTCGACCCAGCTTTTCAGCGTAACAAAATCCGGCTTACCGCTGCCAAGTAATGGAAGTTGCTTCAGGTGGCGTATATCACGCGGTACGGCGAGTTCAGGTACGCCGTGCGCCCGCGCATACTGCTGTAGTTTTTCTCGCGTGAGTTCGCTGTCGGTAGTGAACAGCACCAGGGCCTCACCTTTGCTGACATCGCTCTTGATCGCCGTGGCATGCATTTTGTCTGCAGACACCGCCAATGCCAGTTGCTCAACCATTTCCAGTGAGACCATCTCTCCGGCAATTTTCGCAAAACGTTTGGCGCGCCCCTGGATCTGGACAAAGCCGTTTTCATCAAAGCGTACAATGTCTCCGGTGTCGTACCAGCCGCGCTCAATCTCACCCTGCGCATTTTCTGCCGTCGGCACTTCCAGCACGCCCGGTTTTTCAACGCGCAGATAGCCGCTCATGATATTAGGACCTTTCAGTTGTAAACGCCCACCATCCTCAATGCCCGGCACGGCCAACAGTCGGGCATCCATACCAGGCAGGATACGCCCTACCGTGCCGGATTTTGCCGCCATCGGTACGTTGATCGACACCACCGGCGCACATTCCGTCACGCCATAGCCTTCAAGAACGCGCAGGCCAAATTTCTCCTGCCACAGCTGCTTTGTGCTGTCCTGCAGTTTTTCCGCTCCCGCTACCACATAGCGCAGGCGGTGGAAGTCATACGGATGCGCGAAACGCGCATAGTTGCCGAGGAACGTTGACGTACCAAACAACACGGTGCAGTTCCGGTCATAGACCAGCTCCGGCACAATGCGGTAATGCAGCGGGCTGGGATAAAGAAACACTTCTGCGCCGGTCAGTAATGGCGTGAATAATCCCACCGTCAGGCCAAAAGAGTGGAACAGCGGCAGCGCCGACATAAAGCGGTCATCGGCGGTGAAATCGGCAATCGTTTTAATCTGCTCAACGTTCGCCAGAATGCTCTTGTGGCTGTGGACCACACCTTTCGGATGGCCTTCCGAACCAGACGTAAAGAGGATCACCGCAGCCTCTTCCGGCTGCTGCTTTACCTGTGCCAGATGCGGAGCCAGCAGATGTGAGAAGATCCACAGCTTATCGCTAAAGGTCACATCAGCTTTTAAGTCTTCCAGATAAACCCAGCGCACCTGGGTAAGCTGTTCAGGCAAGTGCCAGAGTTTGCCTTTATCGAGAAATTGTCGGGAAGTGAAGATCGTTTTGATTTCGGACGCAGTAATGGCGCTGGTCAATCCCTTCACGCCCGCGGTGTAGTTCATCATGGCCGGAATGCGTCGACGCGCAATCGCGCCAAAAATAACCGCTGCGCTGATCCCCGCATTTGGCAGCATCAGGCCGATTTTTTCGCCTTCGGCGCTATATTTCTCCAGAATACGGGCCACAAAGAGTGTCTTCGTCAGCAATTTGCGGTAGCTGTCCGGCGTAAAGTTAACATCTTCAATGCAGTTTTTGCCTGCGCCAAAACGGTATTTTGCCGCCAGTAGCGACTCGTACAGCGTTTCACGCGGGCGTACCGCCATGCGGGCTTCCATCATAATTTGATGCAGCATTTCACCGGCGATTTTACGGCGATCGCGAGCACGCGGCGCTTCCGGCATCGGCATTTGGGTCGGCGGCAAGATATGCAGTTGAATACGCGGAAAAAATCGCTGTTTAACCAGACCTTTCAGGCGGCTAAAGCGGGTAAGCTCTGCGCCCTCGATGCGTACAGGAACGACCGTCGCTCCCGACTTAGCGGCAACAAACCCGGCACCATCATATATTTTCATCAACGAACCGGTGGTAGAAATACGCCCTTCCGGGAAAATAACCACCGGACGACCCTGTTCGACCAGGCGAACCAGATGCTTAATCGACATCGGTTTGGTTGGGTCTAACGGCACGAAATCAATCAGCGGGGTTAGCCAGCGCATATACCATTGCTGGCTGATCGAGGTGTAAACAGCAAAGACGGGACGAATCGGTAAAAAGAGTGCCAGCAGGATGCCGTCTATAAATGAGACATGGTTGGGAGTGATTAGAACGCGTTCTCCCTGTAGCGCGCTGACATCGCCCGTGACGCGAACGCGGAAAAGCACGCGAAACAGATTACGAAAAAGGCCAAATAGCATCTCAACTCCCTGTGCCATTAATTATATAACCATCAATGGTGGGAGAGTATACGAGTTGGAGAAGGGGCGCGACAGATTACTGGTAAATACAATCCGAAAAAAAACCTGCGCATCCGCGCAGGTCGGTGCAAGAGACAGGTACGAAGTGCGTACCGAATAATCTCACCAATCAATACCTCTGGGATCTTGATTGTGGTCGTCAGCAGCCAGATACGCCAGCGCGAAAACGCAAAGGAATGAACCCAAATGCAACGAGTTGTGTAAATTATCGGTTACTGTTACAGACAGGCTGAAAATAAAAAAAACCTGCGCATCTGCGCAGGCTGGTGTAATTCTAGTGATCAACCCGAAAGTTGATTTCACCTATCAATACCTCTGGGATCCCAACTCTAGCAATCCGCTCCGTTCTCCCACCAGCTAACAATCGCAACAGCGCATCGCAAAGTGTAAGCAAAAATTAGCATTTCCTGTTTTTCTGTCTTGCCTCGCTCGCGCGCGCTCACATTTGCGACGTCCTGACGGGCAATCTGCTTGAACAGTCAGCCATTTTCCGTAACACTGACGGAATGTAAGCGTTTACCCACAACAGGTACTATCATGGCGACCATAAAGGATGTAGCCCGACTGGCTGGTGTATCAGTCGCCACCGTTTCTCGCGTGATCAATGACTCCCCTAAAGCCAGCGAAGCATCGCGTCTGGCCGTAACGAGTGCAATGGAATCACTCAGCTACCACCCCAATGCCAATGCGCGGGCGCTGGCACAACAATCAACAGAAACCATCGGCCTGGTGGTCGGTGATGTGTCCGATCCATTCTTTGGGGCAATGGTTAAAGCTGTCGAGCAGGTGGCCTATAACACCGGAAATTTTTTGCTGATTGGCAACGGCTACCATAACGAACAGAAGGAACGTCAAGCGATTGAACAGCTCATTCGCCACCGCTGTGCAGCACTTGTTGTCCATGCCAAAATTATCCCGGATGCTGAACTGGCTTCATTAATGAAGCAAATCCCCGGTATGGTTTTGATTAACCGAATTCTTCCGGGATTCGAACAACGCTGCGTTGCCCTCGATGACCGATTCGGCGCGTGGCTCGCTACCCGACACCTTATTCAGCAAGGCCATACGCGCATCGGTTATCTGTGTTCCAATCACACGATTTCAGATGCAGAAGATCGTTTGCAAGGCTATTACGACGCGCTGGCGGAGAGCAATATACCGGTAAGCGATCGGCTGGTGACATTCGGCGAACCGGATGAAAGCGGCGGTGAACAGGCAATGACCGAGTTGCTTGGCCGTGGCAAAAACTTCACTGCGGTAGCCTGCTACAACGACTCAATGGCGGCTGGCGCCATGGGCGTATTGAATGACAATGGCATTGATGTGCCGGGAGAAATATCGCTGATTGGCTTTGATGACGTGCTAATTTCCCGCTATGTTCGCCCACGTCTGACCACAGTACGCTATCCCATCGTGACGATGGCAACCCAGGCCGCCGAACTGGCACTCGCGCTGGCGGAGAAGCGTCCCGAGCCTGAAATTACCCACATCTTTAACCCAACTCTGGTGCGTCGCCATTCCGTTTCGACGCTGACAGAGCCAGGGAATTCAACGTCAAACGATTAACCAGGATTGCGTCATGACTACGATGTTGGACGTTTCACGACACGCAGGCGTCTCAAAAGCGACCGTTTCGCGCGTGCTGAATGGCACGGGTCAGGTAAAAGAGAGCACGCGCCAGAAAGTGTTTAAGGCCATGCAGGCACTCGATTATCGGCCCAATTTTTTAGCGCGCTCTTTGGCGAATCGCACCAGCAACAGCATTGGTCTGGTGGTTTCCACATTTGATGGCTTCTACTTTGGTCGCCTGCTGCAACAGGCTTCGCGCCAGACGGAGTCTCACGGCAAGCAGTTGATCGTCACCGACGGCCACGACACGCCGGAGCGGGAGCTGGAAGCCGTACAAATGCTGGCTGACAGGCAGTGCGACGCCATTATTCTCTATACCCGCTATATGAGTGAAAAGGCGATTTTGTCGCTGATGAACAGCATTGATATGCCCTTGCTGGTCATTAACCGGGATGTCAGTCAGGCCCGGGATCGCGCGATTTTCTTCGAACAAGAAGACGCCGCGTATCAGGCGGTTAATTATCTGATCTCGCAGGGACATCGCGATATTGCCTGCATCACCGTGCCAGGGCATACCCCTACCGGCAAATCACGTCTGATGGGGTATCGTAAGGCGCTGGAAAAAAACGGTATTCCCTGGGATCCGAGCAAGATCAAATACGGCGATTCCACGATGACACGAGGCTACGAAGCGTGTCTTGAACTGCTGGAGGAAGGGGTAAAATTCAGCGCCCTGTTCGCCTGTAACGATGACATGGCATTAGGTGCATCAAAAGCGTTACATCAGGCCGGACTGAGGATCCCAATGGACGTCTCACTGTTTGGTTTTGATGACGCACCCAGCGCCAAATGGCTGGAGCCGGGGCTGTCTACCGTTTATCTGCCGATTGATACCATGATAACTACGGCCATCGACCAGGCTATCCGGCTGGCCAACGGCGAAAGCGTGGAGCCGATCCCACCGTTTACCGGCAAACTGGTGTTGCGTGATTCAGTAACGCCCGGACCGTACTTTAAGTAATTAAATGCCGAATGGCAGGCAAGCGCCATCCGGCATTCAATCAAATAAGTTCCAGCGCTAACAGCTCATCAATAGTCTGACGACGGCGAATGAGTCGCGCCACGCCGTTATCGAACAGAACCTCCGGCAGCAGCGGGCGACTGTTGTAGTTTGACGACATTGAAGCTCCATACGCCCCGGTATCATGCAGCACAAGATAATCACCCGGCACCACCGCAGGCAGCAGACGAGTCTCCACATTTCCGCCTTCCTGCTGGGTAAACACGTCACCGGATTCACACAGCGGCCCGGCCACCACCGTCTCAATTTGCGCCGCATGATCCAGAGAACGTCCATCCCCCGCCAGCGCGGAGATATGGTGATAGCTACCGTACATGGCCGGGCGCATAAGATCGTTGAAACCCGCGTCGATCAACACAAAGTGACGACTGCCCATCTCTTTTACGCTACGCACCTGCGCCACCAACACGCCTGCTTCCGCCACCAGGAAGCGCCCGGGTTCGATCTCCAGTTTGACGGCGTGTCCCAGATGTTTAGCTATTTGATCTCGTGCGGCGCTCCACAAACCAAAGTAGTGATCGGTGTCGATCGCCTCTTCACCTTCGCGATACGGAATTGATAAACCGCCCCCCGCGGAGATCGCCTCCAGATCCTGACCAAATTCAACCACCTGGCGCACCATCGCGCCGCATACCTGCTCCAGATGCGCGTAGTCTACGCCGGAGCCGATATGCATATGAATCCCCACCAGCTTCAGCTTATAGCGCTGAATCACTTCCAGCGCCGCAGGGAGTGAGCTATACCAGATGCCGTGCTTGCTGTTTTCGCCGCCAGTATTGGTTTTTTGACTGTGCCCATGCCCAAAGCCTGGGTTTACGCGCAGCCACACGCGATGGCCCGGCGAGACCTGGCCCAGTTGCTCCAGCATGTCTACCGACCCGGCATTTACCGGAATACTCAATTCATGTACCCGCGCAAGCGTCGCTTTATCAATCATATCGGCGGTAAAGACTATCTCATCTTTCCCCGGCACAAAGCCTGCCGCCAGCGCACGTTCAATCTCGCCAAGCGAGACGGAATCAACCTTCACGCCCTGCTCACGCATCAGGCGCAGAATATGAATGTTCGAACATGCCTTCTGGGCAAAACGCACCACGTCAAACTGTTTGAGTTTGGCAATCTGCGCCCGAATGATTTGCGCATCGTAAACCCATACCGGGCAGCCAAATTCTGCGGGCAGGCGTAACAGATTGTCGGCGGTCAGGTCGGTGTCTGTGCTGTTGAGTGGGCGTGGCATGCTGTGCTCCGATAGTGGCTTTTTTATGATTACGCCACAGCCCAAAAAGAATAAAAAATATCGTTTTATCGTGAGTCTATGCAAAAATGATATGGATTAGATCATTCGAGGATTAGCTATGCCCGCCGTTAACCTGCGTCACATCGAAATTTTCCACGCCATCATGACCGCAGGCAATCTGACGGAAGCCGCACGCATGCTCCACACCTCACAACCCACCGTCAGTCGGGAACTGGCAAGATTCGAAAAAGTGCTGGGGTTAACACTGTTTGAGCGTAGCCGCGGGCGACTGCACCCAACGGTACAGGGGCTACGTCTGTTTGAAGAGGTGCAACGTTCATGGTATGGCCTGGACAGAATTGTGAGCGCCGCTGAGAGCCTGCGTGAGTTTCGCCAGGGAGAATTATCGATTGTTTGTCTGCCGGTATTCTCACAGTCCTTTTTACCGCCGCTGCTGCAGCCATTTCTCGCGCGCTATCCGCAGGTCAATATTCAGATAGTGCCGCAGGAATCGCCGCTGCTGGAAGAGTGGCTGTCGGCACAGCGCCACGATCTGGGGTTAACGGAAACGTTGCAAACGCCTGCCGGAACAAAACGCACCGAGCTGCTGGCGCTGGATGAAGTATGTGTACTGCCACAGGGGCATCCGTTGACCAAGAAAGCGGTATTAACGCCGCAGGATTTTCAGGGAGAGAACTACATCAGCTTGTCGCGGACCGACAGTTACCGCCAGCTACTAGATACCCTTTTCAACGAGCATCAGGTGAAGCGCCGTATGGTGATAGAAACCCACAGCGCCGCTTCGATTTGCGCGATGGTGCGGGCGGGTGTGGGGATCTCAGTGGTCAACCCACTCACCGCACTGGATTACGCCAGCAGCGGAGTCGTTATCCGCCGCTTCAGTATTTCAGTACCCTTTACGGTCAGTCTGATTCACCCACTTCATCGCCCCGCCTCAGCGCTGGTTGATGCTTTTACAGCACATCTGCAAGCCCATCTCCCTAGGCTTATCGATCCGCTGGAGGCTATTTTGCATCCACAGACGAAAGCATAAACGCCACCGCATCTTGCGCATGGATTGCCGCCGTGTCGAAAACCGGGAGTGGGCTTAGCTCGGCTGGAACTAACAGACCAATCTCGGTACAGCCAAAGATCACCCCTTGCGCGCCCTGTTTCGCCAACTGATCAATGACGCTCAGGTAATAGTCGCGGGAGGTTTCATTGAACTCACCGAGACACAATTCGTCGAAAATAATCTGGTTTATTCTCTGACGGTCATCAGCTTCAGGAGTAAGCGTGCTGATGCCAAATTCAGCCTGTAAGCGCCCGCGATAAAAATCCTGCTCCATGGTGTAACGCGTGCCCAGTAGCGCCACGTTGCGCATCTGCTGCTTTTGTATCGCCCGGCCCGTCGCATCGGCAATATGCAAGAACGGCACATCACAGGCAGTTTCAATCGCCTCAGCAACTTTGTGCATGGTGTTGGTACACAGCACGATCCCTTCCGCTCCGGCTTGCTGAAGTCCGATGGCGGCCTGCGCGAGGATCTCCCCGGCCCGCTGCCAGTCAGCGCTTGACTGACAGGCTTCAATCTCGTGAAAATCCACGCTGTGCAACAGAATCTGCGCAGAGTGCAGACCACCCAAACGCTGTTTAATCCCTTCATTAATGAGTCGATAATAAGGAATGGTGGATTCCCAGCTCATACCACCTAACAGACCGATCGTTTTCATCATTTCCCCTTATTCGTTGTTGTTTTTTCAGTGGACCAAAGATGCGATCAACTTTCCACAACTATTAGTCAATATTTTCTTTTGATTTATTATGATATAAATTTAATGAAACATTGTTTTATTATTTAACGGAGAGGCCGGATGTTTATTTTTCATAAAGAGACCACGCTTGAAGATCTGGGCAATGGCGTTACCCGGCGCATTCTTGCTCACGACGGTAACATGATGGCGGTTGAGGTAAACTTTGAGCAAGGTGCAATCGGCCCGATGCACAATCACCCGCACGAGCAGCTGACTTACGTGTTGTCCGGTGAGTTTGAATTTACCATCGGTGACGAAAAACATATCGTTAGAGCAGGCGACACCCTGTATAAACAGCCCAATGTTATGCATGGCTGCGTCTGCTTAACACCGGGAACGCTGCTGGATACCTTTACCCCCATTCGCGAAGATTTTCTGCACGGATAAAGTGCTAAATAAAAAAGCCGGGTATCGCTTACGCTTACCCGGCCTCCATGAGACGTCATCCGACATTCCGTCTCAACATTTACACCCCAATATCTCTTAACTTCTCGCCCGCCATTAACTTGCGTTCGATATGTTCCAGCGTGACGTTTTTGGTTTCAGGAATGAGCCAAAATGTAATCCCGATAAACGCGACGTTTAGCGCGGTGTAAAGCCAGAACGTACCGGCAGCGCCAATGCTGTCGAGCAGCGTCAGGAACGTTGCGCCAATGATCATGTTCGACACCCAGTTAGTGGTGGTGGAACAGGTAATACCGAAATCGCGGCATTTCAGCGGCTGAATTTCCGAACACAGGATCCACACGACCGGCGCGGCGCTCATTGCGTAACCTGCAATACACATCATCGTCATGCCAACCGAGAGCCAGGACAGCCCACTGGAAGCCGTGCCGTTATCAAATTGCATCAGGCAATAACCAAGCACCAGCGTCCCGATAGCCATTACGCTGAAACCAATTTTCAGCGCCGGTTTACGCCCTGCTTTGTCTACCGTAAAGACAGCGATAAAAGTAGCAAACATAAACGTTAAACCGACCACCAGTGTGGCAATCATCTGCTGCTCAGTGGTGGTAAACCCCGCCATTTTAAAAATGCGTGGCGCGTAGTACATGATAATGTTCATCCCGGTGAACTGCTGCATCGCCTGCAACAACATGCCGAGGAAAACCGCGCGACGCACGTTACGGTTAATTTTAAACAGTGCCCAACCGCCCTGCTTAAGCTTCAGGCTTTCACGAATTTCGTTCAGCTCATCGCGGGCTTTTTCTGACGTATCACGCAGCATACGCAATACTTCTTCGGCTTCGATATGGCGGCCTTTCTCCGCCAGCCAGCGCGGGCTGTTTGGCAGGAAAACAACCAGGATAATCAGTAACACCGCCGGAAGTGCCAGCACGCCCAGCATAGCGCGCCAGTTACCGCTGTAGCTGAACGCCGTATCAGATAAAAAGGCCAGCACGATCCCCAGCGTCACCATCAGTTGATACATGCTGATCATCTTGCCGCGCACGTTCTCACTGGCCATTTCGGAGAGATAGAGCGGCGCGGTGTAAGAGGCGATCCCCACCGCAACACCCAGCACCACGCGGGCAAAAATGAGCATTTCTACGCTGGACGCAAACGCCGAACCCAGAGATCCAACGACGAAAAGGATCGCGCCCGCCATCAGACTGTATTTGCGCCCCAGACGGAATGACAGCCAGCCGTTAAACAGCGCACCAATTGCCGCGCCCAGCATCATGCTGCTTACCACCCACTCCTGCAGACGGCTGGTCAGGACAAAGTGATCGGTGATAAAAGGCAATGCGCCGGCTATCACGCCAATATCCAGGCCGAATAACAACCCTGCGACGGCCGCAGAGATCGAAACAAACATATTCATACGTCGCGTATCGCGCGCAGTGCGCGGCGCTAAAGCAGCATCATTATTAATTGAGACCATTTTTTCCTGCCAGATACAGAGTAACCATGGCATTGAAAGTAAGGGATCCCTTACAGGAAGCGTCAGGCGGGAAACGGCAAAAACATGGATAAAATTGCTGCACCACATCGTTATGTGATGGATATTCCAATTTTAAAATTTATCGATAATCACTCAATTAAATTTAATTGATTGATATTAATGTATATTAAAAATAAAGGAACCATATACAGGGAAAGTAATATGGAATAATTTATAACCACAATATGGATTTTAATGATCCTAATATAAAAAAACCCTGCCAGATGGCAGGGTTTGTCGGTACAGGAAAGCTGATTAACGCGCCAGCCAGCCGCCGTCTACCGCTACGGTATAACCGTTGATGTAGTCAGAGGCGCTGGATGCCAGGAACACGACAGGCCCCATCAGGTCGCTCGGCAGCCCCCAACGACCCGCCGGGATACGATCGAGGATTTCTGCGCTACGCTGTTCATCAGCACGCAGCTGTTGAGTGTTGTTCGTCGCCATGTAACCCGGCGCAATTGCGTTAACGTTGATGTTATGTTTTGCCCACTCGTTCGCCATCAGACGGGTGACACCCATAACGCCGCTTTTAGACGCGGTGTAAGACGGTACACGGATGCCCCCCTGGAAGGAAAGCATAGAGGCGATGTTGATAATTTTGCCGCCATTACCCTGCGCGATAAAGTGCTTCGCCGCGGCCTGAGACATAAAGAACACGCTCTTAATGTTCAGGTTCATCACGTCATCCCAGTCTTTTTCGCTGAAGTCGATCGCATCGTCACGACGGATAAGCCCCGCGTTGTTGACCAGAATATCGATATGACCAAATTCCGCCACCGCGCGCTCCAGCAGCGCCGGAATGCCATCAATTTGACGTAGGTCAGCGGTCAGACTTAAAAAACGACGGCCCAGTGCGGTCACACGTTCGATGGTTTCCGTCGGTTCAACAATGTTGATACCCACGATATCGCAGCCCGCTTCAGCCAGGCCAAGCGCCATACCCTGACCCAGACCGGTGTCACAACCAGTCACAACAGCGACTTTACCTTCAAGAGAGAATGCATTCAAAATCATTGTAAATCCTTAATTTTTTATAATGCCCGCCACAGGCAGGCAAGGCTGTCGCCCGCTACTAGCGCAGATCTTTGACTGCAACATGGTCCATATCATCAAAGACCTGGTTTTCGCCGACCATGCCCCAAATGAACGTATACGCTTTTGTGCCAACACCGGAGTGAATTGACCAGCTCGGAGAAATCACCGCCTGCTCGTTATGCATCACAATATGACGCGTTTCCTGAGGCTGTCCCATCATGTGGAAGACGCAGGTATCTTCTTCCATATTGAAATAGAAATAGACTTCCATACGACGTTCATGGGTATGACACGGCATGGTGTTCCACAGGTTACCCGGCGCCAGTTCGGTCAGGCCCATGCTCAACTGGCAGGTTTCCAGCACATCTGGCACAAAGTATTTATTGATAGTACGACGGTTACTGGTGAGGTTATCGCCCAGCGTCACTGGCGCAACGTCTGCTGGCGTGACTTTTTTGGTTGGATAAGTCGTGTGGGCCGGCGCGCAGTTGTAATAAAACTTTGCCGGCTTCGCCGCATCGATGCTTGCAAAAACCACTTCTTTTGCCCCTTTCCCGACGTACAGCGCGTCACGATGGCCAATTTCATAGCACTGACCGTCAACGGTAATCGTGCCCGGGCCACCAATGTTGATCACACCCAGCTCACGACGCTCAAGGAAGTAAGTTACGCCCAGCTGTTTGCCAACTTCACCACCCACTGAGACGGTTTTGGCCACAGGCATAATGCCGCCAACAATGATGCGGTCAATGTGGCTGTAGACCATGGTGTATTCATCTGCGACAAACACTTTTTCGACCAAAAACTCATTACGCAGCCCCTGAGTGTCCAGGGTTTTCGCATGCGCACTATGGATGCTTTGTCTTACGTCCACATTTACCTCCAGTGATAAATTGACCGTGAATGCTTAAACGAATAACAAAACGCTGTTCCGTTTTATCTTATGCATTCATGATATCCCTCCCGGAATGGGTTTTCAATGATAAATAAAACGTTGTTTCACTTTTTCTGCGTCTTATTATCAAAAGTGTAAGTGCGATCACGCCAGCGCGTATAAATAGCGAAGCCGTTTTAAATAAAATGATAAATAACAATAAGATAAGTTGAGTCATTCATTAAGAGTGGGGATAAAAATGGAAAATTCAGCCGAAATCATCGGTCGAAAAGACAACTTTTCTAACAAAGTGCGCAGTTAATCACATGAAATGAAACAACGTTTTGATAAGTTGAATGTGTTTAGAGTGTATGTTTCTGTAACTGGCCTTGCCCTCCTGCTGGAGGGCTTTTTTACAGGTGCAGCGAAACACTTAGAAAGGCGTTTAAGACGGTAAATCTAAGATCGTTAATCTCGTTCGATAGCAAGTGCCACACCCTGGCCGCCGCCGATACACAGCGTTGCCAGGCCTTTGTGCGCCCGACGTTTCACCATTTCATGAACCAGTGACACCAGAATCCGGCAGCCTGATGCGCCAATCGGGTGACCGAGCGCAATAGCTCCGCCGTTCACATTCACTCGCCGTTCATCCCACTCCAGCATTTTTCCAACGGATAACGCCTGCGCGGCGAAGGCTTCGTTAGCTTCAATAAGGTCAACATCAGCCAGTTGCCAGCCAACGCGCTCAAGGCAGCGCCGCGTCGCGTAGACCGGAGCAATCCCCATGAGCGCAGGATCGACCCCGACACTGGCAAAGGCGCGAATGCGCGCCAGTATGGGTAAATTCAGCTCCTGCGCCTTGGCTTCGCTCATCATCATCACCGCGGCAGCGCCATCATTGATAGATGACGCGTTACCCGCTGTGACCGAACCGAGTCTGTCGAAGGTAGGATCCAGGCGCGCCAGCCCTTCAGCGCTTGCATCGGTGCGCGGTTGTTCATCGGTATCCACTACCAACGATTGCCCGTTACGCTGCGTCACCACTGGCACGATTTCATCTTTGAAGCGTCCGGCGTCAATTGCCATCCGCGCCTTGTGTTGCGAATGCAGCGCGTAGGCATCCTGTAGTTCACGGCTGATGCCATATTCCCGCGCCAGATTTTCTGCGGTAACGCCCATATGGTAATCGTTGAAGGCATCCCACAGCCCGTCATGCACCAGACTGTCGACGAGTTGACTGTTACCCAGTTGCGCCCCGGTGCGACTATCAGTCAGGACATGCGGCGCGCGGCTCATATTCTCTTGCCCGCCCGCAATCACAATGTCGGCCTCGCCGCACTGGATAGCCTGAGTCGCCAGATGCAGCGCTTTCAGACCCGAACCGCAGACATCGTTTATGGTGATAGCTGAAACGGTATTGGGCAACCCACCATTGATGGCTGACTGACGCGCCGGGTTCTGCCCGGCGCCTGCGGTAAGCACCTGACCGAGGATCACTTCATCCACAGCGTGAACGTCCACGCCCGTGCGTTCCAGTAACGCCCTGACCACCATGCTGCCTAATTCAACGGCAGAGTGGCGCGCCAGCGTCCCCTGGAAGCAGCCAATCGGTGTCCTTAACGCCCCGACTATCACAACCTCTTTCATCACCACCTCAGCGCAAAATAACCTCGCAATAGTAGATGATTGTTAAAAATAGTTATCAAGGTTGTTTAAAAACGGTGATTTTTATCACAAAGGAAATTCGTATCATTTATTAGTCATCTGAACGCCACTCTGCTGTAAATGGTCGCGCAACCAACTTCCCGCCACGCCAGGCGGGGATTTCTTATTCCACAACAGATCGATAGAGATAGCCTTTGGCCAGCCGGGCAGCGTCAATTGAACCAACGGTTTTTCTGCCGCAAATTCTTCTACCAGTGCGCAAGGCAGCGCGCACCAGCCGAATCCCTGAACCGCCATACTCAGCAGCAACAAATAGTTGGGAGCAGACCATACGGGGCCGCGCGCCACGTTGGTACCGCTTTCCAGATAGGTATTCAGACGCAGCTCGCGCCAGGTGTGGAGCTGTTCCCACTGCAGTTTTTCCTGGCCCGCCAGCGGATGCGAAGCCGCAACATATAACCCCATCCATGATTGCATCGGCAGACGAGTGACCCCCATGTCGGTCGGGTAATCCTCCCGCGCTTCGATCAACCCCACCTGAGCACGTCCTTTTTGCAGCAGATCGATCACGTCTTCATCTTCGCCAATCAGACATTCAAACTCGGTATGAGGAAACTTGCGGTCAAACTGCACCATCAGTTCTTCCAGCACATCCGGGTGCAGCGTGTCTGACAACACGAAGGTCAGGCGCGCTTCCGTTTCACCCGACAATGAGATCGCCGCCTCATCAAGGCGCTCACTGGCCGTCAAAATTGCCTGCACATAGCCCAGCACCCGCTTACCTTCTTCGGTCAGCTTTGGCTGCCGGGATGAACGGTCAAACAGCGCAAAACCAAGGTCGGCTTCCAGATGCGCAACGGCTGTACTGATGGTGGACTGGCTTTTGCGTAGCCGACGGGCCGCAGCAGAAAATGAGCCGCAGGAAACGGTCTCTACAAATGCCGTTAACGCTTCAGGAGAGTAACGCATGAACTATCTACTTTATCGATGGATACTATCTTTTAGATATCACATAAAACGATAAAATTGCCACCATTCCGTTATCCAGGCATCAAAGAAGGTTTTAGGTTATGCAACACGATACAGTCCAACGTCGCTCGTTAATGGAGCGCATTTTTCATGCCGTCTGCTTTGAAGGCATTGCCACCGCGATCCTCGCACCAACCACCGCATGGTTGATGCAGCGCTCGGTGCTGGAAATGGGCGGACTGACCATTATTCTCGCTACCACGGCGATGATCTGGAATATCATTTATAACGCTCTGTTTGACCGCTTATGGCCGTCACATCTGGTGAAACGTACGGCGAAAGTACGGGCATTCCACGCCTTAGGTTTTGAGAGTGGTTTTATTGTGATCGGGGTGAGCATCGTGGCGTATGTGCTGAACGTCAGCCTGCTTCAGGCATTCACGCTGGAAATTGGTTTCTTCCTGTTCTTCCTGCCATACACCATGTTTTATAACTGGGCATATGACACGTTACGCGAGCGCGTTATGAAGCGCCGCCAGCAGCGCGTTACTGCCTGATAACTCAAACAATAGTCGGAATCTTCTTGGTTCCGGCTTTTCATCCAATCCCCCTCCAGCTTGTTCACACCTCCCCCAGCCCCTGCCATTTGTGGTAAATTGCGCTTCTTTTTGTTTATTTTATAGTTGATACGTTCAAATAATGTCGAAATTTTGGTCAAAAGAAGAGACTCTTTGGAGCTTCGCACTATATGGGACTGCCGTTGGCGCAGGAACCCTCTTCCTTCCCATACAGCTGGGTTCTGCAGGCGCGGTGGTGTTGTTTATCACCGCACTCGTCGCCTGGCCTTTAACCTACTGGCCGCATAAGGCGCTGTGCCAGTTTATCCTGTCGTCAAAAACCTCTGCAGGTGAAGGGATCACCGGCGCAGTCACCCATTACTACGGTAAGAAGATCGGCAGTCTGATCACCACCCTCTATTTTATTGCCTTCTTTGTGGTGGTACTGATCTACGCCGTGGCGATAACCAATTCACTCACCGAACAGCTGGCAAAACATTTCGAGATAGATCTTCGCGTGCGTATGCTGGTCAGTTTGGGCGTGGTACTGGTGCTGAATTTAATTTTTCTGATGGGTCGACAAGCTACCATCCGGGTGATGGGCTTTTTGGTGTTTCCGCTCATCGCATACTTTTTATTCCTTTCGCTCTACCTGACCGGAAGCTGGCAGCCAACGCTACTCACCGGCCAGATGTCTTTCGATCAGCACACGCTTCATCAGGTTTGGATATCTATTCCCGTGATGGTTTTCGCTTTTAGCCATACGCCAATTATCTCTACGTTCGCCATCGACCGTCGTGAGAAATACGGCGAGCAGGCCATGGGTAAATGCAAAAAAATCATGAAGGTAGCCTACGTCATCATCTGCCTGAGCGTACTGTTTTTCGTTTTCAGCTGTTTGCTTTCGATTCCGACAAACTATATCGAGGATGCAAAAAATGAAGGCGTGACCATTCTGTCAGCGCTTTCGATGATGCCAAACGCGCCGGCCTGGCTGTCGATTTCCGGGATCGTTGTCGCCGTTGTAGCGATGTCAAAATCGTTCCTCGGCACCTACTTTGGCGTGATTGAAGGGGCAACGGAAGTGGTAAAAACGTCGTTGCATCAGGTGGGAGTGAAGAAAAGCCGGGCTTTTAACCGCGCCCTGTCCATTATGTTGGTTTCGGCCATTACGTTTATCATCTGCTGCATTAACCCTAATGCTATTTCAATGATTTACGCGATAAGTGGACCGCTGATCGCCATGATTCTGTTTATCATGCCGACATTATCTACCTATCTAATCCCGGCGCTGAAACCGTACCGTTCAGTGGGTAACCTGGTCACGTTGATTGTCGGTCTGCTGTGTGTATCTGTGATGTTTTTTGGCTAGAACGTGTTGTTTAACGGTTCATTCCTCGGTAAGTGGATGAGCCGTTAAACTGATTTATTTGATGTACGAATCCAGTACCTTCAGAACTACATCTAAATCTTCTTCACGCTTAATTTCATCGCCCTGATGAACAATGTGCTCGGTCAGATGCCCCTTAATCACTTCGCGCATTAATCCGTTTACCGCCCCGCGAATTGCCGCTATCTGCTGCAATACTGCCGCGCATTCATGCGGTTCATCCAACATGGTTTTCAATGCCGCCACCTGCCCCTGAATCTTACTGGTTCGGGCTTTCAGCTTTTGTTTGTCGCGGATCGTATGTGACATAGCAATACCTTTTTAACGTCTGACTACAGCGACAATATCATTGTCGTTCTACTGGGGGGTAGTATTTGATACTGGGGGGGAGTAGAATCAGGCGAAATTAAACAACTAAGAATCATTCTCATGAGTGAATTTTCTACGCTTCTTCAGCAAGGCAACGCCTGGTTTTTCATTCCCAGTGCGATCTTATTGGGTGTGTTACACGGCCTTGAACCGGGGCATTCCAAAACGATGATGGCGGCCTTTATTATCGCCATTAAGGGAACCATCAAACAGGCGGTGATGCTGGGACTGGCGGCAACGCTGTCGCATACCGCTGTGGTATGGTTGATTGCACTCGGCGGGATGTATATCAGCAAAGCGTTTACTGCCCAGACCGTCGAGCCCTGGCTGCAGTTTATCTCGGCAATTATTATTCTTGGTACCGCGTTCTGGATGTTCTGGCGAACCTGGCAGGGAGAGCAGAACTGGCTGGCCCAGACGCATCACGACCACGATCACGGGCATCACCACCACCATGATCATGACGACCATCACCACCATCATGACCACGATGACGATCATCACCATCATCATGACCACGATCATAACCATGCCGCGTTAGCAGGGCTGAGCGAGGGTTCGAAAGCGTATCAGGACGCCCACGAACGGGCGCATGCCACCGATATTCAGCGCCGCTTTGCGGGCAAAGAGGTCACCAACGGCCAAATATTATTGTTCGGTCTGACCGGTGGGCTGATCCCGTGCCCTGCTGCCATTACGGTGCTGCTGATATGCATCCAGCTCAAAGCCTTCACGCTGGGTGCCACCATGGTGCTGTGCTTCAGCCTCGGGCTGGCGATAACGCTGGTAACGGTGGGCGTGGCCGCGGCAATCAGCGTGCAACAGGCGGCCAAACGCTGGAACGGGTTTAACACACTGGCGCGTAAAGCGCCCTATTTTTCCAGCGCACTCATCGCGATGGTCGGCGTATATATGGGGGTTCACGGCTATCTGGGGATCGTCGGTTAACGGTAAGAGCGCGCAGCAGCGATTGCCGCTGCGCGGAAAACCAAACTAGCTTGCGACATTCCCCCGCACCAGTTGCCCTTTATGGAAGGTCGCGGTACGTGGAGAGATTCGCGCGACCGCTTCCGCTGAGCAGGAGGCATCCACCAGCACAAAGCTGGCTTCATCCTGCGCTTTCGGCCAGACGCGCTCACCTTTATCGTTAAGCGGCAGCACATCGCCGGTTGCAAGGAACAGCGCCCGCGACAGATTGAGTTCGTTCGGGCGAATATAGAGCTGCGCGTACAGATTCGCCTTTTCCAGCATATCCCCCAGGCCGTACGGCGACCAGTGGTCAATCACGCTGTCGGTCCCGGTAATCACTTCCACGCCTTTGTCGCGCAGCTGTTTTAGCGGCATGTGCATCGTGCCAATCGGCACCGTCGAAGCAATGGTAATCTGCTGCGCCGCCATGCGGGTTGCGAGTTCATCCACCTGCTGTTCGTTCAGCGTAGACAGCGCAAACGCATGGCTGATGGTCAGCTTGCCTTTCAGTTGCGGGGTTTTCTCAACCGTTTCCACCATGTAATTCACCGCCGCTACGCCTGCCGGACTGGTTTCATGCAGATGGATATCCACGCCTTTGTTGTAATCGAGCGCTATCTGGAACATGGTATCGAGTGATTTTTCCATCGCCCCATCCACGCTGGTTGGGTCCAGACCACCGACATAATGCGCCCCCGCCTGCATCGCTTCGCGCATCAGTGGTTCAGATTTTGATAACAGCAGGCCATGTTGTGGAAACGCCACGATTTCGCAGGCAAAACCCGACTGGCGACGCGCCAGTACCGCCTGCAGGTTTTCCAGGTTTTTCAGCCCAGAAACCGGTTCGATATTGCAATGGCTGCGGGCGATCGAGGTGCCTTTGGATTGCAGCAGATCGATGAGCTTTTCCGCGCGCTCCTGGGTATAAGGCTGGAGTTCAGGCAGCAGCTTTTGTTCCAGACGAATCATATCCTGAATGGTGGTGCCCGCCGGGCGGTTCAGTGAACGCCACGGACCGCCGTAAAAGGTTTTATCCAGATGGATGTGCATGTCGCGCATGGCGGGCAACATCAGCTTTCCACCTGCATCGTAGTGCGGCAGCGTCGTATCCGGATGCTGCTTATTCTCGCGCAGCGCAACAATTTTCCCGTCCTGGACTTCAACAGTTTGCAGCACGGTACGGGTATGCACCACCACCGAGTTTTCGTAATCAAACCCCACTTCCAGCAGGACGTTATCCAGGTAATAGTGCTTATCATTAATCGTCATTGTGCTCTTCGCCCCGCAGGTGTTCCCGACAGGATTAGCAGCATACGCGACCGGGGCCACTGCGCCAAACAGCGCGGCAGCGGTCACCATTTTTCCGCTCTGACTTAAAAATTCACGACGGCTGTTACTTTCCTTCATTCGCATCTCCTCTCAGGAATGGACAATATGGGTGCCCGTTTCACCGCGCAGTGCGGCGGGCAGGCATTCCGGCGTGGTGATGATCACCCGCTTACCGCCACGCGCCAGGAACGTCAGGCTGGCAACGATCTTGGGTAACATGCTGCCCGGCGGGAAATGCCCTTCCTGCATATAACGCGTCATCGTGGCGACATCCACCGTATCCAGCGCCTGCTGATTGGGTTTGCCAAAATGAATACAGACCTGCTCGACGCCGGTGGTGATCACCAGAATGTCGGCGCGAATCTCCTGCGCCAGCAGCGCCGTGGAGAGATCTTTATCAATCACTGCGTCCACGCTCTGGTAATCCCCCTGATCGCTACGCACCACTGGGATCCCGCCACCGCCCGCGCCAATCACCACAAAGCCTTGCTGTGTCAGCGTTTTGATCGCCTCTGCTTCAACAATACGTTTTGGTTCAGGGGAGGCCACAACCCGGCGGTAGCCGCGCCCCGAATCCTCCACAAAATGCCAGCCCGGGTTGACTCGCAGCAGCTCGTCACGCTGCGCTTCATTGAAGAACGCCCCGATAGGCTTGGTCGGGTTAGCAAAGCCCGGATCGTTTTTGTCGACCTCCACCTGCGTGACCACCGTGACCGCCTTTTGCTCGCCGCGTCGTGCCAGACGGTTGTTCAGCGCCTGTTGGATCAAATAGCCGATGCCGCCCTGCGTATCGGCGACGCAGTTTGCCAGTGGGGTAAGCGGCAGTCCTTCACGTTCGTGCGCGATTTCCGCACGCCGGAGATCCAGCCCTACCTGCGGCCCGTTACCGTGTGTCAGCACAATGTTGTAGTCCGATGCCAGCATCTCCAGCACCGTATCCGCCACTGCCTTCACCGCCTCAGCCTGGTGCTCAATCGACTGGCTGGCGTTATCTTTGATAATGCTGTTGCCGCCAATGGCAACGACCACAAGTTCTTTCATAGTGTTATCTTCCGCTTACAGGCGATTCAGGTCGTTTTTGACGGTTCCTGCTCAGGCGCAGTCACCGCTTCACGGCTATCAAGAACATGCTTGAGGACAAACATGCCGCTCATCATCAGGTAGGCCACAACAAACATCATCGAGCTGCCTTCAGCAAAGCCAACCGCCGGGGAGTGGATCACGCCAAACAGCGATAACAGCGCCCCAAAGGCTGCGGCAATCGACCCGCGTAACGGCTTATTCATAATGGCGAAGATAGCGACGCAGCCCCACAGCATACTGGCCAGCGGCGCGCCGCTACCCAGATGCACCAGTCCGTCGTAATAGACACCTTTGCTGTGCAGCAGATCACTCCCCAGTTTCCCCGCAGATGTTCCGGCAGCGCCCATCACGCTGTTGACGATGGTTAGCGCCCAGTTAGCGATCCACGGGAACAGGCAGATGAAGATCACGGGAACCTCGACTTTGGGCGTTTCTCGCACCACCTGATTGGCGGTCACTACGCCGATAAACACCAGAATCGGCACGATCGCAGTCATCGGAATAATGGCGAGCATAAACGCGCCCAGGCCAAACAGCGGCACCAGGAACATGGTGATACCAGATGCCAAGGTATAGCCGATGCTGGCGCCCATCGCTTTCCAGCCCGCATGCCCAACATACACGGTCACCGGGAACGGGTTGCCCAGCATGCAGCCAAGCATGGAGGCGAAACCGTTCGCCATCATCACCTTGCGGGTGTTGTACTCATCACCTGCCGCATGTGCGCTTTCAATGTTCTCGAGGTCAAAAATGTAGTTCGCCAGACCCAAAGGGACCGCAGAGGCCAGATACGGCAGCGCGTGCGGCAAACCTTGCAGGAAGCTGTCGACATGAATTTCCGGCGGATTGAAGCCAAAGGAAGACATCGAGGATTTAATCGCTTCCGGGCTTTGCAAACCGGAGATCCACGCCAGGGCCGTACCGGCAATTAGCAGCAGTAAGCCGGTAGGAATGCGGGCAAAAATCGGCTTCTTACCGAACCAGTTAATGAAGATCAGTAACAAGACGATGAAAGAGACGGTCGGCGCTTCAAATGCCTGCAGCATCGGGTTCATCGCCAGCAGCAACAGTCCCAGGCCGGACAGACAAGAAAGCAGTACCGTACGTGGGATCATCTTGCGGATGGTCTCGCCCAGGAAGGAGCCGCCCACCAGGATCAACGCTTCGACAAAACACCACACCAGCGCGATTTGGATCGCGAAGTTGGCATCTTTGGTTTGCTGATAAACCGGCATCAGTACCAGGAAGGTGACGGTAAAGATTGACGGTGCGCTCGGTCCGGACGGCAGTGCCGTCACGTCATTACGCCCTGTGTGCTTTGCCATCTGCAGGCCAAACCAGGCATAGCAGACACTGGCCACCAGCACCGCCAGACCAAAGGCAGGCGCAATGCGCCCATACACAATTTCGGTAGGGATCCCGACGACAAAAATGAGCAGCCCCATCATTGTCAGCAGGTTAGTCAGGTTGTTGGTCATCAGCCCGAAGTAAGCCGCCCAGTCACCACGTTTCCATTCTAGTTTTATGCTGTTCATGGAATATCCTTCACAGGTTAAGCATCGTTTGCGATCTCAGGGATCGCCCAGCCCTGCAGGTAAGCAACGTTTTGCGCTTTGCTACTGTGGGGCTAACGCCGTTAGCCCCGATTATTGTTATTAGCAGTAGCGGTCACGCCAGTTGAGGATCGCCTTTTCAAAACAGGCGAACGGCGGGTGGACTATTCCGGCGCCGATCATGCCGATCCCTGCGTCTTTGTGCGCAATTGCGGTGTTAATCACCGGCAAAATACCGGTGCTGCCTACGCGTGTAATATCTATCGCGGTCGGTACCCCCATAAAACCCAGCAGCGGAATCGTGACGTTGGGGTTTTCACCGAGGGTGATTTCGCGCATCTGGCGAGAGAAATCGACCGCCTCTTCGACCGTTCCCCCCACCAGCGCCACGATAGCCGGTGCCGTCGCCATGGCAAAACCGCCAATGCCGTAGGTTTCGGTAATCGCGCTATCGCCGATATCACGACCGGAATCTTCCGGCTTATAGCCCGCAAACATCGGACCTATCACCTGTTGCGCCGGACCGGTAAACCATTGCCCCGGCAACCCGCTGACGCGTAGACCGAACTCAACGCCGTTACGCGCCATCGTCGTCACCACGGTGCTGTATTCAATACCGTGGGCGGCGTCCATTGCCGCTTTACACATTGCCATCCAGGTCGGCCCGGAGAAGTAATCGCTGCTAAGGACGAATTCGAACACCTCACGCTGCTGCTCAACCGGATAACCGGTCTGAATAATCCACGGCGTCAGCGCCTGAATCAGCAGCGCCGTCCCGGCGTTGTTGCGGTTATGACACTCATCGCCCATGTGCAGCGCCTGTGCCAACATCAGGCGCAGATCGATTTCTCCCGCCAGCTTCATGGCATCGCGCAACATCGGTCCCATCACATCACGCATCCAGTTCAGACGATCTATAACGCTCTGATCGTTCGCTCCCATGCGCAGGATCTTCGCCATCTGCTCGCTCATATTGGTATATGCGCGGTTGCCGTAGGTTTTGTTCTCTACGATGTGCATAAACATCGACGCCGACGTCACACCCGCCATAGAACCAACGCAGTCATGCTCGTGGCACGGAGAGAAGATAATTTCGCCGGAGGCGGCAAGCTCGGCGGCTTCATCCAGATCTTTCGCCAGGCCTTCAAACACCAGCGCCCCGGTTACCGCGCCCTTCATTGCGCCGCACATTTTTTCCCAGCGGATCGGCGGTCCGGCGTGCAGGATGGTGTTGCGGGTCATCCCCGGCACGACATTGATTGCCTGGTCATAGCCAATAAGCACCGGATGCGACTGGATAATACGTTCCAGCGCCTGCTGGTTAGCGGCAGCGATTTTGTCTGCCAGCGGCGAATCGGCAATCTCGTCCAGGGCGGCCACTACCTGCATGTTGCCCTGCCCCGGCGGTGTCCAGTCGAGCTGAGTCACGGGTACGTTCTGCTTTTTCAGGTCATCGCTGAACATCGCGATGCCGACATTAATCACATTCAGCGGCTGGTTAAACAGTGTCTGGCTCATCAGGCTTCCTCCCCTTTACAGATAAATTCACGCGCCAGCAATCCGGTGTTGGTGCTACTGCTCGCCCAGATGACGCCAGCATCGGTCAGCATCTGGCACTGTTTTTCCAGTGACGGCGTATCGAGGGAGGTGCCCAACACGTAGCCGAGGATCTCCAGCGGACGGTCGTCTGCGGCAGCGATCGCTTTGGCTTCAACGATCGCGTCGAGCATCACACCGACCGGATCTTCATGCGCTCCAAATCCAAGCACGAAGTCCATCACGATCACGCCGACTTCAGGATCGCGCGCTTCCTGCAACAGACGACTAATGCGGTTGGTGGGATCGATCATCGGGTGCGGTTTACCGTTGGTGAAATCATCATCACCGAAATCGAGGAAGGTATGCCCGACGCTGCGGTTGAGATCTTGCAGGCGGAACGCCGGATCCGGATGAATGTTGCTGTAAACTTCCGCGTGTTTTTCCATGGCGGCAAACATCGCCTCATCGCACAGCGTGCCACCGCAGAACAAGCCGCGAATATACTTTTGCTGCGGGGTCAGACGGGCGCGGACCTCTTCAATCAGCGGCCAGTTGAGCGGATGTAGATCCAAACTCTCTTTTTTAACGCCGGTCAGCAGCACCGCTTTCAGCGCCGCTTCTTTGGTGCCGCGTGCAAACAGCAGGCCTTTTTCATCCGCAGGAGCGGCTTCACGCCCAAGGAAACACACCACAACGGGCTTATGGCAAGCGCGCGCGCGTTCCAGCACCTTGCGCGCCACCGCTGGCGCAGGCGGTTTGGAGATCAGCGCAATGATCTCCGTTTGCGGATCAGCCTCCAGCATGCCAATCGCGTCAAGCATCATCAGGCCGCCAATCTTTTCACTCAGATCGCGTCCACCGGTACCAATCAGTTGGGAAATCCCGCCGCCAAACTCGTGAATGCGTACGCTCAGTTCCTGACTTCCGGTACCAGACGCACCGACAATTCCGATGTTGCCGCGACGCACCGCGTTGCCAAAACACAACGCCGCGCCGTTAATAATGGCGGTTCCGCAGTCTGGCCCCATCATCAACAGCCCTTTTTCATGCGCCAGCTGCTTGAGTGCCAGCTCGTCCTCAAGAGAGACGTTGTCAGAGAACAGCATCACGTTGAGGTTATTTTGCAGCGCCTGACGCGCTTCACGCGCAGCAAACAGTCCATTGACCGAGATCACCGCCAGGTTGCTGTCAGGAACATGTTTCTTCGCGCTGGCGAGCGTGGCATAGCGCGCTTCATGCTGGCCGCCCTGCTCTTTATGCGTAAACAGTTCTTCAATCGCCACCAGCGTCTGGTCGTTCGCCGCTTCGCTGGCACCTTTAATGACAATCATCAGATCGCCACTTTTCGCCTCTTCCAGCTCAGGCGTGAGCAAGCCAAGATTCTTCAGCACGCCCTTATTCATTTCTGTCGCCATAGCTACGAACGCCTGCTCAACGCCATCGAGCTTATTTGCGCGTGTAGAGATAGACATCAGTGAGACAGAATCAAAATACGTATTCTTTTTAACAACTATCCTGATCGACATAATTCCCTCCGGACCTGTAGCTCAGGGCACAGGCATCCGCCATGCCATACAGCATGTCGCAGCCAGAACTTGAGCCAATATTTTTAATGTCAATAATATATTGTGTAGAAACGGGGTGTTGCTCAGTAATAATATGTTTTACCAGCCGCCCAACGCTTTCCCGAAAACGTTGATGAAAAGCTTCCTCCAGCGTTATTTTGCTGAGTAGCGTCGTATTATTTCCGGCACATTGTAAGGCTGCTAAAAAATCTTCACGATATTTCCTCAGCGGATGTCCAGGAATAAATAGAATAGTGCTTAAGCCCACTAAATAATCATCAGATGAAGGCGTCAGACCAATCCCCAGACCAATTAAATAACTGACCGCTGTAGAGATATTTTCTCCTGTATGCAACGCCGTCAGTAATCTTTGTCGGCGATTGAGTAATTGACGGGTGATTTCCTGATAAAACGGGTTATCACCCTGGTACAGAAATAATGTGTCGTCGCTTGTTAGCTGTTGGCGGATAACCCCTTCCCAGCGCTGCCAGTAGACTGTAGCGAGGCTTACTGTATCTGGCGTCCACCGTGGTATGCGCCACCGCAGACAACCGGAGGTTTCTATCCATTTATCGTTGCCAACGGCTATCCCCGACTCGGAAAAACTGACCCATTCACCAGAGTGAAACAGGTCTTCACAATGCGTCAGCGCCAGCCGACAGCTGTTAGGCGCGTTATCACAATCTTCACTCAGTAACGTCAGCAGTTGCTGCTGTTCAGGTATTAACAGGTTTACTGCGCGGGAAAAAACCTGTTCAACCCGTGCCATTCCCCGGAAAGCGAGAAACGCGCCGTCTGCGGTTAACGCCCGTACACATCGCCGTGATGGCGTAGCGATAGTGGCGCTCCTCGGTCAGGCTCCGGCCGCAATCAGCAGCTCGGCAATTTCGTGGTAACCTTTCTCCCGCGCCAGTTCCAGCGGGGATTTACCGTATTTATCCGTCATGTGCGGATTCGCACCATGGTCGAGCAGCAGCTTGACGATCTCCTGCTGCTTCGCACCACCATCATTCAGCACGATGGCTTCCAGCAGCGGCGTCCAGCCGACAAAGTTGGTGTGATTAACATTGATGTCGGTTCGCAGCAGCAGTTCACGCACGATGTCCACATGGCCTTTTTCACTGGCAGGCGTAATACCCACACCGCCAAAACGGCTCAGGCAATTAAGATCGGGGTTAGCCGGTAATACCAAACGCAGTAGCGTTAAGTCATTCGTCAGGCAGCTAATCAGGAATGGATTAAAGCAGGTTTGATCTTGTTTATTAATATCAGCACCTGCGGCAATCAATAAAGAAACACAGTCGTAATGTTTATTCAGACTGGCGATAATTATGGCGGTACGCCCCTGGCGGTTAGTGGCATTAATATCCACATTTTTTGCCAGACAGGATTTTAATCCCTGTGCATTGCCCTGCTCTGACGCCAGCAAAAATTCAGTAATGAGTTCTTTCTCTGACATAGTCCCTCTCCTGCAGTTTTTAAGGCTTTTAAATTTTCGATAAGCTGAGAATAGCAATAGAGTGATAAGAATAATATCCGCTTAAATTTCATTCATCGTTAGCGAGGCGATTGTTGAACACAATTTAATAATGAGAGTAAAACGTGCTGTAGTGCAATCTTTCCCTTATGGCTGACGTTCTTTTACGCGCTAATCAGTCATCCAGGTTAAAAAGCGGCATGCTACGCAGATAGCGGCCTACAACTAAAGGACAGAAGTGTGATTGCCTTCAAATCAAATGTAAAACTGGTGTTAAATTCTGTTCAAAACTGATTGCTCTGTATAAGGATTACAAATACATTCAACAATCATTGTATGGGGGCGGTAGCCTTGAGGCCTGGGAGGAGAGAGGATGAATTCAATTTTTACCGAGGAGAACCTGCTGGCGTTCACCATGGCGGCGCGCTACAGCAGTTTCAGCAAGGCCGCTGAGGAGCTGGGTTTAACCACCTCCGCCATTAGCTACACCATCAAGCGAATGGAGACAGGGCTGGACGTGGTACTGTTTACCCGCAGTACTCGCAGCATTGAGCTGACCGAGTCCGGGCGCTACTTGTTCCGTAAGGCGACAGATCTGCTGAACGATTTCCACGCCATCAAGCGCAGCATTGATACCATCGCCCAGGGCATCGAGGCTCGGGTGCGCATCTGCATTAACCAGTTGCTCTACACCCCGCAGCATACCGCACGGCTGCTGCAGGTACTTAAGAAACAGTTTCCAACCTGCCAGATAACCGTCACCACCGAGGTGTATAACGGCGTCTGGGATTCGATCATCAACAACCTCGCCAACATCGCCATCGGTGCGCCCGATACGTTACTGGACGGCGGAGGGATTGATTACACCGAGATCGGCGCAATCCGTTGGTCGTTTGCGATCGCACCGGATCATCCGCTGGCCTTTATGCCTGAACCCATCTCTGAGAGCCAGCTGCGCCTGTACCCGAACATCATGGTGGAAGACACCGCGCACACCATTAACAAAAAGGTCGGCTGGCTGTTACACGGACAGGAGTCGATCCTGGTTCCCGATTTTAATACCAAATGCCAGTGCCAGATTCTGGGTGAGGGTATCGGTTTTCTGCCGGACTATATGGTGCGCGAGGCGATGGAAAAGTCGTTGCTGGTCACGCGGCAGATCCACAACCCGCGTCAGGACTCACGGATGCTGCTGGCGACCCAGCATTCGGCAACCGGTCGAGTGACTCAGTGGATTAAAAAGGAATTTGGCCCAAGCGGAGTGCTGACGGGAATTTATCAGGATTTGCTACATCGGGAGTGATGCGCCGGATGGGGGATGCGTTCCGGCGCTCGTGTGATAATCAAGCGCGAATATCGTCGTACTCGCGGGTCTTATCAAACTCATGTTTGGCAAACGGACACAGCGGAATCACTTTGCGGTTTTCAGCGCGCATTTTCTCCACCACTTTCGCCACCAGCAGTTTGCCGACACCCTGACCTTTAAGGCTGGGATCGACATCGGTATGCTCAATGATGCTCAAATGCTCACCTGTCGGCACAAAGACAATCTCGGCGACCTGATTGCCCTCAGCATCATTCACATAAAACTTATTGTGGCCTGCAAGAATCTCCATGGTTCCCTCACTTATTTCTGGCGATATTTCAGCGCACCGCTCGGGCAGGTATCAATGACCTTAATCACCGTCGCGACATCCACTTCATCCGGGATGATCCACGGTTTACGCTTCAGGTTAAAAAGCTTTGCGCTTCCCCGCACGCAGTTTCCCGAATGCTGACATATCGTCGTATTGAAGTAGACGTCAATCTTCTCGCCGGTATAGGCCCGATAACCTGCACTCAGTAGTTCTTTATCCACGACATTGCCTCACATTTTTTTATTGTCTGGGTCTAATCATAGACCGATGCGAGGCTGAAGGAGGTCGCTGAAAGCAGAAATATCACTCAGATCTTTTCTGCAACGACGGCTCCCGCTCTGGCGGCAAATACTCCAGCATCGCAGGCGTCGGCGGCGGCAGACGGTTATCGGCGATATCCCTGTCCACATCGATATGACTGATCTCACCACTTTCATAATGGTGAACCGTCAGCACTCTCGCCTTGTTCAGTTCTGTCACCAGCTCACGGGTAATGCGTAAACTTTCCGCCAGTTCATGGTCTTCCAGTCCTGGTCTACGGCTGCGGCGTTCCACCCGGAAGCGAAACTGGTTGTACTTCGCCCAGCCAATCAGCACCAGGCCATTCACCAGAGCAACAAGGATATAAAACGTCACCGTATCCAGCGTGGTGAAAAAGGGTCGTACGCCCATATAGGGCGAGTGCGTCAGCGCCGTGATCAGCCCTTTATAAATCAGGTAAATAAACCCAATCCAGGCAACCAGCGTCAACAGCACGTCGATCGCCCTTGGCAGAAAACGCTGTTCGGTAAAGATCAGTGGCTGATTCATGACTCGATCCTCCCAATGCCACGGTCAGGACTCACCCAGCGCGCCCTGCCGCGTTTGCGTTTGAGCATCACTTTCGGAAACGCCACCAGCGTGGTGAAAAGACTTAGCATCCAGTACACCACCGGGAACCAGATAATCCAGAACAACGAGGCGCCAATGCCTTTTTCATAGCGTCGTTCGATGATCAGACTTACCGCAAACTGTATTAAGCAGACCACGCCAAGGATAAGTCCGGTAAAGGCTGGCGGGAACAGATGCTGCACGTACAGTGAGTCCGGCATCGGGATCATCAACCCTAGCAGGAACAGCACGATACTGATCGCGTAAGCGAACGACCACGCGGTAGAAAAACAGAACTCGAAAAACAACGGCCACATGCGACGAAACTCCCACGACCACAGGCGGCGCATGTTCACGATAAATACCTCCGCGCCGCCTTGCGCCCAACGCAGACGCTGCTTCCATAGTCCTTTTAACGTTTCAGGCATCAGGATCCAGCACAGTGCGCGTGGCTCAAAGAATATCGACCAGTGGCGCAATTGCAGCTTCCAACTGATGTCGATATCTTCGGTGATCATGTCCGGGCTCCAGTAACCGACCTCCGCCAGCGCGCGGCGACGAAACGCCGCCACCACGCCGGAAACGGTAAAGATCTGCCCATAGACTCGCTGCGTACGTTTAATCAAGCCGATAATGGAAGAGAACTCACCGACCTGCACACGGCCAATTAACGTGGAGCGGGTACGAATACGTGGATTCCCGGTCACCGCACCGACGCGCGGGAACTGGATTAGCGGAGCCACAATATAGGCGACGGCATCGCGATCCAGTAATGCATCACCGTCAATACAAACCAGGTAATCACTGCGCGCCGCTGCCGCACCGGTCTTCAACGCCAGCGCTTTACCCTGGTTTTCAGCCAGATGAATCACGCGCAGGCTTGGATATTCCACGGCCAGCTGTTCCAGAACCTCGTATGTATCGTCCGTCGAACCATCGTTGATGGCAATCACTTCAATATTTTTATATCGCTGCGCCATCGCAGCACCAATGGTTTCACGCGCATTGATCCCTTCGTTAAAACAGGGGATTAGAATGGAAACCAGCGGATTCCCTTCCAGGGTCGGTGGCGGTGTATTATCTCCCCATTTCCAGTGACGCTCACGGTAAAACCAGAAATAGGCTCCGCCGCTTATCCACAGTGCAGACATGAACAAGGGCCAGAAGAAGACGAAGTTCAACATCATTTCACCTGTAAAAATGACAGCCACGCCAAACGGCAGGCTGAACATCAGGCAAAGTATCAGGAAAGCAATTATGCGATCGGTCATTTTTGCGGGTACCAGTATGAGGAGAACGTCGAGCGAATCTCTGACATCTCAGGTTTGTCGCTGATGAAATCATCCGGGTAATAGCCGTAGTTACCTGCACCGCTTAATTTCAGCTGGCGCATCCATTCGGCGATCTGTTTTCCGCTGATTTCTGCCTCGTCCCCGGATTTACGCCAGTCTCGTGCCTGCAGTTCAAACACGGTTTTGTCCAGCGCGCCGGGCGTTTGTGCAACGGCATTCACTAATCTGTCGAGCCAGGCGTTGGCATCATTGGCCGGGATTTGCTCCATATATGGCATCGCCATGGGTGCCGTCCAGTCATAGGTATTGAGGAAATCATTCAGGTTCTGCGCAAACCAGGCCTCACTCTCCGGCTCCAGTACCGGCATCGCGTAAATATTGCGCGCAGTTTGCACCTGCGGACCGCGAATATTACGCACCGACTGGGTCAGTTGTTTGGTGAAGTCGATCAGCATCTTACTTTTCAGGCGCGTCCAGCGCTCAAAGGTCTGAGGGTTGCTACGGATTTGCTCAATACTTCCCGGAAGCCCTGCGGCACGGTAGGCGGCTAACGCCTCCGGTGACGCGTCTTCAAAGTCCGTCAGGAAAGCATCATCGTGGAACAAGATTCCTTTGAAGCTTGCGTGTTTCGCCAGGTCTTCATAGATTTCAGTGATGCGCTGACGCGCTTCGCCGCTCCAGGGTGAAAGGCGGACATAGTTCTCGTGATTGATAGCAGTACGTCCCGTTTTCGGATCCCATGCGGTTACACGTGGAATAGAAGCGTCGAGATCGAAAGCCAGAACCGGCATCCAGGCATATACCGTCACCCCTGCCCGCGTTTGTAATTGCCAGGAAATATAGTTAAACAGGTCGGCGCGCATCGGCAGCCAGCGGTTAGGGAAATAAAGCTCGCGAATATTCCCGTCACCTTTAGGGTCGGCATACGCCTGCAGGAAAACGTGAGAAATGCGCATGTCATAAACGCGCTGGATCAGCTTATCGATGTTGCGCTTCTGCTGGGCCGGGTCTTTGTCATACACGTAATCCAGATCCACATGCATCACACGCATCGTCTGCGGTTCACGCACCTGAGCGACCTGACTTGCAAAGCGCTTTAGAGAGGGATTATCAGAGATCAGCACGCGCGGGATGTCATCAAGAAACGCGGCATTCGCCAACCCTTCGTTGAGCGTGAAGGCCATCTTGTAGCCATGTTCTTTGGTCAGATTTAAGGTTGTGCCACTGGCCGCACCATAAGGCCACACCCACGCGCGCGGCGATTTCCCTGTCACCGATTTAATCTTATTGGTGATCAGTGAAATATCGGTATTAATGCGCCGCGTATACTGCTCATCCGTTTCGTAAGTTCCTGTTTTCTTATCGTAAAGACGATTCGCCACCGCCGGTTCTTTACTCCCCTGCGGGTTGGCATCACCACCGAAATGCGACGCCCAGGTATGCGCACCAATTTCTACCAGCGGCGATTTGCCCATCTCTTCGACCATCTTCCAGGTGGCGAATTTATCGCGCGCGGTCATTAAGCCGCCAAAATCGACTTTTTTATTGGCTGGCGCATCGACCCAACTGCCTACCGGCGCCCAGAGTGCAGGCCAGTTGTAGGCTTTCAGCAGCGGCCAGACTCGGGTATAAAAACTGCTGTATCCGTCATCAAAGGTGAGCAGTACAGCCTTTTCCGGCAGTACGATTTTACCGTCATGGGCGTCCAGGATTTGCTGCACGCTGATCGGGTTATAGCCATTATCACGCAGCCAGGCCATTTGGTCGCTCAATGCGCTGGTGCGCACAGAAAGATAGCGCTGATCCGCTGCGCCATCTTCAACATCGTGATAACCCAGTACCAGGAAGCTATTTTTTGGCCACGGATGATCAGCCGTCAGCGGCGTTCTCTCTGCGGGAGGAACATAACGAGGCGTTGTATTGTGCGCACTACTGCACGCGGTAATCATCAACCAGCCAGCGATTAATGCGCTAAGCCACAGGCATCTTTTCAGCATGAACAATCCTTAAAACCTGACATTTAAATCGAAAGCGAGGGAGATATTCCGCTCACGTTTACCGTCGTAGGGGCGTTTATCCCAAATCAGCATCACCCCGCCATCTACGACGTTGTTCCATTTGAGTCGTTGTCCGTATCCCACCTGAACAATAGCGCCTGCGTCCTGGCCTTGCTGCCAATAGCCGCCCACGCCAGCCAGGCCTTGCTGCGTCCACACTGTGTCATAGTGGCGGTAAAGAACCTGCTCAGCGCTCAGACCGGGTACCACGGAAAAATCACTCTTCGGGTTGTAATACGGCACATTTTCTTTGGTGTTGGTGCTCCCGCCGATGCCCGGAGTAAAGTCCAGCGTGAAGCGCGGCGTCGTCCAGATGCGCTCTTTTCCGCTGAGTCCGTATTCGATACGATCGTTACCGTCCGAGAAATGTGAGGCGGCAAACGACAGTTGATATTCACGTCGTTCGTTTTGATACCAGCGGACAAACATATCTCCGCCGTTGGTATACACGCCGCTACGCAGCGCACGCAGTGGCGTATTACGCGATAAGCGCTCGGCCGAACCGCCTACGCGCCAGTTGTCATTGAAGTCATGCCAGCCGGAAAGACGGCCACCAATCTTCTGACCATCGCCATAATTTCGGCCAGACACTTCCATTTCCGCCCAGTAATCACGGGAAGTCCATTCTGCGCCAGCCGCCAGATCGCGGCTGATTCCCTTCCCTTCTTCAAATTCACCGGTAGCAAAGTTGAATCCGGTAAACAGTCGCCAGTTGTCGTTAATTGGCGGGCTGTAAATAGCCGTATTGATGTTGAAATCATTCTTACCGCTGACTGGGCTATCGGACGAAATCCCCTGCGTGCCGCTAATGCGCACTTCCGACATTTTGTGAACATCACGAATACGCGCGAGGCGCAGAGTCGCTTCATCATCCGGGCTACGGGCGATAACGTCATCCGTTAGTTCATCGGCCTGCTTCCACTCCTGGAGATCCAATGCCACGTAAGCCTGTTGACGCTCCAGCTCAAGGTTGCTTGGCTCGATCACTTCCGCCAGCTTCAGCTCTTTCTCTGCCGCATGCGGCAAGCCACGTGCTTCAAGAACAGAGGCATAGGATATGCGCAGCCCCTGGTTACCAGAGCCGGTTCGCGCCAGATGCTCTGAGAGCTTTTCTGCCTCTGGTAGTTCATTAGCAGCGATATGGTATTGCGTCAGCAGCGACTGCCCGAGCAGCCAGTTATCGTTCGGCTGCGGCGTTGGCGAACCATAGATGCGTCGCAGGTACGGACTCTCTTTGATTAAGTTTTCGACCTGTTTTTTAGCAGCATCAAAGTTTTCGTTATCAATATGGGCGTAGAACAGATCCTGCTGATCCTCAGGACCGAGCGGCGTCACAGGAATCGGTCCATTGGGGTAGTAGATGCTCATCAGCATCGCTTCGGTTTTTTCCGGCTGGCGTTCACTTAACCATGCCGATGCTACCCAGCGTTTAGCATAGTTTGGCACTTCGCCGCTCGCAGACAGTGATTCGTATTCCTTAATCACTTCAGAAGTTCGTTTACGTACCAGAAGGGCGCCCATGCGGTCAATTCTCGCCCGACGAACATCATTCTGTGCGGACGGTTCATCCTTCCAGGCCGTCAGCAACTGGTCATAACGGGCCAGCGCTTTGTCCGCCACGATGAATCGTTCTTCTTCATTACGTGCGGAGGTATAGGAAGAACGCACCATTTCGGCGGCCGCATCGAGCTCAAGGCGACGCTTTACAGGATCCGCCGTGGGTACGACTTCCGCCATATTTAAAGCGGGTCCGGAAACGCGGTTTGCTGACAGCGCAGACAGCAGCGTAGATTGCGCATTTTTGTTGCCCGGCTCAACGTCATCCGCCTGGCTGGCAACCAACAGCGCGTCCCAATTTTTCCCCTGAGAGTGATATACATAGGCAAGTAGCGCGTCGGAATCAGCCCCCGGATGCGCCTGCGCCCATTTGTTCGCTTCAGTAAGCGCTTGCTGATTGTAGCGAGCATCCGCTAACGTCATTATCCAGCCGGTACGTACATCAACGTTGTCAGGCTCTTCCTGTAAAACGCTATTCCACACCGCTAACGAATCATTCCAGTTCTTCAGATTACGATACGCGCGCGCGGCAGCAACTTTCCCTCGGGCAGGCACATCCATCTGCCCACGATACTGCAGCCAGATTTCAATGGTGTTTTTATCGTTGTTATCAACCCAACCGGAAACCTGCAGCCAGTCGGCAACCTGATTTGGCGTTAGCGCGCTTTTCTTTCCCTGATCCTCAAGATAATGCAATAACGGTGCACTATTACCTCCCCGAGCTTTAATAACCAAATCGTCATAATCAGATACCGCTGCGGAGATTTGCATCGGGAAAAGTACGCTTGCCGTAAATAAACAGCTAACAGACTTTAAACGTTTAATAAAATTGGCATGTCGACGCATACTTAACATATCTGCCCTTATATCTTACATCATAGTAAAAATAAGCGTTTTCAATAAGTTACGGTCATTCACTGACAGTTGTCGACCATGTAAGATGCACTGCCGCTTATTTCGTAATAGGGTTATGAAGCAATTAATTCTTTCGTCTTATTGACTATCCACACCCCATCCTCTAATCCTTGGAAAGGAGGTATAAACCCAGGGATTTTATCATTCAGTGCCTGTTGTTTCTACGCAACAAGAATACTCTTGGGCAAAAAAAGTATTTTAGGTCAAATTATCCTAATCCACCTGGTATTGAATACTGGATTTAGATTAAGTTTGCGAAACGAAGCCTTGTGACGATGATAACTATTGCTGGTTAGCATAGCTACACTGCGCAACTGTTTGCACGGTAACTATTATGTGCGGATAGAGAAAATTCTGATAATAATGACTCCGATAACAGTAAAGACAACAATGTAGACAATATAACTTAATTTTAAGTAGCAGACATAGTCAATGAAATGAAAATACAGGTACAGTCACTTGCAGGACTAAGTACAGTAAAAATGCAATGAAATCAAATAACTTCTTAACTCATGATTGAAACCTACCATAATTAGTATTTTGATATCCGGCAGAATACGCGCGCGAAGAGTTGTACATGGTTTTGCTCGTTATTGTATTTACCAACCTTGCGTATTATTGACAGCATCAACCGCAATCGATTTTTATTCCCTACAATCTATAAGACTATTTACATTGAAAAAGCAAATAGAAGCATAATTTTTTGCACTTACCCTCTCCTCCTGACTTTCAGGTAATCTGGATAAAGATGCCAATGGGAGCTGGTCAATGAAAATCGTTAACGCAGAAGAAAAGCATATCCCCGCCATACGCGATATTTACGCCCATCATGTTATTCACGGTACAGGCAGCTTTGAAACAGACCCACCGGATTTGCGCGAAATGCAGGCACGCCTGGAAAAAATCCGCAGCCTGGGATTGCCGTGGGTGGTCGCGCTACAAGAAGAAAAGCTCATCGGGTATTGCTATCTCACCCGCTACCGTGAGCGTTATGCCTACCGCTATACCCTCGAAGATTCGATTTACATTGACCCGACAGCACAGCGCCAGGGGGCAGGAAAAGCGTTGCTAAGCCATGTCATTGACTGGGCCGAAACGCAGGGTTACCGGCAGTTGATTGCCATCGTCGGTGATAGCAATAATCAGGGTTCGCTGAAGGTCCATCAGCAGGCTGGGTTCACGGAAATCGGCACGCTGAAGAACATTGGCTTCAAACATGGACGCTGGCTCGACACGGTTTTACTTCAACGCAGCCTGGGTGAAGGTATCCACCAGCCTGGCGGATAGCGAGCCTGACGGAAGAATGATAGTAGTTGATTATTCTGGTGATACTACGCCGGGAATCAGCTTGCTTAAAGCCGTTCCAGGTGTATCTGGTTGGCTATACCTTTTTATAACAAATATTGAGATTAAAAGAGTCTGCCATAATGGCAGACTCTTTTAATTTAAAATTAGAGATTTGCAACGTTATGATATACTTTTTGGACATCATCGTCATCTTCAAGGGCATCAACAAGTCCTGCAAAGATTTCTAAATCTTCTGGTGAAAGCTCAATTTCTGATTGAGCAATCATTTCTAATTCTGTTGTAGAGAATTCGGTAATGCCAGCTGCTTTTAGTGCTGCAATTCCTTTGTGAAGATCTGTAGACTCAGTATAAATAACGATATTTCCTTCTTCTTCGGTTACATCGCGCACTTCAACTTCAGCTTCAAGCAAAATTTCAAAAATACGGTCAGGGTCTGTTCCTTCAAAAACAATCACGCCAGTATTGTCGAACATATAGCTGACAGAACCTGCCGCGCCGATATTCCCACCTTTTTTATTGAAAATGTTGCGAACATTAGCAATGGTACGGTTAACATTGGAAGTCAGCGTTTCAGCAATAATCATTGAGCCATTGGGTCCAAAGCCTTCATAACGCCCTTGCACAAACGTTTCATCGCTGCCGCCTTTAGCTTTATCAATGGCTTTATCAATTACGTGCTTTGGAACCTGGGCTTGTTTCGCACGTTCAATAACGAATTTTAAAGCTGAGTTTGATTCTGGGTCTGGTTCACCTTGTTTAGCAGCAGCATAGATTTCTACACCGAATTTTGCATATACGTTAGACGTTGCACCGTCTTTAGCGGTTTTTTTTGCAACAATGTTGGCCCATTTACGTCCCACTGGAATAATCCCCTCGAAAATTTATTTACATTACTGACAAGTTATTAACCTGTATGTTTTCCCGCCATATTATACCATGGTGTTGAAATCTTCGTCCATGAGAAATAAAAACATTAAAAACTTACGAGATGTTACTTTAATTTTAACAATAGTAATTGTTGTTGGAAGGTTGATGATCAAAGTGCTAAATACGGATAAAAATCATAATAGACTTTTACGCAAGTTTTCTCTAAAAATATAATTTACTACTATTAAGGTATAGAACGTTGAAAAACAAAATAAATGCTATCCAGACCATTCAAATCATCTGAACATCACCAGAATATAATTTCTATCATAGTAGAAATTTGCTCTGATTTACGCTTAAAACCAGAGCATTTATTATCCTATTGCTATCGCACTCGTTTACCTGCTTCATCAACGACTTTCTCGCCATCTTCCTTAGCGAAAGCCCCTTTCTGGGCTTCTGGAAGGATATCCAGAACAACTTCAGAAGGACGGCACAGTTTCGTTCCCAGCGGTGTCACCACGATGGGACGGTTAATCAGGATCGGATGCTGCAGCATAAAGTCAATTAACTGGTCGTCAGTGAAGTTATCTTCGGCAAGACCAAGTTGTTCATAAGGCTCAACATTTTTACGCAGCAGTGCCCGTACCGAGATCGCCATATCTGCAATAAGTTTGACCAGCTCATCGCGCGATGGTGGAGTCTCAAGGTAATAAATAACGGTTGGTTCAGTACCGCTATTGCGGATCATCTCCAATGTATTACGCGACGTACCGCAGGCCGGGTTGTGATAAATGGTGATGTTGTTCATTTCAGGATCTCATTACAAAGTGAAAGAGAGACGTATCGCCAGCGCGGCCAGCGTTACAAACAGCACAGGTAGAGTCATGATGATCCCGGTGCGGAAATAGTATCCCCAGGTGATGGTCATGTTCTTCTGTGAAAGTACATGTAGCCAGAGCAGCGTTGCCAGGCTACCAATAGGTGTAATTTTCGGGCCCAGATCGCAGCCAATCACGTTGGCGTAGACCATCGCCTCTTTGATAACACCGGTTGCGGTGCTGCCATCAATAGAGAGTGCACCAACCAGCACGGTAGGCATGTTGTTCATGATGGAAGACAGGAAAGCCGTCAGAAAGCCAGTACCCAACGTCGCAGCCCAGAGACCTTTATCCGCCAATACGTTCAGTACAGAAGAGAGGTATTCCGTTAGCCCGGCGTTGCGCAGGCCATAGACCACCAGATACATCCCCAGCGAGAAGATAACAATCTGCCAGGGCGCACCACGTAACACTTTACCGGTGTTAATGGCATGGCCTCGCTTCGCCACCGCAAACAGGATCACAGCCCCAACCGCCGCAATCGCGCTAACGGGAATACCCAGCGGCTCGAGGACGAAAAAACCAACCAGCAGAAGAATCAACACAATCCAGCCGGTTCTGAAGGTTGCCAGATCTTTAATCGCTTTTGCCGGTGCTTTCAGGAGAGCCAGGTCGTAAGTCGGTGGAATATCCTTGCGGAAGAAAAGATGCAGCATAACCAGTGTGGCAACAATGGCTGCAATATCCACCGGCACCATTACCGACGCATATTCGGTGAATCCCAGACCAAAGAAATCCGCCGAGACGATATTCACCAGGTTCGACACGATAAGCGGCAAGCTGGCCGTATCGGCAATAAACCCGGCAGCCATGACGAATGCCAGTGTCGTGCCTTTGCTGAACCCTAATGCCAGTAGCATGGCGATGACTATTGGCGTCAGAATAAGTGCCGCACCATCGTTGGCAAACAGTGCCGCCACCGCTGCACCAAGCAGAACGATATACGTAAAGAGCAAACGGCCACGACCGTTACCCCAGCGCGAAACATGCAATGCCGCCCATTCGAAAAAGCCTGATTCATCAAGCAGCAGGCTGATAATAATCACGGCAATAAAGGTCGCCGTCGCGTTCCAGACGATATTCCAAACCACCGGGATATCGCCTAAATGGACAACGCCAGAAATCAACGCCAGTACCGCCCCCAGCGTAGCGCTCCAGCCGATCCCTAATCCCTTCGGCTGCCAGATAACCAAAACAATGGTCAGGACAAAAATAGCGCCTGCCAGTAACATAAAGCCTCCTGACAGGGCGACGTTGCCGCCCTGTATTAACCAAAAAAATTAACGCATCAATTCTCTGAGCTTTTCAATACCGGCGGGCTCTGACGCCAGCACCGGAACAAGCGCTATACGGTCAGCGTGCTGATTCTTGACAGCCTCAATCTGAGGCAGTTCCTGCCGGGCGCGCTGGCAAAGCAACGGAGAAAGCGTATCCGCAATGGAAAGACTGTTATTGATAATCCAGCCCCACGGATGAATCCCCGCTCTTTCAAGGTCAGCCTGCAGGTTTGCCGCCTCCAGCACTGGTGTGGTTTCAGGGAGCGTAACCAGCAGAACTTTGGTTCTATCCGGATCCTGAAGCTGCATCATTGGGGTAGTAAAATGACCTTTATTCCCCATTTTTTTGGCAATCTCTCGGTGGTAAGCCCCGGTCGCATCCAGCAACAAAAGCGTGTGTCCCGTAGGGGCGGTATCCATAACAACAAACCGCTTACTCGCTTCACGAATCACGCGGGAAAAGGCCTGAAACACGGCAATTTCTTCAGTACAGGGAGAGCGTAAATCTTCTTCGAGCAGCCGTTTCCCTGCTTCGTCCAGATCTTTTCCCTTCGTCTCAAGGACATGTTGGCGATAGCGTTCGGTTTCATCATGTGGATTGATTCTACTGACCTGAAGATTTTTGAGGCTACCGTTCAGCGTTGTACTCAGGTGCGCAGCAGGATCAGAGGTCGTGAGATGCACGTCAAACCCCATGTCTGCCAGCCTGACGGCGATAGCCGCAGCCATCGTGGTTTTCCCTACACCACCTTTGCCCATCAGCATAATCAGGCCGTGTTCACTGCGAGCGATATCATCGACCAGGCCAGAGAGCGATAGGTTTTCAGACGTGTACTGGACGTTCGTTGAAGGATACGGTAATACCTCAGAACGGGTATCCAGCAGTCCCTTCAATGCAGCCACTCCAACCATATTGACTGCCTGGAGCAATAGGGTATCTGTCGGTAGCCCGGATAAACCGGCAGGAAGATTTGCCAGTGCTTCCTGCTCCCGTTGCCATATCGCAGCGGCCAGGGCGTCATGTTCAGCTTCTGCTTTGGGCAGCACACCATTAATTACCAGGTACTGGTTTTTCAGGCCAATAGCAGCCAGTTCTTCATGGGTGCGGGCGACTTCCTGCAGCGTAGATTTTTGCAGTCGTGCAACCAGAACCAGACGGGTACGTTCAGGATCGGATAACGCCTCTACCGCATGAGCATACTGCTCTCGCTGCTTTTCCAACCCGGCCATTGGGCCAAGGCAGGAAGCTCCGTCCGGGTTACTTTCGATGAAGCTGCTCCAGGCTCCGGGAAGCTGGAGCAGACGAATCGTGTGGCCCGTCGGTGCGGTATCAAAAATGATGTGATCGAAGCGGGTCAGCAGGGAAGCGTCTGTCAATAAGCCAGTGAACTCATCGAACGCCGCAATCTCAGTGGTACAGGCCCCCGAAAGCTGTTCGCTGATGCTGTTAACAACGTCATCAGGCAGAAGACCTTTGATAGGATCAACGATTCTGGCGCGGTATTGCTGGGCGGCTTCCTGCGGATCAATCTCCAGTGCGGAAAGTCCAGGAACTGCTGTCACAGGGCGAATGGTGTTACCGATAGCCAGGTCGAATACCTGGCCGACATTGGAGGCCGGATCGGTACTGACCAGCAAAACCCGCTTACCCTGTTCGGCAAGGCGGACAGCCGTCGCGCAGGAAATGGACGTTTTTCCTACGCCTCCCTTGCCGGTAAAGAACAGGTAAGGCGGGATGTTCTGTAAGAATTTCATATGTCCCCCTGACATATTCAGCAACAGGAAGTATTACCACCACAACAGCTGGTGGGAGCTAACCCTACCTTCTCCAGCGGAATACCGAACCAGCGAGCCAGCTCAGCGCGTTTTGGGTATCGCCCAGCCATCACCGTTTCACCGTCTAACAGCAGTAACGGAAGCCCTTCTGCCCCAGATGCTTCGAGGAATGCTTTCGCTTTCTCATTCTGAACAAAGCTCATGGGCTGCTGCGCCAGGTTGTAACGTTCAACCTGTACACCACGTCCTTTCAGCCACTGCACATCAGCAGAAAAATCAACCAGAACCTGATCGACATCTGAGCCACATACGCCGGTACTGCAGCACATTGCCGGGTCAAACACCGTTAACGTTTTCATTCTGAATACCTCACATTTGAAAAATCATATATGTTCAGGCAAATTTTTTAGATGCAAACAGCCTTACCGCTACCAGAGCAGTTTGCCGATGCCAGCTTACGGGCGATGGCCTGTACGTCGTCCTGTTGGCTTAACCAGGCTTGCTCAATTACCTGAGCGGCCCAGGAAGGAATATGCGGAGATAAGCGGTAGTGAACCCACTTGCCCTGTTTGCGATCCAGCAATAGACCACTTTCCCGTAGCATTGCCAGGTGGCGGGAAATCTTGGGCTGTGACTGATCCAGCGCCGTGCAGAGATCGCACACGCACAGCTCTCCCATCTCCCTGAGCAATAATACGATGCCCAGCCGGGTTTCATCAGACAGATTCTTGAAAAGTTGTAAGGAAGTAAACGACATTATTCCCCCTGCTCGTTTGCGGATCAGAATACGCCAGTGGGGAACAAAATCAATATCACATGCGTAAAAACATATATGTAGTGAAATAAAAAAGGTTGCTATTGATTTCTGAATACAGGAGAAATGATAGAACTTTAGAACAGCTGAAATTGGAGCGGGCGAAGGGAATCGAACCCTCGTATAGAGCTTGGGAAGCTCTCGTTCTACCATTGAACTACGCCCGCTTTGAAGTGCGTAAGGGATTATAAACCTTACGCTCTTCCTGGCAAGGGGCTGACCGTCTGACTGGCGATTAATTCACCGTTAGCATTTTGGTTTACTGCCCTGCGGCGGTAAATAACGCAGCGGATCGATCGCTGTTGCCCGATAGCGGATCTGGAAATGCAGCCGCACTGTCGTCGCATCCGAGCTGCCCATTGTCGCTATCTTTTGCCCGGCCTTCACGTTTTGGCCGTTGTTCACCAGCATGGTGTCATTATGCGCATACGCAGTGATGTAGTCCTCACTGTGCTTAATCATAATGAGATTACCGTATCCCCGCAGTTGATTCCCGACATAAACTACCTTCCCGGCTCCTGCTGCATAAATCGGCGTACCGCGCGCAGCAGAGATATCAATACCTTTATTACCGCCGTCCGCGGTTGAATAAGGCAGAATCACTTTACCGCTGGCAGGCCACAACCAGCAGCGTTGCCCCACTGGCGGCCAGGATGACTGCGGCACAGATGAAGACGGTCTGACCGCCGCCGTTTTGGTCGAGGATTTCTTGGTTGTTTTGCCAGAGCTTGAACTGGTTTTCGCACCGCCGCTGACCTTCAGCTTTTGCCCCACTTCAATCGTATAGGGCGGTGGAATGTTATTCAGGCGGGCGATCTCTTTCACGCTGGTACCGGTGGCGCGCGAAATACGGTATAGCGTATCTCCCCGCTTCACGGTATATAGGGAGCCGGAATAACTTCCTGTATCAGACGACTTGCTACCGGAACAGCCTACTAACAGCAGACCTACACACAGCAGCATCACGATACTTAAGCTATTTTTCTTCAGGCGTCCTGCACTCAAAACAATACCTCGCAACATTTCCAGACGCTTTATCATAGCAGCCAGAAACCGGATGCCAAATCATATCGCGCAACGAAGCGTCAGCCCTTGCATTTCACACCCTCAGTTAATCAATATGCCTTAATTAAGCATATAATATGGGTGCTTAAGATTGAGGGTGGACGCAATGCGACAGGAACATGTCATTTTATTGAACGAGCAGGACCAACCCTGTGGAACGCTGGAAAAGTATACGGCGCATACCGCCGCAACCCTCCTGCACTCCGCTTTCTCATGCTGGATATTTAACGAGCAAGGTCAACTGCTGGTCACCCGCCGGTCGCTGCACAAAAAAGCCTGGCCAGGCGTCTGGACCAATTCGGTTTGCGGACACCCACAGCTGGGTGAAACTACCGAAGCGGCTATTGTCCGCCGCGCTCGCTTCGAGCTGGGTGCCGATATTAGCGATCTTACACCCGTCTATCCTGATTTCCGTTATTGCGCGACGGATCCGAGTGGAATAGTGGAAAATGAAGTCTGCCCGGTTTACACCGCGCACATCGTCAGTCAGTTACAGCCGAACGCGGATGAAGTGATGGATTACCAATGGAGCAATCTTGAGGATGTTTTAAGCGGGATTGACGCGACGCCATGGGCCTTTAGCCCGTGGATGGTAATGCAGGTTGCAAACAATAAGGCGCGAGAATTGCTGCGCAAGTTTGCCAACGGGAATTGATTGCCGGATGGCGCTACGCTTACCTGGCCTACGTAACGGATCGTAGGCCGGATAATGCATCAGCCGCCATTCGGCATTTCACATCTTACTTAACCGGACGCATCGCCGGGAACAGGATCACATCGCGAATGGTGTGGCTGTTGGTGAACAGCATAACCATACGGTCGATACCAATACCCAGGCCCGCAGTCGGCGGCAGACCGTGTTCCAGAGCGGTAACGTAGTCTTCGTCGTAGAACATCGCTTCGTCATCACCCGCATCTTTAGCGTTAACCTGATCCTGGAAACGCTGCGCTTGATCTTCTGCATCGTTCAGCTCGCTGAAGCCGTTACCGATTTCACGTCCGCCGATAAAGAATTCGAAGCGATCGGTGATTTCCGGATTTTCGTCATTACGACGCGCCAGTGGAGAAACTTCTGCCGGGTACTCGGTAATGAAGGTCGGCTGAATCAGGTGCGCTTCCGCAACTTCTTCAAAAATCTCGGTCACGATACGGCCCAGACCCCAGCTCTTCTCAACTTTGATGCCGATAGATTCAGCAATCGCTTTTGCAGAATCGAAGTTATCCAGATCGGCCATATTAGTTTCCGGACGGTATTTCTGAATCGCTTCGCGCATGGTCAGTTTTTCGAACGGCTTACCGAAGTCGAAAACTTCTTCGCCGTAAGGCACTTCCGTCGTTCCCAGAACGTTCTGCGCCAACGTACGGAACAGAGATTCGGTGAGTTCGATGAGATCTTTATAGTCCGCATAAGCCATGTAGAGTTCCATCATGGTGAACTCAGGGTTATGGCGAACAGAGATGCCTTCGTTACGGAAGTTACGGTTAATTTCGAATACGCGTTCGAAGCCACCAACCACCAGACGCTTGAGGTACAGTTCCGGCGCGATACGCAGGTACATGTCCAGATCCAGCGCGTTATGATGGGTGATAAACGGACGCGCCGCCGCACCGCCAGGGATTACCTGCATCATTGGGGTTTCGACTTCCATAAAGCCGCGACCAACCATGAACTGACGGATGCCAGCCATAATCTGTGAACGCACTTTAAAGGTATTGCGGGATTCATCGTTAGAGATGAGATCCAGGTAGCGTTGACGATAGCGCGCTTCCTGATCCTGCAGACCGTGGAATTTGTCCGGCAGCGGGCGCAACGCTTTGGTCAGCAGACGCAGCTCGGTGCAGTGGATAGACAGCTCACCGGTCTTGGTCTTGAACAACTTACCTTTCGCGCCGAGGATATCGCCCAGATCCCATTTTTTGAACTGCTCGTTGTAAACGCCTTCCGGCAGATCGTCGCGAGCAACGTACAGCTGAATGCGGCCGCCAACGTCCTGCAACGTAACGAATGATGCTTTACCCATAATACGACGGGTCATCATACGACCAGCAACGGAGACCTCAATGTTCAGCGCTTCCAGCTCTTCATTTTCTTTCGCATCGAAGTCAGCATGCAGTTGGTCTGAGGTATGATCGCGACGGAAGTCGTTCGGGAACGGGATCCCCTGCTCACGCAGGCTCGCCAGCTTCTCACGGCGCGTTTTCAGTTCATTGTTAAGGTCGGCTACCGCGTCAGCGCCCTGTACGTGTTGTTCAGACATGTTGGTTCCTCATAACCCTGCTTTCAAACTTGCTTCGATAAATTGATCCAGGCTGCCATCCAGCACCGCCTGCGTGTTGCGGGTTTCAACCCCGGTACGCAGATCTTTGATGCGGGAGTCATCAAGGACATAAGAACGAATCTGGCTACCCCAGCCGATATCTGACTTGGTGTCTTCCATCGCCTGTTTCTCGGCATTCTTCTTCTGCATTTCCAGTTCATAAAGCTTCGCTTTCATCTGCTTCATGGCCTGGTCTTTGTTCTTGTGCTGGGAACGGTCGTTCTGACACTGCGTCACAATCCCGGTCGGGATGTGGGTAATACGCACCGCAGATTCTGTACGGTTAACGTGCTGACCGCCCGCACCAGAGGCGCGATAAACGTCGATACGCAGATCCGCCGGGTTGATATCGATATCAATATCATCGTCAACTTCCGGGTAGACAAACGCCGAACTGAACGACGTATGGCGACGGCCACCTGAATCGAACGGGCTTTTACGTACCAGGCGGTGTACGCCGGTTTCAGTACGCAGCCAACCGTAAGCATACTCGCCAGCAATTCTGATGGTCACGGATTTAATACCCGCGACTTCACCTTCAGACTCTTCAATAATTTCGGTCTTAAAGCCGCGCGCTTCAGCCCAACGCAGATACATACGCATCAGCATGCTTGCCCAGTCCTGCGCTTCCGTACCGCCGGAGCCAGCCTGGATATCGAGATAGCAATCTGCGCTGTCATATTCACCGGAGAACATACGACAGAATTCCAGCTGGGCCAGCTTATCTTCCAGGGTATCGAGTTCTGCTACGGCTTCGTTAAAGGTTTCTTCGTCATCGGCTTCTACAGCCAGCTCCAGCAGGCCGGAGACATCTTCCAGGCCCTGGCTCATCTGATCGAGCGTATCAACGATGGCCTCAAGGGAGGAACGCTCTTTACCCAGCGCCTGGGCACGTTCGGGTTCGTTCCACACGTCCGGCTGTTCCAGCTCGGCGTTTACTTCTTCCAGACGCTCTTTCTTGGCATCATAGTCAAAGATACCCCCTAAGAACGTCAGAGCGCTCCGTGAGGTCCTGAATGCGGTTATTTACCGGATTAATTTCAAACATTGTCTGATTTCTTTTATTGGACTAGTCAAAATGCGGTTATAAGAGCGGGATTGTAACTAATCCACGCCCTTTTTTATAGCGATTAGTGACGCTAAAGTGGCCAGATATTGTCGATTATAATCTGCAAGCTGCGGTTGCCACGAAACTCGTTAATATCCAGTTTGTAGGCAAGCTGAACTTCGCGAACACCGTTGTCGGGCCAGCAGGTGGTATCAACATTAAATGCAATACCGTCCAGCAGTGGGCCGCCGCCAACAGGCTCAACCATTACCTTCAGATGACGCTCACCGACCAGGCGTTGCTGAAGCAGCCGGAAATGCCCGTCAAACAGCGGTTCTGGGAACATTTGCCCCCACGGTCCGGCATCACGCAGCATTTGCGCGACCTCCATGGTCATCTCCGCTGCGCTCAGAGCACCATCTGATACCACTTCACCCTGTAGTAAGGCGGGATCCAGCCACTCGGTTACCAGTTCGCCGAAACGCTGCTGGAAACGCTCAAACTGCGCCTCTTCCAGCGACAAACCTGCTGCCATAGCGTGGCCGCCAAACTTGAGGATCATGCCAGGATAAAGGGTGTCCAGGCGCTCCAGCGCATCGCGCATGTGTAGCCCCTGAATCGAGCGTCCGGAGCCTTTGAGCGTACCGTCGCCGGCAGGCGCAAACGCAATCACCGGACGGTGGAAGCGCTCCTTAATGCGTGATGCCAGAATCCCCACCACGCCCTGATGCCACTCAGGGTGGTACATTGCCAGACCGCCCGGTAGCGTATCACTACTGCGTTCCAGCTTTTCACACAGAGTCAGCGCTTCCGTCTGCATCCCCTGCTCGATCTCTTTGCGTGTTTGGTTGAGCGCGTCCAGCTCATTGGCCAGCACGCGCGCTTCACCAATGTTGTCGCACAGTAGCAGCGCCACACCAACGGACATGTCGTCCAGACGCCCCGCCGCATTCAGCCGTGGCCCGAGGGCAAAACCTAAATCGCTGGCAGCCAGTTTGAGTGGGTCGCGATTGGAAATCTCCAGCAGCGCTTTAATACCCGGACGGCACTTTCCGGCACGAATACGGCTTAAGCCCTGCCACGTCAGAATGCGATTATTGGCATCCAACGGAACCACGTCGGCCACCGTGCCAAGCGCAACCAGATCGAGCAAATCCGCCAGATTCGGCGGTGCAATGCCGCGTTCATCAAACCAGCCTTTGTCACGCAAAAAGGTGCGCAGCGCCAGCATCAGGTAGAAGGCAACACCAACGCCCGCCAGCGATTTCGACGGGAATTCACAGTCGGGCAGGTTAGGGTTGATAATAGCCTCTGCGCCCGGCAGCGTGTCTCCGGGCAGATGGTGATCGGTCACCACGACCGGGATCTTCAACGTTCTGGCATGTTCAACGCCCGCGTGGGACGAAATGCCATTGTCGACAGTAACAATCAGCTGAGCGCCCCGTGCATGGGCCTGATCCACCACTTCCGGGCTTAAACCATAGCCGTCTTCAAAACGATTCGGCACCAGATAGTCAACGTTGCTGCAGCCCAACGCACGCATCGCCAGGATGCTCAGCGCCGTGCTGGTCGCGCCATCGGCGTCAAAATCGCCGACCACGATGATTCGAGTTCCTTCGCGAAAGGCGTTATAGAGGATCTCAACTGCTTTTTCGACGCCATTTAAATGCTGCCACGGCAACATGCCTTTCACGCTACGCTCAAGCTCCTGCGTGCTGCGCACGCCCCGACTGGCGTACAAACGACGTAGCAGTGGCGGCAGGTCGGCAGGTAGCTCGGCGGTCTCGTCGGCTTTACGCCGACGAAGTTGTATCTGTTGTTTCACGCGAATTATTTACCGCTGGTTTGTTTGGCATGTGCGTCAAGGAATTCTTTCATCTCTTTCGGCCCCTGATAGCCAGGCACTACATAGCCATTGCTCAATACAATCGCCGGCGTACCGCTGACGCCAAACTGTACGCCCAGTGCGTAGTGGTTAGCGATGTCCACATCACAGGTCGCTGGTTTCACGCCCTTGCCTGCCATTGCATCGTCAAAGGCTTTGTTTTTATCCTTCGCACACCAGATAGACTTCATGTCCTGCTCTGCCTGGCTTTCCAGTCCCTGACGAGGGAAGGCCAGATAGCGTACGGTGATCCCTAACGCATTGTAGTCTTTCATCTCTTCATGCAGCTTGTGGCAGTAGCCACAGGTGATGTCGGTGAAAACGGTAATGACATGTTTTTCCTGCGGCGCTTTGTAGACGATCATCTCGTTTTCCAGCGCGTTCAAATGCTTCATCAGCAGTTGGTTAGTGACGTTTACCGGGCTTGCGCCGCTCACGTCGTACATTGGTCCCTGAATAATATGTTTACCATCTTCGGTAACGTATAGTACGCCGCTATTGGTCAGTACGGTTTTCATGCCCGCAACCGGAGCTGACTGAATCTCGGTACTCTGAACGCCCAGCTTCGCTAATGACTGGCGAATCGCCGCATCGTCAGCATGTACCATACCAGTAAAAGCCGTTGCCAGCAGAGTGAACATCATAAAACGTTTTTTCATAACCTATCCTTTCCTGTCAGCACTCACGCTCGCGGGTGATGCTGTTGATGTAGTTGCCGCAAGCGCTCCGTTGCGACATGAGTATAAATCTGCGTTGTCGAGAGGTCGCTATGCCCCAGCAGCATCTGCACCACGCGCAGGTCAGCGCCATGATTGAGCAGATGCGTGGCAAACGCGTGGCGCAGGACATGCGGTGACAGCTTTTCGCTATCGATTCCAGCCAACACAGCATAGTGTTTAATACGATGCCAGAAGGTTTGACGAGTCATCTGTTGCGCGCGCTGGCTGGGAAACAGCACATCAATCGATACGCCATTGAGTAACCATGGACGCCCATGCTCCAGGTACGTTTCCAGCCAGTACACCGCCTCTTCACCTAACGGGACAAGACGCTCTTTATTTCCTTTGCCGATTACCCGAACCACGCCCTGACGCAGGCTGACATCGCTCATCGTCAGCCCCACCAGTTCTGACACGCGCAGGCCCGTGGCATACAATACTTCCAGCATGGCTTTGTCGCGAAGTTCCAGCGGTTGCTCGATAAGCGGTGCCTGCAGCAGTCGTTCTACCTGCGCTTCGCTGAGATCTTTGGGCAGACGCTGTGGAAGCTTAGGTGATGCCAGCGCAGCGCTGGGGTCATCTTCGCGAAATTTCTCACGGTAAAGATGCTGAAAAAAGCGCCGTGTCGCACTGAGCAAGCGTGCAGAACTGGTGGCCTTATATCCCCCATCCATCCGCTCAGCCAGCAATGCTTGCAGGTCATCACTCTGCGCGGTCGCCAGCGAAGCACCGCGGTGATGTAACCATTCGACAAGCATGGTCAGATCGCGACGATACGCACTTAACGTATTTTCCGCCAGATTTCGTTCCAGCCACAGTGCATCAAGAAACTGCTCGATGCGCGCCAGATCCTGTTCCACTCGCACCCCTTATTCCACTCTCATTTTTGATGCATTATGCCTCATTGTGCCGAGAATGCGGCGATTCTGTTACACTACCCGCAACGCTACAGCAGAATTGAGATGTTTACGTCATGAACATGGGTCTTTTTTACGGTTCAAGCACCTGCTACACCGAAATGGCAGCGGAAAAAATCCGCGATATCCTGGGTCCCGAACTGGTGACACTGCACAACCTCAAAGATGATTCCCCGAGCTTAATGGAGCAGTATGACGTGCTCATTTTGGGCATCCCGACCTGGGATTTCGGTGAAATTCAGGAGGATTGGGAAGCAGTCTGGGCGCAACTGGACGACCTCAACCTGGAAGGCAAAATTGTTGCGCTTTACGGTATGGGCGATCAGTTGGGATACGGCGAATGGTTCCTGGATGCACTGGGTATGCTGCACGATAAACTGGTTACAAAAGGCGTTAAATTTGTGGGTTACTGGCCAACTGAAGGCTATGAATTCACCAGCGATAAACCCGTCATTGCCGATGGACAGCTGTTTGTTGGTCTGGCGCTGGATGAAACGAACCAGTACGACCTCAGCGATGAACGCATTCAGGCCTGGTGCGAGCAAATTCTTGGTGAAATGGCCGAGCACTGGTCCTGAGTTGCTGCCGACTGACGGTTAAGGTCGCAACCTTACCGTCAGTGCTACATCTGCTTCGCCTGTTGCAGTATTAACCGCCGTAAATCCCGCCATTCTGCGTCATCCATACTGTCTGCCGCCAGCCATAGATGCTGACGTTTTCCGGTATCGGAACGCAAACGCAGCATCATGCCTGTTTTTACCATCCAGGGGGCGCTAACGATAGACCACTCTTGCCCCTGCCAGCGCAGACGACCGTTCATCAACAGCCGAATCTCGCCCTGACAGGCGTTAATTCGGCGCTGGCTTCGTACGCTATCGAACACCACCAAAGACAGCAAAACCAGCCATAATGGGGTGTAACTCAATGGCCAGGGCATCAATAAAATAAATACCGCGACCAGCCCATGAATGAGCAGTGAAAGCCATTGCGCGCGCCATGAAACGCGTAAATCAGATTGCCACTGGACCACGTTCCCGATTCCGTGTCTGGATAAGTCGCACCATCTGTTCCAGCTGAGCATCAGCTGGTTTCCCATGATTCATCAACCAGTTAAACAAATCTGGATCATCACATTCTAGCAGACGAATAAAGATACGTTTTTCTTCGTCACTTAAGCTGTCGTATTCATGTTCGAAAAACGGCATGATCGAGATGTCCAGCTCGCGCATACCACGGCGGCATGCCCAATGAATACGTGCTTTGTTGTTAATATCCATGTTCTTCTCCCTGTCTCGCGAAAACGAAGTATCCGGCTATTGTAACGTGTTTTTCCCGCGCATTGACGGGAATATCAGTAATCGGAAGCTTGTTCGCGAAATAAAACCGCATTAAGTCAAAGGATTCAGCATTTTTGGATGTCTCCTCGCAAAGCTTAATATATGGCACAAATAGCCTGTTTAAACCGCTTGCAATGGGCCATAGCTCTTTTACCATTAGTCATTATCACTGCGTTAAGCAAATCAGGACATTATTATGGCTTTTACATCTTTTCCTCCTCGCCAGCCTTTCGCGTCAACGCGTTTGCCTCTGACGCTAATGACGCTCGATGACTGGGCGCTCGCCACCATCACCGGTGTCGACAGTGAGAAGTATATTCAGGGTCAGGTCACGGCGGATGTCAGCCAGATGACCGAACATCAGCACGTGTTGGCGGCACATTGTGACGCCAAAGGTAAAATGTGGAGCACCCTGCGTCTGTTCCGCCAGGGTGACGGTTTTGCCTGGGTTGAGCGCCGTAGCCTGCGCGATGCGCAGCTTACTGAACTGAAAAAATACGCGGTCTTTTCGAAAGTGGCGATTGCCCCGGACGACGAGCGCGTCCTGCTGGGCGTAGCGGGATTCCAGGCACGTGCGGCACTGGCCAATCTTTTTAGCGAATTACCGAGCAGCGATAAGCAGGTTATTACCGAAGGCTCTTCCACAATATTGTGGTTTGAACACCCAGCCGAACGCTTCTTACTAGTGACCGATACTGCCACAGCGGAAACGCTGGCAGAGAAACTGCGTGGTGAAGCGGAGTTAAATAACAGCCAACAGTGGCTGGCGCTGGATATCGAAGCGGGTATTCCTGTTATTGATTCTGCCAACAGCGCGCAGTTTATTCCGCAAGCCACCAATCTGCAGGCATTAGGCGGCATCAGCTTTAAAAAAGGGTGCTATACCGGTCAGGAAATGGTTGCCCGCGCAAAATTCCGCGGAGCCAACAAACGCGCCATGTGGACTCTGGCAGGAGCGGCCAGTCGCGTACCGGAAGCGGGTGAAGACCTGGAGCTGAAAATGGGTGAGAACTGGCGTCGTACCGGCACCATACTCGCCGCAGTGCAGCTGGCTGATGGGCAAGTGCTGGTGCAGGTTGTGATGAATAACGATATGGAAGTCGACAGCGTGTTCCGCGTTCGAGACGACGCAAAAACGCTGCATATCGTACCGCAGCCGTATTCGCTGGAAGAGTAAATGAATAATGCCTGATTGCGATGCGTCTATCAGGCATGCTGGCTTTTGTTTTGTAGGCCGGATAAGGCGCTAGCCGCCATCCGGCATCAATGATTACGCCTGACCAACGTACAGATAGATTGCCAGGAAGTGGCAAACGCTGCCGCCCAGCACAAAGCCGTGCCAGATCGCGTGGTTGTAAGGAATACGCTTACATACGTAGAAAATAACACCCAGCGAATAGACTACGCCGCCAACGGCCAGCAGCGTCACCCCCCCCACCGCCAGCTTAACCGCCAGTTGATACACCACAATCAGCGATAGCCAGCCCATTGTCAGGTAGGTCACCAGCGACAGAACCTTAAAGCGGTGCGCAATAGTCAGTTTGAATAAAATACCGATTAGCGCCAGGCTCCAGATCACAATCATCAGTCCGCGTGCCAGCGGCGAATCCAGCCCCACCAGCAGGAATGGCGTGTAGGTCCCGGCAATCAGCAGATAAATCGCGCAGTGGTCGAATTTTTTCAGCCAGACTTTCGCTCTCTGATGGGGGATCGCATGATACAAGGTTGAGGCAAGGAACAGCAGGATCATGCTGCCACCGTACAGGCTGTAGCTAGTAATGGCCATAGCGCTGGCGTTGGTATCCACTGCCTGAACCAGTAACAACACCAGTCCGACAATCCCAAACACCAGCCCGATACCATGGCTGATGCTGTTGGCTATTTCCTCTGCCAGCGAATATCCCTGCGCGATTAATGGCTTCTGAACCATAAGTTACTCCCCAGAAACGAACACTTTCGTTATTGCGCCTCTAGCGTAACTGAGAATGGTTCCAGTGAACACCTGTTAGCTAAAATAAATATCACATTAAGATTAATCATTTAAAATCATGGCGTTGCAACTATTTTTTCAACTAACAGATGTTTCTTTAAATCAAAGGCATTTAAAATCAATCACATAAAATTGCGTCTGATTCGGGTAAATCTCGGCAATCACATGTTTAAGTTCTTCAAGCGTCATGTTTTCCTGCTGGGCATGTTTATCCGTTAGCGTATCCAAAGTAACAGTTGAGGTGCCAACAACCTCAATCGTGCAGAAGTAACCGTCATCTTCGAAGCGCCCAACCCGTAAAATGTCCCCGGCTTTGAAGTGTGATTCGGACTCGTCACGAATGGTGATGGTTTTGCGTCCGGCCAGAATGTCATCCTGGAAACGCTGAAAAAAAGTGATGTCATTTGGCTGCATGTTATTATTCCTTGTAGATGAAGTCTGATGAGTGAGTTTTGCCATTGTGAGTATGTTCTCCCACGCTGCCATCGCCAGTCTCAACAATCTTGAGATGCTGGTCTACAACTATGTCATCAAAAACCGTGACAAAGTCATGTACATGACCATTCGCGAGCTGGCTGATGCCGTGGGCGTTTCCACCACTACCGTACTGCGCTTTTGCCGCAAGCTTAAGTGTGAAGGTTACTCAGAATTCCGCGTACGCTTCAAATTATATTTAGAGCAGAATGAACCACAACAGGCTAATTTCGGTGCCAGCGAAATTATCAGTTTCTTTAAAGGCGTCAATAACGACGAGTTCGATAAACTGCTCGATCAGGCTGTTGATATTATATTATCTTCCGAGCGTATTATATTCGTTGGGGCGGGAACGTCTGGAGCTCTGGCGAAATATGGCGCACGTTTTTTCTCAAACGTCGGTAAATTCAGTAATCACATTGATGATCCTTATTTCCCGGTAACTAACGATATGGCCAGAAACGCGCTGGCGATCGTGCTTTCCGTGTCTGGTGAAACAGAAGAGATCCTGCGCTTTGCCAGCCAGTTTAGTCTGCACAACTGTAAGGTTCTGTCGGTCACCAGCCATGAACACTCTCGCCTGGCGAAGCTGGCAGACTTTAACCTCTCCTGGCATGTTCCACAAACACGTATTGCCGGGGTATACGATATAACCACGCAGATCCCCGTTATTTATATTCTGGAATCACTCGGGCGCAAGCTGGCGAAAATAATAGCGTAAAAAACAATGTGTTTTTTTGATGTAACAAATCACATTTACGCTATTTTGTTATACCGTGACATTTATCTTTCCTTTGTTAGACTCAAAATCAGATTGTATTAATTTGAGACTGAGCGCAGATGAAAAAACTTACCTTACCAAACGATTTTTTATGGGGCGGCGCTGTGGCGGCGCATCAGGTTGAAGGCGGCTGGAACAAAGGTGGCAAAGGTCCCAGCATTTGCGACGTGCTGACCGGTGGGGCACACGGCGTTCCGAGAGAAATTACTCAGGACGTCGTGCAGGGTAAATACTATCCCAACCACGAAGCAGTCGATTTTTACGGTCATTACAAAGAAGACATTAAGCTGTTTGCCGAGATGGGTTTCAAATGCTTCCGTACGTCAATTGCCTGGACCCGCATCTTCCCGAAAGGAGACGAAACCCAGCCAAATGAAGAAGGGTTAAAATTCTACGACGACATGTTTGATGAACTGCTGAAGTACAACATCGAACCGGTCATCACCCTCTCCCACTTCGAAATGCCACTGCATTTGGTTCAACAGTACGGTAGCTGGACCAATCGTAAAGTCGTCGATTTCTTTGTCCGTTTTGCTGAAGTCGTTTTTGAGCGCTACAAGCACAAGGTCAAATACTGGATGACCTTCAACGAGATCAACAACCAGCGTAACTGGCGCGCGCCGCTGTTTGGCTATTGCTGCTCGGGCGTGGTGTATACCGAGCATGAAAACCCGGAAGAGACCATGTACCAGGTGTTGCATCACCAGTTTGTCGCCAGCGCACTGGCGGTAAAAGCGGCACGTCGCATCAATCCTGACATGAAAGTCGGCTGCATGCTGGCGATGGTCCCGCTGTATCCCTTCTCTTGTAAGCCTGAAGATATGATGTTTGCGCAAGAATCGATGCGTGAGCGCTACGTCTTCACCGATGTCCAGTTGCGCGGTTACTACCCCTCTTATGTTCTGAATGAGTGGGAGCGTCGTGAATTCAACATCAAAATGGAAGCAAACGACGAACAGATCCTGCGCGAAGGTACCTGTGACTATCTCGGTTTCAGCTACTACATGACCAACGCCGTTAAAGCGGAAGGTGGCAGCGGTGATGCGATTTCCGGCTTTGAGGGCAGCGTACCGAACCCGCACGTCAAAGCATCCGACTGGGGCTGGCAGATTGACCCCGTCGGTCTGCGCTATGCCTTATGTGAGCTGTATGAACGCTACCAGAAGCCGCTGTTTATCGTTGAAAACGGGTTTGGCGCTTATGACAAAGTAGAAGAAGACGGTAGCATCAACGACGACTATCGCATCGACTATCTGCGCGCCCACGTCGAAGAGATGATGAAAGCGGTAACGTATGATGGCGTAGACCTGATGGGCTATACGCCCTGGGGCTGCATCGACTGCGTGTCGTTTACCACCGGTCAGTACAGCAAACGCTACGGGTTTATCTACGTAAACAAACACGACGACGGCACCGGCGATATGTCGCGTTCGCGGAAGAAGAGTTTTGAGTGGTATAAAGCGGTGATTGCCAGCAACGGCGAGAACCTGTGATTTTTTGCCGGATGGCGCAGCGCCATCCGGCAATCAAGTCCCTACTTACCGCCTGCCAGCTCCAGAAAACTCCCCGTAACGTAAGATGCTTTCTCGCTCAACAGCCAGGTAATCGCCTGCGCGACCTCCTCCGGTTGTCCACCGCGCTGCATAGGTAACAGCGATTTCACGCGATCGACTCTTCCCGGCTCGCCGCCTGACGCATGCATTTCAGTGTAAATCAGACCCGGCCGCACACAGTTCACGCGGATCCCCTGCGCTGCAACCTCCAGCGCCAGACCGGTAGTGAGCGTGTCCACCGCGCCTTTTGAGGCGGCGTAATCAACGTACTCGAAAGGGGCGCCTAGCCGTGAGGCCGCTGAAGAGACATTCACAATCGCCCCGCCATGACCACCATGCTTAAACGACATGCGCTTTACCGCTTCTCTACAGCACAGAAAATAGCCAGTAACATTGGTCGTCAGAACACGATTAATTCTTTCAGCGGTTAGGCTTTCCACCGTGCTCTGTTCAAACAAAATCCCGGCATTATTCACCAGGGCAGTCAGCGGCTCGCCTGCACGGTCAATAGACTCAAACATTGCTACCACCTGGCTTTCATCGCTGATATCTGCCCGTAAAGCAAACGCCTTCCCTCCTGCAGCGGCGATGCTGTTCACCACCTCCGTTGCCGCACGAATATTGTGATGAAAGTTCAACGCGACCGTGTAGCCCTCTTGCGCCAGTTGCAGTGCGGTTGCTCGACCAATGCCACGACTGCCGCCCGTCACCAATGCTATAGCCATAACGTTTCTCCCAAAAAATAAAGGCGCCGAAGCGCCTTTAAAAGATAGTCGAATCAGCAGATTACTGATATTCGCTCATCGGTACGCAGGAGCAGAACAGGTTACGGTCACCGTAAACATCATCAAGACGCTTCACGGTTGGCCAGTATTTGTTCGCCACACCCGCCGGGAAGACGGCGATTTCGCGGCTATAACCGTGGTTCCACTCCGCGACCAGCTCGTTTTGCGTGTGCGGTGAGTTAACCAGTGGGTTATCTTCCAGTGACCATTCACCCGCTTTCACACGGTCGATCTCCGCGCGAATGGCCAGCATCGCATTGATAAAGCGATCCAGTTCCACCTTGCTTTCAGATTCAGTCGGTTCCACCATCAGCGTACCCGCTACCGGGAACGACATGGTCGGTGCATGGAAACCGTAATCGATCAGACGCTTGGCAATATCCAGTTCGCTGATGCCGGTCTCTTCTTTCAGTGGGCGAATGTCGAGAATACATTCATGCGCCACGCGACCATCACGACCGGTATACAGCACCGGATAGGCATCTTTCAGACGGCTGGCAATATAGTTAGCGTTCAGGATCGCCACCTGGCTTGCCTGCTTCAGACCTTCTGCGCCCATCATACGGATGTACATCCAGCTGATTGGCAGAATAGATGCGCTACCAAACGGAGCGGCAGAAACTGCGCCCTGACGGGTCAGCATGCCTTCAATCTGCACCACGCTGTGACCCGGTACGAACGGTGCCAGGTGTGATTTCACGCCGATCGGCCCCATACCCGGGCCGCCGCCGCCGTGCGGAATGCAGAATGTTTTATGCAGGTTGAGATGTGATACGTCCGCGCCGATAAAGCCCGGCGTGGTGATCCCAACCTGAGCGTTCATGTTCGCGCCATCAAGGTAAACCTGACCGCCAAACTGGTGCACAACGTCGCACACTTCACGGATTGTTTCTTCATACACGCCGTGCGTGGATGGGTAGGTCACCATGATGCAAGAGAGGTTGTCGGCATGTTGTTCTGCTTTTGCACGCAGATCGTCTAAGTCGATGTTACCGTTCTTATCACAAGCGACCACCACCACCTGCATACCCGCCATCTGAGCGGAAGCCGGGTTAGTACCGTGAGCAGAGGCCGGGATCAGGCAGATATCACGATGGCCTTCGTTACGGCTTTCGTGATAATGGCGAATCGCCAGCAGCCCCGCATACTCCCCCTGTGCGCCGGAGTTCGGCTGCATGCAGACTGCGTCATAACCGGTCAGTTTTACCAGCCACTCGGAAAGTTGGCCGATCATCTGGTGATAACCTTCTGCCTGCTCTGGAGGACAGAACGGATGAAGCTCAGCGAATTCCGGCCAGGTGATCGGGATCATCTCGGCCGCCGCGTTCAGCTTCATGGTGCAGGATCCCAGCGGGATCATCGCCTGGTTCAGCGCCAGATCTTTGCGCTCAAGCGAGTGCATGTAACGCATCATCTCGGTTTCGCTATGGTAGCGGTTGAACACCGGATGGCTGAGGATCGCATCGTCACGCAGCATACTGTCCTGAATGGAACGGCTGTCGAGCGCCACGTCTTTATCCAGCGTATCAATGTTCAGGCCGTGGCTGTCGCCCAGCAGAATATTGAACAATTGCACAACATTTTCACGGGTAGTGGTTTCGTCGAGGGTAATACCTACCGCGTTATGAATATCGCTACGCAGATTGATTTCTGCCGCTTCGGCACGCGCCAGTACTGCAGCTTTATCGGCTACTTCAACGCACAGGGTGTCGAAGTAATGCGCATGACGCAGCTTCAATCCTTTCTGTTGCAGGCCGACTGCCAGGATATCGGTCAGGCGGTGGATGCGATTAGCAATGCGTTTCAGGCCAACCGGACCATGATAAACGGCATACAGACTGGCGATGTTGGCCAGCAGGACCTGCGAGGTACAAATGTTGGAGTTCGCTTTCTCGCGGCGGATATGCTGCTCACGAGTCTGCATCGCCATGCGCAGTGCGGTATTGCCCGCCGCATCTTTGGAGACGCCGATAATACGGCCTGGCATAGAGCGTTTGAATTCGTCTTTAGCAGCAAAAAATGCCGCGTGTGGACCGCCGTAGCCCATCGGTACGCCGAAGCGTTGTGCAGAGCCGAAAACGATGTCCGCCCCCTGTTTGCCCGGCGCAGTCAGCAGTACCAGCGCCATAAAATCGGCCGCGACGCTGACCACAACTTTGCGGGATTTCAGCTCAGTAATCAGTGCGCTGTAGTCGTGCACTTCACCGGTAGTGCCAACCTGCTGCAACAGCACGCCGAACACATCCTGATGATCCAGCGCTTTTGCCGCATCATCGACAATGACGTCAAAACCAAAGGTTTCTGCACGGGTGCGCACAACATCCAGCGTTTGCGGATGGACATCTGCGGCCACAAAGAAGCGGTTGGCGTTTTTCAGTTTGCTGACGCGTTTTGCCATCGCCATTGCTTCAGCCGCTGCGGTGGCTTCATCCAGCAGAGAGGCAGAGGCCATGTCCAGACCGGTCAGATCCAGCGTCACCTGCTGGAAGTTGAGCAGCGCTTCCAGGCGACCCTGAGACACTTCTGGCTGATACGGCGTATACGCAGTGTACCAGCCCGGGTTTTCCAGCATGTTGCGCAGGATAACCGGTGGCAACTGCACGGCGGTGTAGCCCATGCCAATGTAGGACGTGAAGCGCTTGTTACGCCCGGCGATGGCTTTTAATTCAGCCAGCGCAGCGTATTCGGTCGCCGCCTCGCCCACCTGCGGCGGGGTTGCGAGCTGAATGTCTTTCGGCACAATCTGGCCGATCAGCGCGTTTAACGACTCGGCGCCAACCGCATTCAGCATCTCTCGCTGCTGCGCGGCGTCCGGTCCGATGTGGCGTTCAATAAAAGCGCCGCTGTTTTCAAGCTGGCTTAACGTCTGTGTCATGGGCGATGGTTCCTGAAACGTGCAGTGAATCGTAGGTGTCTCTACTACCTGAATACGCGAAATAATTCGCGTTGCAGGTATGCGGGTAAGCCAACACACCTGCAACGTGAAAAATGAAGCGTATTTACTCGTCTTCTAACAATGCTTCGTATGCGGTCGCATCCAGCAGCGATTCAATTTCGCTTTCATCGCTGGCTTTGATTTTGAAAATCCAGCCCCCCGCATACGGCTCGCTGTTAACCAGTTCCGGAGAGTCGCTGAGCGCGTCGTTGACCGCAACAATCTCACCGCCTACTGGCGCATAGATATCGGAAGCCGCTTTTACGGACTCCGCAACAGCGCAGTCATCGCCCGCGCTGACGGTTGAGCCAACTTCAGGCAGGTCAACGAAAACCATGTCACCTAACAGCTCCTGAGCGTGTTCGGTGATACCAACGGTGTAGGAACCGTCAGCTTCTTTGCGCAGCCATTCGTGTTCTTTGCTGTATTTCAGTTCTGCAGGTACGTTGCTCATCAATCAATCTCCAAAAAAGGATGAATTACGCGACGGCTTTGCCGTTACGCACAAAAACAGGTTTAGTCACTTTTACCGGCATTTCGCGGTTACGAATCTGAACGATTGCGGTATCACCAATACCCGCAGGGACACGTGCCAGCGCGATGCTGTAACCCAGAGTAGGGGAGAATGTCCCGCTGGTGATAATGCCTTCCTGCTGGTTGCCGGAAGCATCAGTGAAACGCACCGGCAGTTCATTACGCAGCACGCCCTTCTCGGTCATCACCAGCCCGACCAGCTGTTCGTGGCCTTTTTCACGCTGCATTTCCAGCGCATCCCGACCGATAAAGTCGCGATCGGTCGGTTCCCACGCGATGGTCCAACCCATGTTAGCCGCCAGCGGTGAAATGCCTTCGTCCATCTCCTGACCGTACAGGTTCATGCCCGCTTCCAGACGCAGCGTGTCACGCGCCCCCAAACCACAAGGTTTTACGCCTGCTTGTACCAGCGCACGCCAGAAATCTGCCGCCTTTTCATTCGGCATAGCAATTTCATAACCTGCTTCGCCGGTATAACCGGTGGTTGCGATGAACAAGTCACCCGCCTGAACGCCGAAGAACGGCTTCATGCCTTCTACCGCATGGCGCTGCTCGTCAGTAAACAGGGTAGCGGCTTTTTCCTGCGCGTTTGGCCCCTGTACCGCAATCAGCGACAGGTCGTCACGAACGGTGATGTCGATGGCGTAAGGTTCAGCGTGTTGGGTAATCCAGGAGAGGTCTTTTTCGCGGGTGGCGGAGTTTACAACGAGGCGGAAGAAGTCTTCAGTGAAGTAATAAACAATCAGGTCATCTATCACGCCGCCCGAAGCGTTGAGCATACCGGAGTAGAGGGCTTTGCCCGTCTTCGTTAGCTTCGCGACGTCGTTTGCCAGCAGATAACGCAAGAACTCCCGGGTGCGGCTACCGCGCAGGTCGACGATGGTCATATGCGACACATCAAACATTCCGGCATCGGTGCGAACAGCATGGTGTTCATCAAGCTGAGAACCGTAGTGCAGTGGCATCATCCAGCCATGAAAATCGACCATGCGCGCGCCACATAGCGTGTGTTGTTCGTACAAAGGAGTCTGTTGAGCCATCTTTTCCTCGTTGAATAAGCGGGGCTATCAACTCTTTCGCGGTGAATTCTTCACCACGAAACCCAGCACCGCAGCCGCTCCAGGGGCTACGACGCAAACGTTCTCTTTGTCCTGAACTTACCACCGAAACAGACGCTAAACCATAAGGCAAAATTAACCATCACATTAGCTTATGACCAAAAATCGCCAAATCGTCGGCAGAATAAAAACCCAAAATCATAGCGACAAATTAGAATAACAAACAAAGATAAGCTGAAATTCGCCGCATTAATCAACATTAAATGTGGAAAAAATGTCAAAAATGGCGTTATGAAAAAAACGTAATATAAAAAAAACTAATGCGAAAAAAGACGTGGAATTAGATTATTTCAAATGAGAGAAGCATCCCGGCGCGCAGGCCGGGAGAGGAAAGTGTGACGGGTCTCAAACTCTTAAGATTGTCCTTACGGACGCTAGCGCAACCATTCAGGAAGATCGTTCAGTCCCATCGCCTGGCGGATGAGCTGTGGTTTTACGCCTGGCAGGGTATCAGCCAGTTTCAGACCAATATCACGCAGCAGTTTTTTTGCTGGATTCTCGCCAGCAAACAGTTCACGAAAACCCTGCATACCAGCCAGCATCATCGCTGCACTGTGCTTACGGCTGCGCTCGTAACGGCGTAGATAGAGATACTGACCAATATCTTTGCCCTGACGCTGTAGCCGCTTAAGCTCGTCGATCAGCTCTGCCGCATCCATAAAGCCAAGGTTAACCCCCTGCCCCGCCAGCGGATGGATGGTATGCGCCGCATCCCCCACCAGCGCCAGGCGATGGGCAGCAAACTGCCGTGCGTAGCGTCCCGTCAGCGGAAACGCCTGACGTTCGCTTTCAAGGCTGCACAGCCCCAGACGATTATCAAAAGCGATATTCAGCGCCTGATTGAATTCGTCTTCGCTTGCCTGCTGCATACGTTCAGCTTCCTGCGGCGAGAGCGACCAGACGATAGAACACAGGTGCGGGTCATTGAGCGGCAGAAATGCCAGGATACCCTCACCATGAAACGCCTGACGCGCAACCGCACCGTGGGCTTCCTGCGTACGGATAGTCGCCACCAGCGCATGATGGCGGTAATCCCAGAAGGTGAGCGGAATATCCGCTTTGTTGCGCAGCCAGGAGTTAGCGCCATCGGCGCCGACTACCAGACGAGCCGTCAGCATCGCACCATCTTTCAGGGTCAGAAACGCCTCGTTCTCACCCCAGGCCACCTGCTGTAATTCAGCAGGTGCCAGCAACGTGATATCCGCTGAACGCTGCGCCTTTTGCCACAGCGCGTAATGAATCTCTGCGTTTTCGACAATGTGCCCCAAATGGCTGTAGCCCATACTCTGGTCATCAAACACAATACGGCCAAAGCTGTCTTTGTCCCAGACTTCCATGCCGTGGTAGCAGCAAGCGCGACGGGCTACAATATCGGACCAGACGCCAAGACGGGTAAGCAGTTTTTCACTGGCGGCATTAATAGCCGATACGCGAAGCTGAGGAGGTGCATCCGCCGCCAAAGGCTGCGGAACATGTTGTTCCAACACCGCAACGCGCAACCCGCTGCCCTGCAAGCCGCAGGCAACCGCCAGTCCCACCATGCCGCCACCCACAATTGCTACATCAACACTTTGCACAATCCACTCCTGATGCCTGGCTCAGCAGGCGTAATTGTTGCAGCCAGTTTGGACACGGACAGCGCGGAACAACCGAAGCGTACACGCAGTACGTGAGGATGATTCGCTTTGTTCCCCCTTCGGGCCGCCCTGAAGGGCGTTCAAAACTCTGTCGAGTTTTGTGTGAGCACTGCCCAGGTCCAAAGTGGCAAATAAAATAGCCTGCTGTGACAGGACTATCGCGCAACCCAACCGAGGGTTCGCTCCGCCAGCGCATCGCGCGCAGGGGTAAATAATTCCATCGCCATCAGCCCGACATTTCGTCCAACAACCAGCGGGGTCCAGCGATTGGCAAACAGATACACCAAATTGTTGGTCACGCCAATCGTCGTTTCGCGATCGCGTTCGCGGCGCTGCTGATAGCGTGCCAGCACCGCATAATCACCAACATCTTCCCCGCTGCTCTGCGCCTGGGCCAAGGTTTCAGCCAGGCTCATCACATCACGCAGACCCAGGTTGAAACCTTGTCCGGCAATAGGATGCAGCGTCTGGGCTGCGTTCCCTACCAGCACGGTACGATGGGTAATCGCTTTTTGCGCCGAGGTTAACGAAAGCGGATAGGCGTTGCGTTTACCCGCCTTGATAATACGCCCCAAGCGCCAGCCAAACGCGGTTTGCAGTTCACGACAAAACCGTTCGTCGGACCAGGCCAGAATCTCATCGCGCCGTTCCAGCGGATGACACCACACCAGCGAACAGCGACCGTCAGACATGGGCAACATTGCCAGCGGGCCATATTGCGTGAAACGTTCAAACGCTCGCCCGTCGTGCACAATGGAGGTCGTGACGTTGGCAATCACCGCCAGTTGCTCATAGGGCTGTTGCTGCCAGTCAACGCCGCAAGCGGTAGCCAGTGCGGAGCGCGTACCGTCGGCGGCCACCAACAGGCGACCATCAATCATCTCACCATTTTCCAGCGTTACTTCTACGCGCTCCTGCGTGCGTGACACGCTGGCTACGCGGTCGGGGCAGTGCAGCGTTACACCCGGCGCTTTACGCAGCAGCGCAAACAGACGCAGCCCGACATCGTGCAGCTCTACAACCTGCCCCAGCGCCGGAATACGGTATTCCTGCGCATCCAGCGTTACAAATCCGGCATGGCCGCGATCGCTGACGTGAACGGTTTTGATCGCCGTTGCACAATCGGCAATCGCCTGCCATATGCCAATTCGCGCCAGCTGTTGGCAGGTCCCTGCCGCCAGCGCGATCGCCCGGGCATCAAACCCTGGATGGCGATCAGTGTCGGGTGCGCTCGCTTCTATCAGATGTACCGGCAGAGTTCCATGGCTAAGCTGAGAAATGGCCAACGCCAGCGTCGCGCCAACCATACCACCGCCGACGATAATCACACTCATTGCAGTCGCGCCGCGGCCATTAAGGCTTCAATGTCATCCGCTTTCTTCACTACGCTGGCGGTCAGGTTTTCATTGCCGTCTTCGGTGATGAGGATGTCATCTTCAATACGAATGCCGATACCACGATAAGCAGGCGGTACATCGGCGTCCGGCGCGATATAGAGTCCCGGTTCAACAGTAAGCACCATTCCCGGCTCGAGAATGCGTGAGCGGTCCTGACCATAAACGCCAACGTCATGTACATCCAGACCCAGCCAATGGCTAAGACCATGCATAAAGAATGGGCGATGCGCATTTTCGGTGATCAGTTGGTCGACCTCACCGCGCAGAATGCCAAGCCTTACCAGGCCCGTAATCATGATACGCACCACTTCGCCGGTGACTTCCTGGATGGACGTCCCGGGACGATACAGGCGCAGGCTGGTCTCTAAAGATTCCAGTACGATGTCGTAGATTTCACGCTGGGCAGGAGTAAATTTGCCGTTTACCGGGAAGGTACGCGTAATGTCGCCCGCATAGCCTTTGTATTCACATCCGGCGTCAATCAGCACCAGATCGCCATCGCGCATTACACTTTCATTTTCAGTGTAATGCAGGATACAGCCGTTTTCACCGCTGCCGACAATCGTGTTATAGGATGGGTAACGCGCGCCATGGCGGGTAAATTCGTGGTGAATCTCACCTTCCAGCTGGTATTCAAACATTCCCGGACGGCATTTTTCCATCGCCCGGGTATGCGCCAGCGCGGTGATCTCTCCGGCACGGCGCATGACCGCAATTTCTTCCGCTGATTTGAACAGGCGCATTTCATGCACCATTGGGCGCCAGTCGATAATTGCGGCGGGCGCATGCAGATTTTGTCTGGAGCCTTTACGCAGTTTATCCAGTGCCGTACACACAATCTCGTCTGCCCAGGCATATTCGCCCTGTGCGTGATACACCGCGTCCAGGCCATTGAGTAACAGGTGAAGCTGTTGGTTGATTTCGCTGAAGGCCAGCGCCCGAGCAACGCCGAGTTTTGCCGGTGCGGCATCCTGGCCCAGACGACGACCAAACCAGATCTCCGCCGTCAGATCGCGAACCCGATTGAACAAAACGCTATGATTATGAGTGTCATCGCTTTTAATCAGCACCAGCACGGCTTCAGGTTCGTTAAAACCGGTGAAGTACCAGAAATCACTGCTTTGGCGGTACGGATATTCACTGTCCGCGCTGCGCGTCGCTTCAGGCGCGGCAAAAATCAGCGCGGCGCTGCCGGGCTGCATTTGTGCCAGAAAAGCCTGGCGGCGGCGCTGGAATTCTTGCTGAGATATTTCGCTCATCACACTCTCCTTGGCGTTTTGTTCTTAATGCAGGGTCGGTTTACGGACTTCCGGCGCGGTCGGCTGCTGACGCGTAAACGTGTCATGACACAGCAAGGCGGCTACGCGCACGTATTCGATGATCTCTTCGAGCGACATTTCCAACTCTTCCTGATCTTCGTCTTCGTCATATCCCAACTGAGCGATATTGCGCAAGTCGTCAATCGCTTCCCCGGTTTCGCCTGTCACTTTGTCGAGCTTCGGCTGGGTAACGCCAAGTCCCAGCAAAAAGTGGTTTACCCACCCCGCCAGCGCATCGGCGCGATCAAACACACTGACGTCATCGCCTTCAGGCAGATAAAGCTGAAAAAGGAAGCCATCGTCCTCGAGAGCATCGCTGGTGGCAGAGTGCATTTTCAGCAGTGCCTGAGCCAGCTCGTGACCAAAGGCCAGACCTTCGTTCGTCAGATCGTGCAGCAGCGGCTGCCATGAGCTGTCGTTGTTGCCACCGCAAATCATTCCGCTGATTAAGCCGTGCATTTCGGCCGGGGTTAATCCAGCCCCTTGTTGGTTCAAAAACTGGCTAACGTCGTTGTAGCCAGGCATTTCGTTCTGTATAGACATAAGCATTCGTCATCAAAGGGAGGAATATTCATGGTATGCTACCACTTTGGACCCTGGTGAACCAGAAAAGGGCTTGTATCTTAATACCAGGGTAGCTATAGTGTCGCCCCTTCGCGGACCCCAAGGTCTGGAGACGAAGGCAGCGCAGTCAATCAGCAGGAAGGTGGCATGTCTGCACAACCCGTCGATATCCAAATATTTGGCCGTTCACTGCGAGTGAATTGCCCGCCTGAACAAAGGGATGCGTTGAATCAGGCTGCGGACGATCTTAATCAGCGATTGCAAGATCTGAAAGTTCGCACTAGAGTCACAAATACTGAGCAGTTGGTTTTCATCGCCGCGTTGAACATCAGCTATGAATTAACTCAGGAAAAAGCGAAGACGCGTGAGTACGCGGCGAGCATGGAACAACGTATTCGGATGCTACAACAGACCATCGAACAGGCGTTGCTTGATCAGGGTCGCATAACCGAAAAAACGGGCCAAAACTTTGAATAACACTTTTCGGTTTACTGTGGTAGAGTGACCGTGAAGACAAAATTTCTCTGAGATGTTTGCAAGCGGGCCAGTCCCCTGAGCCGATATTTCATACCACAAGAATGTGGCGCTCCATGGTTGGTGAGCATGCTCGGCCCGTCCGAGAAGCCTTAAAACTGTGACGACACATTCACCTTGAACCAAGGGTTCAAGGGTTACAGCCTGCGGCGGCATCTCGGAGATTCCCTTCTACCTGGCAACAGCCATGACGCTACTATCTGAACTCCCTTTATCACGGCAAGAAATTCGTCAACTGATTCGTCAGCGTCGACGTGCGCTTACCTCTGAGCAGCAACGACAATACGGTCAGCAAGCCGCGACCCGAATGCTCAGTTATCCCCCTGTTGTACTCGCGCATACCGTGGCGGTGTTTCTCTCGTTTGATGGCGAACTCGATACCCAGCCGCTAATAGATCAGCTGTGGCGAGCGGGCAAGCGTGTCTATCTTCCGGTGCTTCATCCCTTCAGCCCCGGTAATTTACTCTTCCTGCACTATCATCCGCACAGCGACCTGGTGACTAATCGCTTAAAAATTCAGGAACCGCGGCTTGATGTACGCGACGTATTGCCGCTATCAAAGCTGGATGTGCTGATTACACCGTTAGTGGCGTTTGATGAATACGGGCAACGCCTGGGCATGGGCGGCGGATTTTATGACCGTACGCTACAAAACTGGCAGCAGCATAAGATCCAACCCGTGGGTTACGCGCATGACTGCCAGTTAGTCGAGAAGTTGCCAGTTGAAGAGTGGGATATCCCGCTGCCTGCGGTGGTGACGCCGTCCAAAATTTGGGCGTGGTAGGAAAACCGGGAACATGCCGGGCAGGCCAGCAGCCTGCCCGTTAAAAGGAAATCAGTACAGCAGACGAGCGCGAATGGTTCCCGGAAGAGCTTTCATCGCCTGCAGCGCTTTCTCCGCCACATCTTCATCCGCTTCAATATCGATAACAACGTAACCTACCTGCGCGGAAGTCTGCAGATACTGCGCGGCAATGTTGACGCCCTGCTCGGCAAAAATCTGGTTCAGTGCCGTCAGTACGCCGGGACGATTTTCGTGAATGTGCATCAGACGACGGCCACCGTGCAGCGGCAGCGATACTTCCGGAAAGTTAACCGCAGACAGCGTAGAACCGTTGTCGGAATACTTGGTCAACTTACCAGCTACTTCCAGACCGATATTTTCCTGTGCTTCTAACGTTGAACCACCAATGTGCGGCGTCAGGATCACGTTGTCGAAATCACACAGCGGCGAAGTGAAAGGATCGCTGTTGGTTGCCGGTTCGGTTGGGAATACGTCGATTGCCGCCCCCGCCAGATGCTTGGTCGCTAGCGCGTCACACAACGCAGGAATATCAACCACCGTCCCGCGCGCGGCGTTAATCAGTAGCGCGCCCGGTTTCATCAGTGAAATCTCATGCGCGCCCATCAAGTTTTTGGTGGATGCATTTTCCGGCACGTGCAAACTCACCACATCGCTCATATTGAGCAGATCGGAAAGATGCTGTACCTGCGTGGCATTACCTAACGGCAGTTTATTTTCAATATCATAGAAGTAAACATGCATCCCCAGCGATTCCGCCAGAATGCCCAACTGAGTGCCAATGTGGCCATAGCCGATGATCCCCAGTTTTTTGCCACGCGCTTCAAAAGAACCGGTAGCCAGTTTATTCCACACGCCGCGATGTGCTTTGGCGTTCGCTTCGGGTACGCCGCGTAGCAGTAGTAGCAGTTCGCCAATCACCAGTTCAGCAACGGAACGCGTGTTAGAGAATGGCGCGTTAAACACTGGGATCCCGCGCTTTGCCGCAGCAGTCAGATCCACCTGGTTGGTGCCGATGCAGAAGCAGCCAATCGCAACCAGTTTCTCTGCAGCGGCAATCACATCTTCAGTCAGATGGGTACGGGATCGCAGGCCAATGAAGTGGGCATCACGGATGGACTCTTTCAGTTGTTCAGTGTCCAGAGCACCTTTGTGAAACTCGATGTTGGTATAACCTGCTGCACGAAGGCTTTCGAGCGCTTTTTGATGCACGCCTTCAACCAGCAGAAATTTAATCTTCTCTTTCTCCAGTGATACCTTTGCCATTTCCCCGACCCTGTCTTTTTTGTTCAAACTAATGTGTTGTGTGTGGGATTTTCATCCTCCTCTTCAACATATCAAAAAATAATATTGCGGCAATATGAACGTTTGCGTCGCCGTGCTGAGGAAATGTCATTCAAAGGGGATTGTCAGAGGAATATACTGGCGATAACTTTTTCTTTGGAGAGATCGGCAGGACAATATTATAAACGTGACACAAGTCACCAAATTTGCCCTGCCAAAATTTTTTTAACCGGAGAAGACGCTCCCGTCAGATCATTTTACGATAGTTTTCACGCCGTCTGGCGTGCCGATCAGCGCAACATCCGCACCACGGTTGGCAAACAGGCCTACGGTTACCACACCTGGAATCGCATTGATGGCGTTTTCCAGCGCGATGGCGTCGAGGATTTCCAGACCGTGCACATCGAGGATTACGTTGCCGTTGTCCGTCACCACGCCCTGACGATATTCAGGACGACCGCCCAGCTTCACCAACTGGCGAGCCACTGCGCTGCGCGCCATTGGGATCACTTCAACCGGAAGTGGGAAGTTACCCAGAATATCGACTTCTTTGGACGCATCCGCAATGCAGATAAATTTCTTCGCCACCGAAGCAATGATTTTTTCACGGGTCAGCGCTGCGCCGCCGCCTTTAATCATCTGCATGTGGCCGTTGATTTCATCCGCGCCGTCGACGTATACGCCAAGGCTGTCCACTTCGTTAAGATCGAACACGTGGATGCCAAGGCTTTTGAGTTTTTCGGTCGAGGCATCCGAACTGGACACCGCGCCTTCAATCTGACCTTTCATTGTGCCCAGCGCATCAATAAAGTGTGCGGCTGTTGAACCTGTACCTACGCCCACAATGGTACCGGGCTGTACATACTGAAGTGCCGCCCATCCTACTGCTTTTTTCAGTTCATCCTGCGTCATGATCGTTTCGCCTGTGGTGTGAATATGGTGGGAAAATTCACGCGCATTATAGAACATTGTGCAGAAAAATGTCCCCACACCCGCTCCCAAGCGGCGGATTTCGTCTTTACCCAACCTAAATTTGTGTCATAGTGCAGAACAAGCAAAAATTTCAGGAGTGCGTCAAAGCAATGAAACGTCCGGACTACAGAACACTACAAGCACTGGATGCGGTTATTCGTGAACGGGGATTTGAGCGCGCGGCGCAAAAGCTGTGCATTACGCAATCCGCAGTTTCACAACGCATAAAACAGCTTGAAAATATGTTCGGACAACCGCTGCTGGTGCGTACCGTACCACCACGCCCTACCGAACAGGGGCAGAAACTGCTGGCGCTTTTGCGTCAGGTTGAACTGCTGGAAGACGAGTGGTTGGGCGATGAACAAACCGGCTCGACGCCGCTGCTGCTCTCGCTGGCGGTGAACGCCGACAGTCTGGCGACCTGGTTACTTCCGGCGTTAGCCCCGGTACTGGCCAATTCACCGATTCGCCTGAACCTGCAAGTTGAGGATGAAACGCGCACCCAGGAACGTCTGCGTCGCGGTGAAGTGGTCGGTGCGGTGAGTATCCAACATCAGGCACTGCCAAGCTGTCTGGTGGATAAACTTGGCGCGCTGGACTACCTGTTTGTTGGCTCCAAACCTTTCGCCGAGCGTTATTTCCCTAACGGCGTCACCCGCTCCGCCCTGCTGAAAGCCCCGGCGGTAGCGTTTGACCATCTTGATGATATGCACCAGGCGTTCTTGCAACAAAACTTCGACCTGCCGCCGGGAAGCGTGCCGTGCCACATCGTTAACTCGTCTGAGGCCTTCGTGCAGTTGGCGCGTCAGGGCACCACCTGCTGCATGATCCCGCACTTACAGATTGAGAAAGAGCTGGAAAGCGGCGAGCTGATCGACTTAACGCCAGGTCTGTTCCAGCGTCGGATGCTGTACTGGCACCGTTTTGCACCGGAAAGCCGCATGATGCGCAACGTTACCGACGCGCTGCTGGAATACGGGCACAAGGTGTTGCGTCAGGATTAAACCGTTTATTGCGCCAGAGTGCCGGATGGCGGCGTAACGCCTTATCCGGCCCACAAGCCTTTACCCTCTATTCATGCTATTCCAGCCACTTCTTTGAAATACATCACAAAATAAAATATTCCACGCGGCAAAAAACGACGCCCTGTTGGCTATTTTTTGCTGGCGACAAGCCAAATGAAAAAGCACACCGTATTCGCAAAGATTCAACTTATTGCGTAATACGGAGCAGAAAATGGCAAACGTGCAGGAGTGGCAAACACTCGCCAACAAAGAACTCAGTCGAAGGGAAAAAACCGTTGAGTCCCTGGAAAAACAGACGGCGGAAGGGATTGCCATCAAGCCGCTGTACACCGAAGCGGACCTCGATAATCTGGAAGTAACAGGCACCCTCCCCGGTCTGCCGCCTTACGTGCGCGGTCCACGCGCCACCATGTATACCGCGCAGCCGTGGACCATTCGCCAATACGCCGGTTTCTCTACCGCCAAAGAATCCAACGCTTTTTACCGCCGCAACCTCGCCGCCGGGCAGAAAGGGCTTTCCGTCGCCTTTGACCTTGCCACCCATCGTGGTTATGACTCAGACAACCCGCGCGTGGCGGGTGACGTCGGCAAAGCGGGTGTGGCGATCGATACCGTCGAGGATATGAAGGTACTGTTCGACCAGATCCCGCTGGATAAGATGTCGGTATCAATGACCATGAACGGCGCTGTGCTGCCGGTGCTGGCGTTTTATATCGTCGCAGCTGAAGAACAAGGTGTAACGCCGGAACAGCTCACCGGGACCATTCAGAACGATATTCTGAAAGAGTACTTGTGCCGCAACACCTATATTTATCCGCCAAAGCCCTCCATGCGCATTATCGCCGACATCATCGCCTGGTGTTCCAGCAATATGCCGCGCTATAACACCATCAGCATCAGCGGTTATCACATGGGCGAAGCCGGGGCAAACTGCGTACAGCAGGTGGCGTTTACACTGGCTGACGGTATTGAATACATCAAGGCCGCACTTTCCGCCGGGCTGAAAATTGATGACTTCGCACCGCGTCTGTCGTTTTTCTTCGGCATCGGCATGGATCTGTTTATGAACGTCGCCATGCTGCGCGCGGCGCGATATTTGTGGAGCGAAGCGGTCAGCAGTTTTGGTGCCACTAACCCGAAATCTCTCGCTCTGCGTACCCACTGCCAGACGTCCGGCTGGAGCCTGACTGAGCAGGACCCCTACAACAACGTGGTGCGAACCACCATTGAAGCGCTCGGCGCCACGCTTGGCGGTACTCAGTCCCTGCATACCAACGCCTTTGATGAAGCGCTCGGTCTGCCCACCGATTTCTCCGCCCGTATTGCGCGTAATACGCAGATCATCATTCAGGAAGAGTCAGAGATCTGCCGCACTGTTGATCCACTGGCCGGATCGTATTACGTCGAATCTCTGACCGACCAAATCGTGAAGCAAGCGCGCACGATCATCAGGCAGATAGATGAGGCTGGCGGCATGGCGAAGGCGATCGAAGCCGGATTGCCTAAACGGATGATCGAAGAAGCCTCCGCACGTGAACAGTCGCTGATCGACCAGGGTAAGCGCGTCATCGTCGGGGTGAATAAGTACAAACTGGATAAAGAAGACGAGACGTCGGTGTTGGAGATCGACAACGTGAAGGTGCGCAACGAGCAAATTGCCTCGCTGCAGCATATCCGCGCTACCCGCGACAATAATGCCGTTAACGCCGCACTGTCCGCGCTAACCCACGCCGCGCAGCATAATGAAAACCTGCTGGCAGCCGCCGTCAACGCCGCCCGCGTTCGCGCCACGCTCGGTGAAATCTCCGACGCGCTGGAAGCCGCCTTTGACCGATATCTGGTTCCCAGCCAGTGCGTCACTGGAGTGATTGCGCAAAGCTACCACCAGTCCGACAAATCCGCCGATGAGTTCGATGCCATTGTTGCGCAAACAGAACAGTTTCTCGCAGAAAATGGCCGCCGCCCGCGCATTCTGATCGCCAAGATGGGGCAAGATGGTCACGATCGCGGCGCGAAAGTGATCGCCAGCGCCTACTCCGATCTCGGCTTCGACGTCGATCTCAGCCCGATGTTCTCCACACCAGAAGAGATCGCCCGCCTGGCGGTAGAAAACGATGTACATGTAGTTGGCGCCTCATCGCTGGCGGCGGGTCATAAAACATTAATCCCGGAACTGGTCACAGCGCTCAAAGGTTGGGGACGCGAGGATATATGCGTCGTCGCCGGAGGGGTAATTCCACCACAGGATTACGCTTTCCTGCACGAGCATGGCGTGGCCGCAATTTATGGCCCCGGCACACCAATGCTCGACAGCGTTCGTGATGTGTTAACCCGAATCAGTCAGCATCATGATTAACGCCGCCACGCTTGAGGATACCGTCCGCCGCTTGCGACTTGGCGAACGGGCTACGCTCGCCCAGGCAATGACGCTGGTCGAAAGTAGTCACCCGCGCCACCAACCGCTGAGTACGCAATTGCTGGATGCGATTATGCCGTTCACCGGTAACGCCCTGCGCTTAGGGATCACCGGCACGCCGGGTGCGGGTAAAAGTACCTTTCTGGAAGCCTTCGGTATGCTATTAATTCGCCGGGGGTTACGCGTGGCGGTGATCGCCGTGGATCCCAGTAGCCCGGTCAGCGGCGGCAGTATTCTCGGTGATAAAACCCGCATGACGGAACTGGCCCGCGCAGAATCTGCGTTTATTCGCCCGGTTCCGTCCAGCGGGCATTTAGGTGGCGCCAGCCAGCGTGCCCGTGAATTAATGCTGCTGTGCGAAGCGGCTGGCTTCGACGTGGTGATTGTGGAAACCGTCGGCGTTGGGCAGTCAGAAACCGAAGTCGCAGGCATGGTGGATTGCTTTATCTCACTGCAAATTGCCGGCGGTGGAGACGATTTGCAGGGCATCAAAAAAGGCCTGATGGAAATGGCGGATCTGATTGTCATCAACAAAGACGACGGTGATAACCGTACCAGCGTTGCCATCGCCCGTCATATGTACGAATCCGCCCTGCATATTCTGCGCCGCAAATATGACGAGTGGCGGCCACAGGTTCTGACCTGTAGCGCCCTGGAAAAACGCGGTATTGAGGAGGTCTGGCAGGCGATAACCGACTTTAAAACATGCATTACCGCCAGCGGTCGACTGGAAAAAGTCCGCCAGCAGCAGGCGGTGGACTGGTTACACCATCAGGCTGAAGAAGAAGCACTGCATCTGCTGTTTGCCCGTACTGATTTTGACCGCTATTTCCAGCAGACGCTACAGGCCGTCAAAAATAACGATCTGTCGCCGCGCACCGGTCTGCGGCATATCAGCGAATTTATCCAGCATCATTACTTTCACTAAAGAGAACATTATGTCTTATCAATACGTCAACGTGGTCATCATCCAGAAAGTCGCGGTTATTGAGTTCAACTACGCCCGCAAGCTCAATGCACTGAGCAAAGTGTTTATTGACGATCTGATGCAGGCGCTGAGCGACCTCAATCGTGCGGAAATTCGCTGCATCATTCTGCGCGCACCGAGCGGGGCTAAGGTGTTCTCTGCCGGACATGATATTCATGAACTCCCCACCGGACGTCGCGATCCGCTGTCTTATGATGATCCGTTGCGTCAGATCACCCGCATGATCCAAAAATATCCGAAGCCGGTGATCTCTATGGTCGAAGGCAGCGTCTGGGGCGGCGCGTTTGAAATGATCATGAGTTCCGATCTGATCATCGCTGCTGAAACCTCCACCTTCTCGATGACTCCGGTCAACCTCGGTGTGCCGTATAACCTGGTAGGCATTCACAACCTGACGCGCGACGCCGGTTTTCACATCGTTAAAGAGCTGATTTTTACCGCTTCGCCCATCACCGCTCAACGCGCCATGGCGGTCGGGATCCTCAACCATGTTGTTCCCGCCGAGGAACTGGAAGATTTCACCCTGCAAATGGCGCACCACATCTCGGAAAAAGCGCCGCTGGCAATCGCCGTCATCAAAGAAGAACTGCGCGTGCTGGGGGAAGCGCACACCATGAACTCAGACGAATTTGAGCGTATTCAGGGCATGCGCCGCGCGGTGTACGACAGCGAGGATTATCAGGAAGGGATGAACGCGTTTATGGAAAAACGTAAACCTAATTTTGTCGGCCATTAATCACGTCCGAGGAAGGAGACGGCCATGAAACGGATGAGCGCAGAACAAGCGGCAGAAATTATCCAGCACGATGATATGGTGGCGTTCAGCGGCTTTACCCCCGCGGGTTCGCCAAAAGCGTTACCCACCGCAATTGCCCAACGCGCCTGTGAGCAACATCAGACCGGGCAGCCTTTTCAGATCCGCCTGCTGACCGGAGCATCAATTGGTGCCGCTGCTGATGATGCCCTGTCTGCGGCGGATGCCGTTTCCTGGCGTGCGCCTTATCAAACATCCTCTGGCCTGCGAGAGAAAATTAACCAGGGCCAGGTGAGGTTTGTCGATCTCCATTTGAGCGAGGTCGCACAGATGGTTAATTACGGCTTTTTTGGCGAGATCGACGTTGCCGTTATTGAAGCCTCCGCTATTGCGCCAGACGGCCGGATTTGGCTTTCCAGCGGTATTGGTAACGCGCCCACGTGGCTTCTGCAGGCCAAAAAGGTGATTATCGAGCTGAATCATTACCATAATCCGCGCGTGGCAGAGTTTGCCGACATCGTAATACCCGGCGCACCGCCGCGGCGTAACAGCGTGCCCATTTTTCATACCATGGATCGCGTGGGTAGCCAGTGCGTGCAGATAGACCCCAGGAAAGTGGTTGCGGTGGTGGATACCGAACTGCCCGATGCCGGAAAAGCGTCAGATAAAACCAATCCGGTCAGCCAACAAATTGCCGATAACGTGGTCACTTTTCTGTTGGCAGAAATGGCGCACAAACGCATTCCAGCTGAGTTTCTGCCCTTACAAAGCGGCGTGGGTAATATCAACAACGCGGTGATGGCGCGACTGGGGGAGAATCCGGATATCCCGCCCTTTATGATGTATTCGGAGGTGTTGCAGGAGTCGGTGGTACATCTGCTGGAAACAGGCAAGATAACCGGCGCCAGCGCTTCCAGTCTGACCATTTCAGCCCCGTCGCTACAGAAGATTTACGACAACATGGACTTCTTCGCCAGCCGAATTGTGCTGCGCCCGCAGGAGATTTCCAATAACCCGGAAATCATTCGTCGACTGGGGGTCATTGCGCTCAACGTTGGCCTGGAGTTTGATATCTACGGCCATGCCAATTCCACGCACGTTGCGGGCGTGAACCTGATGAACGGCATCGGTGGTAGCGGGGATTTCGAGCGCAACGCCTACCTTTCTATCTTTATGGCGCCGTCGATTGCCAAGGGTGGGAAAATCTCAACCATCGTACCGATGTGTAGTCATGTCGACCACAGCGAACATAGCGTTAAGGTGATTGTGACCGAACAAGGGATTGCCGATCTGCGCGGGTTATCTCCGATGCAGCGGGCGCACACGATTATTGATAACTGTGCGCATCCGCTTTACAGAGATTATTTGCACCGCTATCTGGAAAAAGCGCCCGGCGGGCATATCCATCACGATCTCAGCCATGCGTTCGATCTGCATCGCAACCTTCTGGAAACAGGCTCAATGCTCGGTTAGCTTGCCGTACCGTCACGATCTTCAGCAATATGCTGGAGCATGGTGGCGGTATAGCGATGATTTTTCAGCGAATAAAGAAACTCCTGCATGTACATTGGGTTACATGGCGCATCGAAATATTTCAGCGTAGACGGGTTCACCAGGCGCCAGGCGAAATGCGGGATCACCGTCAAAAACTGCCCACGCTCCACCGCGCTAATCTTGGCCATGAAGCTGTACGGACGGTAGATAATCGTCGGGTTGATCCCACAGGGTCGCATGTAAGCATCCAGCATCGCCTCAAAGTTGGCGCGATTCTGGAAGCGCATTTGCAGCCAGGGAAGCTCGCGAAGTAGGTCCTGCGGCTGTTTTTCTTCGTAGCGCCGGGAAACGAGGAACCCCAGACGCAGCGGAGACAGTTCGCTGATCGCCAGATTTTCCAGCTCCTGCACGCGCGGAGAAACATGCTGCGGTGAGATAATAAAATCCAGTTTACGGTCGAACAGGTTATCAATTACCCCATTCTCGCTGAATTCAACGGCCTGGGCCGTCACGCCATCATACTTATCGCCAAGGCTGATCAACTGGTCAAAAATAATCGTCGGGTAGGTATTGTCGATGCCGATGACGATTTCCCGCGAGCGGCGAGAAGCGTTATGGATTTCGTTATCAATGGCAGAAAGGCGCTGATAAACGGGAAACAGCTTCTGATACAGCTCCTGTCCGGCTTTATTCAGGCTGATGTTGTTGTCTTTGCGGGTAAACAGCGTATAGCCGATTTGATCTTCCAGTGCGGCAATGCTTTTACCGAAAGGTGATGCGGTCATATGTATTTTTTCTGCCGCTCTGGCGATGTTATTGGTTTGCGCCAGCAGAATGAAATTACGCATCTTTTTTGAGATAAAAATATCCATAGCATCCCCTTAAAAATCGCTATGGCCTATCCTCATTACGGCGAAAAAAAAGACCGGATGTGAAGTCTCATTTTTACAGTTGCTCACAGAAAAAACCCGGCTGGAAAGCCGGGTCTGGAACGATTACTGAGTTTTAGCAGGCGTTGAGGCTGGCTGCCCCGCCGTCGGCTCAATCTGGAAGACGACATCAACCTGATCGTCAAACTGAATAACCGGCTGTTCGTAAGTTTCCTGAGCAGAGACAGCAGGCGCGGCATCGGCTTTCATCATCCGAACCATTGGGCTCGGCTGATAATTGGAAACGTGGTAGCGTACGCTGTAAACGGGACCCAGTTTGCTGTTAAAGCCCGCAGCCAGCTGTTCAGCCTGGTGAATTGCATCATCAATTGCCGCTTTACGCGCTTTATCTTTGTAAGCATCCGGTTGGGCAACGCCCAGCGATACCGAACGGATCTCATTCAGACCAGCTTTCAGCGCGCCATCGAGCAGAGCGTTGAGCTTGTCCAGTTGGCGCAGTGTGACTTCAACGGTACGCACCGCACGATACCCTTTGAGAATACTTTTACCATTCTGGTAGTCGTAGTCCGGCTGGGTACGCAGGTTGGCCGCGCTAATATCTTTCTTCGCTATCTGGTTCTGTTCAAGGAAGGACAGATATTGCGCCACGCGCTCATCGGCCTGCTTCTTCGCTGAAGCCGCATCCTTGGCGGCAACATTCACTTCAATTGCCAGCGTGGCGATGTCTGGGGTCGCATCCACGCTTGCCGTTCCGGAAGTCACGATGTGCGGTCCATTTGGCAACTCATTTGCCTGTACCGATAGTGCGCTGAATCCGACTAATGCCGCCAGGGCCATTATTTTGAACTTCACGGTCGTTCCTCCATGTTTCATTAATTACCCCGAAACTCAGGGCACATGCAGGCAAGCTTAGCCGATCTCGCCGCGTTGTCCATCAGACAACACTTAGTTGAACAACGCATGAACGTGCGCAACACCTTCTTTTGCCAGTTGAAAAGCGATAAACCACATCACTAATCCTACCAGCGTATTGATGATGCGCTGCGCTTTAGCAGTACGCAGACGCGGAGCCAGCCAGGCCGCCAGCAATGCCAGACCGAAGAACCACAGGAAAGATGCGCTAACGGTACCCAGCGCAAACCAGCGCTTTGGCTCCACGTCCAGTTGCCCCCCCAGACTCCCCAGCACCACAAAAGTATCCAGATAAACGTGTGGGTTGAGCCAGGTCACCGCCAGCATGGTGGCGATGATTTTCCAACGCCCCTGCTTCATTACTTCGGCGCTGGCCAGTTCCAGATTACTGCTCATCGCCGTTTTTAGCGCACCAAAACCATACCAGAGCAGAAACGCCACACCGCCCCAAGTGACCAGCGCCATCAGCCACGGCGACTGCATCAGCAAGGCGCTACCGCCAAAGATCCCCGCACAAATCAGCACTAAATCGCTTATAGCGCAGAGTAAAGCAATCATGATGTGATACTGGCGACGAATCCCTTGGTTCATCACGAAAGCATTTTGCGGACCAAGCGGAAGTATCATGGCCGCACCAAGCGCAAGCCCTTGAAAGTAATACGATAACACGTTAATTATCCCGAACTATTTCTCTTAGGAGCAGACTATAGCGCGAGAAAATCATTAGCGGAAATTGATAATTTTAATCGGAGATTAGGGAAATTAATGGAAAGGAAGTTTTGTCGGCCCGGAAAGCGAAAGCGCCTCCGGGCGCGTAATTACTCTACAGCGCTCTCTTTCACGCGTTTGAAATTCACATCCATCTGCGGATACGGGAAGCTGATACCATTGGCATCGAACTCGCGCTTAATGCGTTCCAGCACGTCCCAGTAGACGCTTTGCAGATCGCTGCTGTTGCTCCAGACGCGTACGACAAAGTTAATTGAGGAAGCCCCCAGCTCATTCAGGCGAACCGTCATTTCACGGTCTTTAAGAATGCGATCTTCCGACTGGATGATATCGGTGAGAATTTTTTTCACCTGATCGATATCGGAGTCGTAAGCCACGCCGATAATAAATTCGTTACGACGAACCGGCTCGCGAGAGAAGTTAATGATGTTCCCGGCAATAATTTTACCATTCGGGATCACTACAATCTTACCGTCAACAGTACGCATGGTGGTGGAGAAAATCTGCACGTTGAGCACGGTTCCCGCTACGCCGCCGAGATCGACATACTCACCCGCACGGAACGGACGGAACATCACCAGCAGCACGCCTGCAGCGAGGTTGGACAGCGAACCTTGCAACGCCAGACCGACGGCTAAACCTGCGGCACCGAGAACGGCGATCACCGAGGCAGTTTGCACCCCAACACGGCCCAAAGCGGCAATCAGCGTGAAAGCGATAATACCGTAACGCACCAGTGCAGAAAGGAAGTCGGCAACGGTGGCATCAATTTTACGCGCCAGCATCAGGCGGTTAACGGTATTTGATACAATGCGTGCCACGATCATACCGATAATGACAATCGCGATAGCCGCAACGATGTTGACGGCATAGCTCAACAGCAGTTCCTGGTTCCGCACCAGCCAGGTGCCCGCACCGTTTATGCTGTCGACAACATTCAAATCTTCCATTTAGTATTCCTTGGTCATGTCAAAAAAGTCATGAGATCGTTCTCACAAAAACACTTTACTAAAGGTAAACAAAAAAGGCCGAACATGCCATTTTTCAACATGATCCAATAAAAGCATTCGTAAACTCAATAATCGGTTGGCCGATCAATCATCCGCAAGAACCCGCAGACCAGTGAATCTTTCTGCTTAAAGATTTCGGCAATTTCACTGACCACCTTTCCACTACCAGCATTCTTCCAGGCGATAGAGAGCGGTGACGGCTGACGTGGATTGATTACTTCACGTGCAACCAATGCCCCAGACTCAACATAAGGACGACACATCCGCTCCGGCAAGAAACCGACCCCGAGGCCGCTTAAATGGCAGGCCAGCTTGGTGCTGAGATCCGGAACTTTGATCTCCTTTTGGCCACTGAGCAGCCAGGCAACGCGGCGCGTAAGCGTGCGCGAGGTATCTTCAATATTAATCGCCGGGTAACGACGCAGCATATCGTCTGACAGTACAGGCGCTGGGTGGCAAGCCAGAGGATGATTCTGCGCCACCACAAACTGCCAGCTGATGTCACCGAGTGGTAACAGAGAAATATTATTGGACAACGACTCCGAACCGGTGACACCAATCGCTAGCTGGAAATCGTCATACAGCAGTGAATCCCAAACGCCCATATACACTTGTCGGGAAATCTGAAAGCGGGTAAAGGGGAACTGTTGATGCAGCCAGGTCAGCAAATCCGCTGTGGTTTGCGGCTGGTACAGCAGGTTATTGATAACAATATTCACCTGCCGTTCAACGCCCGCATTGATTTGCTGAAGTTCATCCGGCATCGCATCCAGCCAGTTGAGCCACTGCCGACAATGCTCTAGCAGATGCTGTCCGGCCAATGTCAGACTGACAGTGCGCGTAGTGCGCATGAAGAGTTGAGTCCCCACCTGCTCTTCCAGCGTTTTGATACGATAGCTAATCGCCGCTGGCGTTTTATGAAGCGAGTTGGCCGCGCGGGAAAAACTCTCCGTCTCTGCAACCCAAATAAAAGTGCGTATTGTTTCCTGATCGAGCATGCATTCTCCTTGGATCGGTCCTCTGTAACCACTGTTGAGCTATTGCTATCCCTAGCAATATATCTGCTCCCGAGGTATGACCAACAGCAAGCAGATGCGCAATTGCAAAATAAGACTCACGCCCCGGTTGTAAACCGCGTATGACCTTCTGCACTGATGTAGAAAACTCTCCCACTCTGGCGCTGTTCAAATAGCTGCAACTTACTGATGTAGTGAGTTTTGCCAGTTGAACCGCCGGAGGTAAAAAAAACTGAAGTTGCTCAGAAAACCCTGCTGCATACAGTACGGCCAGCATGCCAGTTAGCATGTCATCACCGCTAGGCGTCAGCCCAGGTCCACATCCGATCAGCCAGCTCCAGTCGGGGGTCATGCCGCAATACCAACAATCAAGCTGCTTAACAACCTCGGAATAGTGCAGCATAGTATGAAGCGGTTGATTTAGCGCTCCGCAGAGGCCACTGTGGTGAGCGCACAAAGAGAGGTCGACTGGGACAATGGCGATGGAGTTCATTGGAAATTGGAGTATGCGACGCGGGCAAATTTCGATGTTCTGTCCTCGCAGGGTATTTCCTTGTTTGATTAGCCATTCAATCTGCTCCACATGGGGAAACTGCGTGGTACTCAGCAATATGCCTGTCGGCCCCATTCCTTTCCCATGACGGAGCAGCGTCAATAACTCACCGTCAGGACGGCAAAAGTTAATCGCCTGCGTAAAACGGCTATGCCGTCTCCATTCGCCATCGGGAAGTCGATAAAACCCAGCGCAGGCCAGAGCATTAATTATCTTCATAAGCAATACTCCGGGGCGGCTTTGCCGCCCCTTCGCTATCAGGCGGTGATGTGATGCAGTTCGGCCAGCGCTTCAAGCGCTTTTTCAAAACAGAGAAGCGGTGCGCGTACGGTTCCCGCCCCAACCTGACCAATCCCCGCATCTTTATGCGCGATACCGGTATTAATCAGCGGCGTAATTCCTGTCTCTACGACACGACGAACATCCAGCCCCAGACATGCCCCTTTGAAATCCCATGAAGGAATCTGGAACAGCGGGTTGTTGGCAAGATAGATCTCCGCCATCTCTTCTGAGGTTTCCAGCGCCGCGCCCATACCACCCGCGCCGACGAAGCGCGTTACGCCCGGTGCCGCAATCATTGCCGCACCGCCAATCCCCAACGTTTCAGTGATGGCACTGTCGCCGATGTCCGGATTCGCATCAGCCTGGCTATAGCCGGTAAAAAACAATCCCTGAGGCGTATTTACCGGCGCGGTAAACCAGCGATCGCCAGTTCCGCTCACGCGAATGCCGAAATCACGACCGTTGCGCGTCATAGCGGTGACCACCGAGCCTGCCTTAATTTCCGCTGCGGCATCCATCACAGCTTTACTGTAGGCCATCGCCAGGTTGAGGAAGAACTGGTCAGTGACGCTCAGGAATTGCAGCACTTCAATGATTTCCGTCTTCGGACGATCAAGACCAGCGATCACCGGAGAAAGTGTACGCAGTAACAGAGAAGAGGCGGCAATATTACGCTGGTGGAACTCATCGCCCATGGTGATGGCCTGCGCCATCATTGCTGTCAGATCGACGCCGTTTTCCATCTGCGAGAGCGCTTCCTCTAGTACTGGCGCCAGCGTGTCGCGCATCCAGCGCAAGCGCTTTTGCACGTCATCACCGTAGGCGCCAAATCTCATCACTTTGCCAATACCCTCATTGAGGTTGCAGCAGGACTGGTTACCATGCACTACGTCACGCACCACCAGCACCGGCATATTAGCGGAGGTGATTCCCCCCATCGGACCTACCGCACCAACGTGATGGCAGGGGATAAAATCAATCTCACCCTGCTCCAGCATCCGCACGGCATCTTCTTCCGTCACCGCCCAGCCTTCAAACAATGATGCGCCAATGCAGGCTCCGCGCATTGGGCCGGTCATCTCTTCCCAGGCGATCGGCGGGCCAGCGTGCAATAATTTGCGTCCAGAAGACAATTCGGCCACTGCTTCTTTTGCTGGGCGCACAGCAACCCAGTGAGGACGTGCTGCTTTAATTCGTTCGATAATGGCTTCGTTGGCCTGTGCAATAGATGAATACATATCCGTACCTCTGAACTTAATGTAACTGTTTGAGTAAACTGGCAAGACGGGCATTGCCACCGGCAACAGGCGCCCACTGATAATGCACAACCGGCGTACCGCTGCTTTGCAGATCCAGCGCAAAGCTGCGTAATCCGGCGTTAATGACCTGTACGCCGTCAAGGAGTGCGCTATGGGATGCCGGGATACTACGTTCCTGGTGATGTGTCAGGTTGACGGCGAGTAAAACTGCCTCTTCCAGCGTTTCTACCACCGCTATCCCAGCCTCGCGAAGTATCTCCGCCTGCCCACCGCGCCCCTGCGGATCGGCATCGGTTCCGGTCAGAGTGGCAATCACCACCAGCGGGGCGGCACGTTTGGCTCGCACCTGCTCTACCGCCTCAACAACCGCTCCAGCCGGGTCAGCACAGGCGCCATAGCCCAGTACAACATCCAGAAGCAGTACGCCCACATCCGGCAACGCAGCCAGTTTTTCGATCTCAATGCTGCGAGTCGTAGGGTCAATCATCGGATGCGGTCTGCCCAAGGTGTAGCTGTCGTCCCCCAGGTCGACAATGCGATGACCACCGCCTTCAAGCATCACGCCCTGGTCGTGGCTTTCGCTAACGGGTACTCCCAGCCCGGCAGAGAGCAACATAGCGGCTTCAGCTGCCAACGTGCCGCCGGCGTACAGGCCGTAAATACCTTTACCTGCCACTTCAGGTTGAACCTGTCTCTGCTGCGCCACACGCATCAGCAATACCGCCAGTTGTGCAGCATCAGAAAGTGAATTCGCCAGCCAGACGTTACCTTCGCGACGCTGCTCAGGCTTGCTTCCCAGAAACAGCGCGACAACCGGTTTACCCACGTTTTGCATCGCGGCAATAATGCGGGTTCGTACCTGCGGTGACGGTGGTTTAGAGACAAATGCAATCACACGCGTGGCATCATCCGTAGCCAGCATTTCCAGTGCGGTCAATGCGCTGATACCGCCAACATCAGCACTCAGGTCGCGGCCCCCCAGACCGATGGCGTGGCTAACGCCCTGCTGGTGCAGTGCAATCTGCGAAGTAATTTCCTGAATCCCAGTGCCTGAAGCGCCAATCACGCCAATCCCGCCTTCAGGGAGTACGTTGGCGAAAGCTAATGGACTTCCGGCTATCATCGCCGTTCCGCAGTCTGGCCCCATGACGAGAAGCCCGCGCTCGCGCGCCAAGGTTTTCAGCTCAACTTCTTGCTCCAGCGGTACGTTATCGGAAAAGAGCATCACGTTTTTGTTCGCCAACAATCCCTCTTTGGCAACGGACGCGGCATACTCCCCAGCGACCGATATCAGCAACAGATTAGCCTGAGGCAATTTCTGGCACGCACTTTCGAAGCGACGTGCTTTAACCAGTTGATGCGAACTCCCCGACGCATTGGTAATCGCGTTCAGCTCTTTTTCCAGCTGCTCACGGATCAAATCCAATATCCCGAGCTCTTCGCGTTCGGTTCGGACCGCGACACAAATATCGTTTGGCGTGGCGTCAGCAAAGTCGTCGTGCCAGAATCCGGTGGAATCCAGCATCGATTTATTGGCTGGCGTTCCCATCATGACTGAAACCTGATCGACTTCCGGGCGTTCACTGAGTTTTCGGGAAATGATCATCAGGCTGACGGAATCCTGAAAACTTCCCTTTTTAATAAAGGCGTAAATCATTACCGCTACCTCTTTATGTGCGTTTTTCTTTTAAAAACAGCATTGCAACTAAACCGATAGCCAGCAGAGTGGCTGAAACATAAAAGCTGGAAGCCAGGCTTCCGGTCATATCACGTGCCGCGCCGGCAATAATGGGGGCAAGAATAGATGAGCTCATGCCGATGAAATTAAATAAACCAAATGCGGTGCTATAGTTATTTTCATCCACGCTGTCAGCAACCAGAGCAACCAGTACTGGATCAAGCGCCAGTTTACCCACCAGACCATAGACACACAGCGCAATGATTACCCCTGTCATATTCGGCATCCAAATAATTGACAGCATGCTGATAATCGCTATTGGCACCAGGAACATAATTAATGGCTTACGTTTGCCTAATTTGTCAGACAGGCTAGAGAATAACAGCGCGCCAGGAATTGAAATCCAGGCCACCAGCGAAGAGATAAATCCGGTTTCGCTACCAGCGATTCCACGCTCATTTTGCAGATAATAGGGAAGCCAGGTCAGGATAACGAAGAAACCGAACAGGCTACAGAACACCATTATATAAGTGATAATTAAGTTACGATTTTTCAGCAGGTCGCTGAACTTACCTTTTTTCACTGGCGCGCCATCGACGTCAGCGGTGCGTTTTTTCTCTTTCACGAATAGCCAGATTGCCACCCCGACCAACACAGAGGGAACCGCCATCGCATAAAACGGCATACGCCATGAATATCCCTGGTCGTATACCAGCCAGCTTGAGGTCATCAAACCCAGCGCAATACCAAAGGCCATACCACTGTTGATGATCGCACTGCCAAGAGAACGATATTTCTTCGGGATCTGCTCGGAAGAGAGACCGTATTGCGGACCGTAGTAGGTTCCTTCTCCAGCCCCCGTTACCACACGAGCAAATAGCAGTGTATACCAGCTTTTCGCCCAGCCGGTTACCGCGGTGAAAACACCAAATAGAATAAATCCTGGAACCAGTACTTTTTTCTTACCAATTTTATCGCCCAGAATTCCGGCTGGAACCTGAAGCAAAGCATAAGAAAAATAGAATACGGAATTAAGAATACCTAACTGTGTGCCGCTTAAACCAAATTCCTTTTCTAATTCGCCCATCACCGGATTGAGCACCGTACGGTCGGCGTACATAAAAATCCATCCGAGCCAGAACAGGAAAACGGTGACCCACCAGGCCGGTATTCCCTTTTTCTTTGTGGCCTCAGCCACTTCATATGAACCAGACATAAGCAATCTCCCGGTAATAATTACCGCTGAATACCCCATGTTACCTGACACGATACGTGAGGTTTGATGTTTTAACTGCGCCTACCTTATCGGGGTAAAAATGCATTTCATTTGAACAAAGTCACACAAAATCCATTGTTATAAATTCCTGGGAACTGACCATAGTATTATTAAAAAAAGTCTAATAATCATTTTCAAATCAATTTAAATAAAAAGACTGAAATAATAATTAATTATCGAGTTATTTTTGTAGATATTTGACCTGTCGTTCCCATCACATAATAAAGGTAATAAAACGCTATTTTGACCGCGAGATAATTTGCATAATGAGGTCCTCAATGAAAAAGAGAATTGTCATTGCTCTTGGCGGCAATGCGTTATTACAGCGCGGAGAAATTTTGAGCGCAGAAAACCAGCGGCGGAGCATTCAGGTATTTGCTGAGATGGCAGCCGAATTAGCCCGTGACTATCAGTTGGTCATTGTTCATGGTAACGGCCCTCAGGTTGGCCTGCTGGCGCTACAGAATGCAGCATACAAAGAATCCCCGGCCTGGCCGCTGGATATTCTGGTCGCGGAAAGCCAGGGAATGATCGGTTTCGCTATTACTCAGGAACTGGCGTCATCCGCGGGCAACTCTCCCGTCACAACGCTTATGACCCGGGTTGAGGTGGATCCGCAGGATGAAGCCTTCTCAGCTCCCGGTAAGTATATTGGCCCCGTGTATCAACCGGATCAACAGGCTGAGCTGGAAGCACGCTATGGCTGGCAGATGAAAACCGATGGGCAATATATTCGCCGCGTGGTTCCCTCACCAACTCCGCTGAAAATTCTCGATAGCGACGCCATCCGTACGCTGATGGATGCGGGACATACTGTGGTTTGCTGTGGCGGCGGCGGCATTCCGGTTATTGCACAGGGTGATGGTTACCAAGGAACCGAAGCCGTCATTGATAAGGATTTGACTGCTGCCGTTCTGGCACAATCCATCAACGCCGACCATCTGCTGATCCTGACAGACGCCGATGCCGTGTATGAAAACTGGGGAACTCCGCAAGCACGTGCACTACGACATGCTACCGTTGAGGAACTTACGCCATTTGCTGCACCTGATGGTGCGATGGGGCCTAAAGCGGCGGCGGTGATGCAATTTGTCAAACAGACCGGCAACGCGGCATTTATCGGCGCTCTGAAAGATGCTCCGCAGATTCTGGCCGGAGAAAAAGGCACTTGCGTGACACAGTAAACCGCGAAGAACAAAAAGGCTTCCCAGCGGAAGCCTTTTTGTTGTCATCAGCAGACTGAATTACAGAACGTCAACCGCGTTCAGTTCTTTGAAAGCCTGTTCCAGACGGGTGATCATGGTTGCCTGACCAGCACGCAGCCATACGCGCGGATCGTAGTATTTCTTGTTCGGCTGATCTTCGCCTTTCGGGTTGCCCAACTGGCCCTGCAGGTAAGCTTCGTTTGCTTTGTAGTAGTTCAGAACGCCTTCCCAGGTAGCCCATTGGGTATCGGTGTCGATGTTCATTTTCACTACGCCGTAGCTTACGGAGTCTTTAATTTCCTGAGCAGTAGAACCGGAACCGCCGTGGAAGACGAAGTTCAGGCTGTTGTGCGACAGGTTATGTTTCTTAGAAACATAGTCCTGAGAATCGCGCAGGATGGTCGGGGTCAGAACGACGTTACCCGGCTTGTAAACGCCGTGTACGTTACCGAAGGACGCAGCGATGGTGAAACGCGGGCTGATTTTGCTCAGCTCAGTGTACGCGTAATCAACGTCTTCCGGCTGGGTGTACAGTGCAGAAGCGTCCATGTGGCTGTTATCCACACCGTCTTCTTCACCACCGGTGCAACCCAGTTCGATTTCCAGAGTCATGCCCATTTTGGACATGCGTGCCAGATATTTGGAGCAGATTTCGATGTTCTCTTCCAGAGACTCTTCAGACAGGTCGATCATATGAGAAGAGAACAGCGGTTTGCCGGTTGCTGCGAAGTGTTTTTCACCCGCGTCCAGCAGACCGTCGATCCACGGCAGCAGTTTCTTCGCGCAGTGGTCAGTGTGCAGGATAACCGGAACACCGTAGTGCTCAGCCATCTGGTGAACGTGATGCGCGCCAGAGATAGCACCCAGGATTGCAGCACCCTGAGGAATGTCGGACTTCACGCCTTTACCCGCGATGAAAGAAGCACCACCGTTGGAGAATTGTACGATTACCGGCGCTTTAACTTTTGCAGCAGTTTCCAAAACGGCGTTGATGGAGTCGGTACCCACGCAGTTAACAGCTGGCAGAGCAAAGTTGTTTTCTTTAGCTACCTGGAAAACTTTCTGTACGTCATCACCAGTGATTACGCCTGGTTTTACGAAATCAAAAATTTTAGACATTTTACGAGTCCTGTATCTTCGGCCTTGGAAAGGGCGCGCGCCCTAAAGCGCGCTAAAATAAGGGCAGGTTTCCCTGCCCATTAAATTCTTACTTTTTAGCACGCTCTTCGAGCATGGCTACTGCTGGCAGTACTTTACCTTCGACGAATTCGAGGAATGCGCCGCCGCCAGTAGAGATGTAGGAGATTTTGTCAGCAATGCCGAACAGGTCGATTGCTGCCAGGGTGTCACCACCGCCTGCGATAGAGAACGCTTCGCTGTCTGCGATGGCATTAGCAACGATTTCAGTACCTTTGCGGAAGTTCGGGAATTCGAACACGCCAACCGGGCCGTTCCACAGAATGGTTTTCGCATTCTTCAGGATGTCAGCCAACTGCTGTGCAGAAGCGTCGCCGATGTCCAGGATCTGTTCGTCTTCTTTAACGTCGCTAACGGATTTCAGAGTAGCCGGTGCGGTTTCAGAGAATTCAGTCGCTACGCGAACGTCGGTCGGAACCGGAATGTCGCAAGTGGTCAGCAGACGCTTAGCTTCGTCAACGAGATCTGCTTCGTACAGAGATTTGCCCACGTTGTGGCCTTGAGCAGCAACGAAGGTGTTCGCGATACCACCGCCAACAATCAGCTGGTCAGCGATTTTTGACAGGGAGTCCAGAACGGTCAGTTTGGTAGAAACTTTAGAACCACCAACGATAGCAACCATCGGACGAGCAGGTTCTTTCAGCGCTTTACCCAGTGCATCCAGCTCGGCAGCCAACAGCGGACCTGCACAAGCTACATCGGCGAATTTACCGATACCGTGAGTAGACGCCTGCGCACGGTGAGCAGTACCGAAAGCGTCCATAACGAATACGTCGCACAGAGCAGCATATTTTTTGGACAGTGCTTCGTCGTCTTTCTTCTCGCCTTTGTTAAAGCGAACGTTTTCCAGAACAACCAGTTCACCGGCAGCGACTTCAACGCCGTCCAGGTAATCTTTTACCAGGCGAACCGGAGCAGACAGTTTGTCTTTCAGGTAGTTAACAACCGGCAGCAGAGAGAATTCTTCGTTGTACTCGCCTTCGGTAGGACGACCCAGGTGGGAAGTTACCATCACTTTAGCACCCTGTTTCAGGGCCAGTTCGATGGTCGGCAGGGAAGCACGAATACGTGCATCGCTGGTTACTTTCCCTTCTTTAACTGGTACGTTCAGGTCCGCACGGATAAAAACGCGTTTACCAGCCAGATCCAGATCGGTCATCTTAATTACAGACATGGTGAATCCTCTCGTTGATTCATAAAGTTTTGTCGACGCTCAAGCGTCGAGCCTGAAACCAATAGCAGCCATCGCTAACGTCGTGTCGAGCATACGGTTAGCAAAGCCCCATTCATTATCACACCAGACCAGCGTTTTGATCAGGTGAGCGCCACTCACGCGCGTTTGCGTACCATCAACGATGGCGCTGTGCGGGTCGTGGTTAAAATCTACAGAGACCAACGGTAATTCCGTATAGTCAACTATACCATGAAATGCACCCTGTGCTGCTTTTTGCAGCAACTGGTTGACTTCACTGGCTTTTACTGGTTTTTTCACCGTCACGCTTAAGTCGATCGCCGTCACATTTATGGTTGGTACACGCACCGCAATCGCTTCAAAACGATCGTTAAACTGCGGGAAAATTCTCGTGATGCCCGCCGCCAGTTTAGTATCAACCGGAATGATCGACTGACTGGCCGCTCGTGTGCGACGCAAGTCAGGATGATAAGCATCAATAACCTGCTGATCGTGCATCGCGGAGTGGATCGTGGTGACGGTACCAGACTCAATGCCGTAAGCATCATCCAGCAATTTAATGACGGGTATTATACAATTCGTGGTGCAGGAGGCATTGGAAACGATCCGGTGCTCAGCGCGCAGCTGATCCTGATTAACGCCAAACACAACGGTTGCGTCGATGTCGTGACTACCAGGATGTGAAAAGAGCACTTTCTTTGCGCCGGCGGCAATATGCGCCTCTCCGTGTTCGCGACTGCCGAAGACCCCCGTACAATCCAGCACAACGTCGACACCCAGTTCGCGCCATGGAAGCGCATCGAGCGTTCGCTCATGCAGAATGCGGATCGCATCATCGCCAACGATGAGCTGGTCTCGTTCCTGACGAACATCCCAGGCAAAACGCCCATGGCTGGTGTCATATTTCAACAAATGCGCCATGCCTGCAGCATCCGCCAGTTCGTTGATTGCCACCACGGTGATTTCCGCCCGACGCCCGGATTCATACAAAGCACGAACCACGTTGCGTCCGATGCGACCGAAACCATTAATCGCTACGCGTACGGTCATAGGTCTCCTGCAAGGATTTCTCAGAAACGATGTGGCAGACAGAGTAATGCAGCAAATCGCTCAGGGAAACCTTACCTGTCGCAAACTGCGACTAATTGGTTAATTGTCGAACATTTAATCGACTGAAACGCTTCAGCTAGAATAAGCGAAACGCGGAATAAAAGGAATGATTGTCCAGCAACAGAACACAGTTATCTGACTTACGTCACATTTTAACGTTCTTCAACGCGACTTTTATTCCATATTCCAGAATTACGAATAACCGTAGCAAGATTATTTCATTGCCATGTCACAAATCCTGATTTATATCAGAAAGCGCCTTAACCCGCGTCTATATTATCAGCGCTACGTCCGAGTCTCGGAGTTCCTCAACTATGACAACATTCTATTCCCAACCATCTGAAGCTCGCTTTCATGCGCTGCGTTTACTACCCGGCGAGGAAGTCTTTTCAGCGCTACATGCGTTTATCCAGCAACATCAACTACAGGCAGCCTGGATAGCGGGTTGCACCGGCAGTTTGACCAACGTTGCTCTGCGCTTCGCCGGATGTGAAGAAACCACCTTACACACGGGGACGTGGGAAATTATCTCTCTGAACGGCACGCTGGAACTTACCGGCGAGCATCTCCATCTGGCGATTGCCGACCAGCACGGCGCGATGCTGGGCGGACACATGATGCCGGGTTGTACCGTGCGAACCACGCTGGAACTGGTGATTGGCGAGTTGGCGTCTCTGGCATTCAGCCGACAGCCCTGCGCCGTCTCCGGTTATGACGAACTGGTTATTTCATCCCGCTAACGCTTCACTTATTCGAGGTTTTCTATGGCGCGTCGCCAATTTTCCAGCCAGTCTCTGGTACTTATTGTCATTGCTATCGCCATCAACATGGTCGGCGGGCAACTCATCAGCATGTTGAAATTGCCTATTTTTCTCGACTCGATTGGCACGTTGATCAGCGCGGTGCTGTTAGGCCCGGTCGTGGGGATGCTAACCGGATTACTCACTAACCTGTTGTGGGGGCTTTTGACCGATCCTATTGCCGCCGCCTTCGCGCCTGTGGCGATGGTTATTGGACTGGTTGCCGGTTGGCTGGCACGGGCTGGATGGTTTCGCACCTTACCCAAAGTCGTGGTCAGCGGCGTGATCATCACACTTGCCGTGACCCTCGTTGCCGTGCCGATTCGCACGACCCTGTTTGGCGGCGTCACTGGCAGCGGTGCCGATCTTTTTGTTGCCTGGATGCACTCGGTCGGTCAGAACCTGGTGGAGTCCGTCGCCATCACCGTCATCGGTGCGAATCTGGTCGATAAAATCCTCACGGCAATCATCGTCTGGGTGCTGCTGCGACAACTTCCGCTGCGCACCACGCGTCATTTCCCTACGATGTCTGCCGTGCGCTAAATGCATCCGTTTACGTCGTTAACTCTGTGGGCGCTTGCCGCCTGCTCCACGCTCCTGCTGCCAGCCGGAGTGCCGCTCAGCTTGTACGGCGCCGCGACGTTCGTCAGTTTGTTATGTATGAAGGCTACGCGGTCGCGAGTGAAATACGTACTTTGGCTGATGATCCCCTTAGGGCTGGGGCTATGGCTGGTACACGGCGGATGGCTTACCGAGTGGATTAGCGGACAGCCACGCACGCCAGAGCGCTGGGCCAATGCCGTTACGCTCTGGCTGAGGATCCTGGCCATTGTGTCGACATCGCAGATATGGATGCAGTACGTACCGGTTTCGCGCTTTATGCGTGCCCTGTTCGCTTCCCGTCTGCCACCAGGCGTTGCCTACCTGTTTGCTGGCCCGCTGCTGGTGGTTGAACAACTCAAACGACAGCTGGCAATAATTCATGAGGCTCAGCGCGCACGCGGCGTACCGCTGGATGAGTCCTGGTACCAGCGTTTACGCGCCATGCCGGCATTGATTGTGCCGCTTACCCATAACGCGCTCAATGACCTGGCCGTTCGCGGTGCAGCGCTCGATATGCGGGGATTTCGCCTGCATCGCACTCGCACCACGCTTTGGGCGCCGCCAGACAGCACCTTACAACGTCTGGCCCGCTACGGCATGGCAGTTCTGATGGCGGTTGAGACCGGAGTCTGGATATGGTTACGTTAGAGCAGTTTCGCTATATTCCAACGCACGCTATGCGGCCATCCGTCTGTTACGACTTCCATTACGCCAGACCGGGTATGGTGGCTGTTTTTGGCGAGAACGGCAGCGGGAAAAGCACACTGGCGCAGCTGATGGCTGGCTGGTACCCCGATTTCCTTCCGGGAGATATTGAAGGCACAGGCACGCTCCTGGGTAATCCCATCGGGCAACTGTCGCTGGTCGAGCAGTCGAGTACCATCCAGCTTGTGCAGCAGTCACCTTACCTGCAGCTTTCAGGTTGTACTTTCAGCGTGGAGGAAGAAGTGGCATTTGGCCCGGAAAATCTCTGCCTTACTGAGGTTGAAATTATGCAGCGCATAGATGCCGCCCTGACGCTGACAGAATGTCAGCCCCTGCGCCATCGTCATCCCGGTACCCTTTCCGGCGGGGAAACCCAACGGGTAGTCATTGCCAGCGCACTCGCCATGCAGCCGAAAATATTGATTCTGGATGAAGCGTTCAGCCGCCTGACGGCGCAAGCCACGGCAATGCTGCTGGCGCGACTGCAACAATGGGCACAGGAACGACATGCTTTGGTAATACTTTTCGAACGCAACCCTTCACCTTTTCTCAGCTACTGCCAGCAGGCATGGCAGCTGCGCGACGGAGCATTGTCACCACTATGCTAACGCTAGACCAGGTCAGTTTTCGCTGGCCGAACGCCGCCGATGACTGCTTACACAATATTTCGCTGGAACTCCAGGAGGGTGAATGGCTGGCGCTAACGGGCGATAATGGGGCAGGAAAATCCACGCTTCTGCGCATCATGGCCGGGCTACTGACGCCTTCATCCGGCACAATAACCGTGCAGAATCGCGCGATTGCGCAACTGAAAAATCGGGAGCGTGCCAGGGTGCTCGGCGTATTGTTTCAGGAGGCGGAGAATCAAATTTTTCACAGCAAGGTTGCAGAGGAAGTCGCATTCGGATTACGGCTACAGAAGCTTCCGGCGACTGAAATTGCGCAACGCACAATGGCGGCGCTGCGATTATGTCAGTTAGAGGATGTCGCCGGCGTGCACCCGCTCGATCTGCATACTGCACAACGACGCATGGTTGCCGTCGCCAGCCTGGAAGCCCTCGCCCCCACTATTCTACTGCTGGATGAGCCCAGCCGGGACTTTGATGCGCACTGGCTTGGCGTCTTCGAAAACTGGCTGGCAGTGTGTCGTGCGCGTGGTGCCAGCGTTGTAGCGATCAGTCATGACGCTGCATTTACGCAGCGCCATTTTTCGCGCGTAGTACGGCTACACAACAAAAATCTCACGCCGTCCGATATGCGCCCTCAAGCGACATCTCCAGCATAAGATCTGCTGGCAGGCTATCTTCCAGCACCCGACGAACATTCGGTCCGTCGGTACGCTCATAAAATGCCTCAGCGTCAGCTTGTGAGAGTCCGCCAGCCAGTTTACGGCCTACCAGTCGCGTACGCAGCGCATTGGCTGGAGCGCGAATAAACAACGAGTAATCACAAAACTCGGCTAACGCTCGCCATCTGTCATCATTGCGCAATAACCAGTTTCCCTCCACAATCACCATCGGCGCAGTCACCCGTATGGCCTCTTCGACCGGATCGTGCTTTTGCCTATCGTATTGCGGCCAGAAGCCTTCCCCTTCCCTTATCTGGCGTAGATTCTGCGCAAGCTTATCCACATCAAAGGTTTCCGGCGCACCTTTGTATGCCCGCAGGTTATGGGCATCCAGCCAGCTGTTGTAGTGATGGAAGCCATCCATCGGCAGCGTCTGGATCTCCGGCAGACAAGGATCCTGAGCGCAGAGATATTCCCAGAAGGTAGTCAGCGTCGATTTACCCGTACCCGGTGGCGCGCAGAGAAAAACTATCGTACGTCGCTGCGGATTAGCGGCCTGTATTTTTGCCAGTTGCTGTAATAACGGTTTGTGGACGTTCTCTATCTCATCATCATGGTAATGTGCTTCAACCTGGAGCCCATTCACCGTTAGTTCGATTTTCACGGCGTTAATTCCTTTAAAATCGCCGTCACCGCCAGCGTCATTGCCGTCTTGACCATTGCGCTAAAGCGCACCTCGGACCACGCAGCAAAGTCGGCAAATTTCATTGACTCCAGCGCGCCGTACAGCGTTGCGTTGCGGGTAATACTGTTCACGTTGCTGACAAAATCCCAGGTGATGTCATCGGCAAAACCGGGAATATTATCCTGCTCGTTCAGGTACTGATAAAACTGGGAAAAATGGGTGATGTCGGCATAAAGCCATTTATCCATTTTTCCCAGCGCATAAATCAGACGTAACGCAACGTCGATATCGTCAAGCGGTCCACTCTGAGCGAGCAACGGCTTCACTGCATATTCCACGATCTCTTCATCGTTATTAACGAACAGCGACGGCAGAAAGCGCTTAATGCCCTGGAGCAAAATGTTATGTGCCGTCGTCATAAACGAAAGTAAATTATTTTGAGCATCCAGTTGCTCAAGCACATCGTCTTCTGTCAGCGTCGTCATTAGTTATCCGATAAATCACCATGAATGCAGAGAGTCTATTATATTACACGTTCGATCCGCGCCGCCGATCAGTAAAGTTTGCGTGCGCACACCATTCGCAACCTGTTGGATCCCTTTCACAAGATCGCCGCCCGTGACCCCCGTCGCGCTGAAGAGGATCTTATTTCCCCCTACCAGTTCGTCGAGCGCATAGATACGGTTAATCTCGACGCCCATTTCCATGCAGCGCTGACGTTCCTGTGCCGCAATCAGACGATTATCTGCGCTATCTCCTTTCGCCGCGCAAAAATCAATCAGTTCAGCCTGCATGTCGCCCCCCAGCGCTTTAACTGCACAAGCTGAAATAACCCCTTCAGGTGCCCCCCCAATGGTATACATCAGGTCATAGGGATTTTCCTGCATACAGGCCAACACGCTTGCGGCTACATCGCCGTCGGGCAGCGCAAAGACTTTGACGCCAAGTCTTGTCGCTTCGGCAATCGCCGGTTGAAGACGCGGTTTATCCAGCGTCACCATCCGCAGTCGCTCCAGCGGTTTGTCCAACACCTCAGCCACATTGCGCAGATTGTCTGCCAACGGCAGCGCCAGATTAATCGCCCCTTTTGCATACCGATTAACAACCAGTTTTTTCATGTACATATCAGGGGCGTGTAACAAACTGCCGCGAGGGGCAAACGCCATGACAGCCAGCGCATTGCATTGCCCCATCGCCACCATTCGCGTGCCTTCAATAGGATCGACGGCAATATCGACCTCAGGTCCAGCGCCTGTTCCCACTTCCTCACCAATCCACAGCATCGGGGCGCGATCAATCTCCCCTTCGCCAATGACGATTCGTCCGCGGATGGCAACACTGTTCAATGCTTCGCGCATTGCCGTCACGGCCAGACCATCAATCTTGTTTTTATCGCCGCACCCGGTTTGCGGCCAGGCTGCCAGCGCAGCCTGCTCCGTGATACGAAATAGCGGCCATGCCAGCGACATCATATCGCCGCCTCCCCGATATCAACGCCGAAGTGTGCCAGCAGGTATTTTTCTGCCTTTTCGTTCCAGATGCCGTGCGTTTCCTCCACCAGCAGCGCCAGCTCTTTGAATAATGGGTCAGTTTTCCCTTTCTCGGCAAAATCAGCAATGGCGGTTAGCGGCATGGTTACGCCGTTATATATCAGCTTTTTACCGCCAGGAATTGCCGGTAAATTCAATACGGTTTCCGGAACCGCATCAAGGCCGCCAATGTGCGTCACCATAAACGAGGGTTGTAGCTGGCCGGTTGCACTGAGCGCAATAGCCTCCTTCATATCATCCGTTGATCCACCAGAGGTTCCGACAACGTGAGTGCTGTTGTAGTGCACGTTGTAAAAATTAAACGGCACTTTAAAGTTGCTGTCCGTCGGACCAGCAAAGAAATTCAGGCAGCCATCTTCCGCGAGTAAATCATCGGCCATTTCAATGACTGCAGGTACTGCCGCATACACAAAGACATCATCAAAACCTGCGTCATGAGTTAACGCACGCAGCATCGTGGTCGGAGAATCCATGCCGGTCGTATTCACATAGATAAGTTCAATCCCTTTTTCTGCCGCCAGCTCAACCGGCAACAGTTTTTTAGCCTGCGCAAGTCGTGCTTCATCAATATCGACCACCACCACACGTGACGGCTGAATACTGCCGTTAATGGCATAATCAATTGCGCCGATGCCCATCGGCCCGGCGCAGGCCAGAAGCGCAATGCTTCCGCCTGGCTTAATCCCCATGCGATGCTCATAAACGTAAGGTGTGGTGTGAAAATTCGCGTTATACGCGCCAATAATGCAGCACATTGGTTCTGCCAATGAGGCGGCGGCAAAATAAGAGCCGTGGTAAGGTAAAACGCATCCCAGATTAATCGCCACCTCCGGGATAATCATATATGTCGCATTACCGCCAAAATATTCGTAGCTGTATCCCGCGGAATATCCACTTGGCAATCCCATCGCGGGTTGCAACACAAAACGCTGACCTTTCTTATATTTATCCGTCAGGTTTTTTCCTACCTCAACAATGATACCTGCACATTCATGTCCGGTAATAACCGGATGATTTTCCAGATCGTCCGGCACGCGTTTATGCTCGCTCCCCAAAGCCGCCGCTTTCCAGGTGGATAAACAAACGCTATCGGATATTACGTTTACTAACAATTCGTTATCTGTAATTGCAGGCAACTCAAATTCACGGATCCGAATATCCTGCTTACCATATATGGCAGCCACTTTCGTTTTCATACTTACTCCAAAAATAGAAGAAGGCTAGTTCGCAGTAATGCGTTTAAATAAATCGTCCAACAGAGGATCACCAATATAGTTTTTAATCAGCACTAATGGCTTTTCACTCACACGTTTAACACGACCTTCAAGACTGGCATGGGTTACAATAATATCTGCATCTTGCGGAACGTTTTCGATAGCATAGTGCGTTACATTAATATTCAATCCCGCTTTCTCCAGACGCTTACGAAACGTTGTAGCCCCCATCGCGCTGGAACCCATTCCCGCATCACAGACGAAAGCAACGCGTTTAATATTTTTATAAGAGAACTTTCCTTCCTGTTTCATCGCCTTGACGGTTCTGGCTGATTCAGCGAAGTCATCTTCAGTTTCTGTTTCTACACTCTTTTCCATTTTCAGGATTACAGAGGTAATCACAAAAGTAACAATGGTTCCCGCTGTAACGCCTGCAATGGTCGCGAGGAAAGAACCTTTTGGCGTTAATGCCAGATAGGCAAATATTGATCCTGGGCTCGGCCCTGCAACCAACCCACCGTCCAACAGGTGGAATACCCACGTCCCGCTCATTCCCCCGGCAATCATCGCAATCAGGGTTAAAGGCTTCATCAGCACATACGGGAAATACAGTTCATGAATACCACCAAGGAAGTGGATAATCATGGCGCCTGGCGCGGATTTTTTACTCATCCCTTTACCAAAAATGGCAAAGCTGAGTAACAGGCCTAACCCCGGCCCAGGGTTGGATGCCACCATGAAGAAAATCGATTTTCCCGTTTCAGAAGCTTGCTGCATTCCCAACGGATAATAGACGCCCTGATCGATAGCATTATTCAAAAAGAGGATTTTCGCGGGCTCATTGATTACAGATAGCAACGGCAGGTAACCCGCATGAACCAACGCTTCAATACACTCCTTCACAAAATTGTTGGCAATGAGAACCGCCGGGCCAATAACTTCGAATCCCAGCAAACATAAGAGCATTCCCGCAATACCCAGAGAGAAGTTATTGATAACCATCTCGAAACCAGCGGGGATGCGTTTTTCCAGCAGGCGGTCGATATGCTTAATCACCCAACCGCCAAGCGGCCCCATCACCATCGCGCCAAGGAACATCGGGATATCCGCGCCAACAATAACGCCAATAGAACCAATGCCTCCCATTACCGCGCCACGTTTCCCGCCAACCAGATGCCCACCGGTGGAGCCAATCATGACGGGCAGTAAATAAGTAATCATCGGGCCGACAATTTTGGCGAAATGCTCATTCGGCATCCAACCAGTAGGAATAAACAATGCGGTTATAAAACCCCAGGCAATAAATGCGCCGATGTTGGGAATGACCATTGCAGTCAAAAACCCACCAAAAGCCTGGACTTTGGCACGAGCAGACTTGTTTTCCATAATAATATCCTGAAAGGAAACGATGAATTATGCGAAGGCGATAATATCCGCCAGTTGTTTTTCTGATTTAGCCGCTAACAAAGCGGTTAGCGCTTCCTCTTCACATAATAATTCACTTAAAGCCTGAATAGCGCCAATGTGAGAGTCAGCATTTGCCGCCGACAATCCGATTAATAATCTGATGCCTTCATCTTCTTCGGAAAATTTCACTTCCTGTTTGAGAAGCGTTAATGACATTCCGGTTTTTAACGCACCACATTCCGGACGAGCGTGTGGCATGGCGACACCAGGCGCTAAAATATAATAAGGACCATTGTTAATCGTTGAGTCTTTGATCGCCTGAATATAATTTGAATTGACATAATGATTGGCGAGCAAGGACGACATAGAAAAGTCAATTGCCTCCTGCCAGTTCTTTGCTGAATCTTTTATTGAAATAGATGATTCGGGAAAGTAATCAATCAGCCGCATACATTTTCCTTATTTTATTTTTAGGGTACGAGTTAACGTTAAAAATAAAATACGCGTACGGCAAAATGAAATCAATCGAGGGGGAAAATACGTGCAGCGCGGAATGTCTTTTTGTGAAGCCTTTAAAAACAGTTGGTTGAGAATAGAAAAACAAAATGCAACATTAATTATGTGATATGCATTACAAATTCCAAATAACACTAAATATCATATTTGTGACTCAGATCCACAACGGGGAGTTGCACAGGGGAAATTAAATTTAATCCGATTAAAAAACGGGCCGCCTGAGCGACCCGTTTTCACCTGCAATCGAAGTTACAGCAGTTCTTTTGCTTTCGCGACCACGTTGTCTACGGTGAAGCCGAATTCTTCAAACAGCAGTTCTGCCGGTGCAGACTCACCAAAAGTAGTCATCCCGACGATGGCACCGTTCAGACCCACGTATTTGAACCAGTAGTCCGCAATGCCAGCCTCGATAGCGACGCGAGCAGAAACGGCTTTCGGCAGTACGGATTCGCGGTAGGCGGCATCCTGTTTGTCGAACGCATCGGTAGACGGCATGGAGACCACACGCGCCTTCACACCTTCGGCAGTCAGTTTCTCCCATGCCGCAACAGCCAGTTCAACTTCAGAACCGGTGGCGATGAAGATCAGCTCCGGCTGGCCCGCGCAATCTTTCAGCACGTAGCCACCGCGAGCGATATTCGCCAGTTGCTCTGCGGTACGTTCCTGCTGTGCCAGGTTCTGGCGGGAGAGGATCAGCGCGGTCGGGCCGTCCTGACGCTCAACGCCGTATTTCCACGCCACTGCGGATTCAACCTGATCACACGGACGCCATGTGCTCATGTTCGGAGTCACACGCAGAGAAGCAACCTGCTCTACCGGCTGGTGAGTCGGGCCATCTTCACCCAGACCGATGGAGTCGTGGGTGTAGACCATCACCTGACGCTGTTTCATCAGCGCAGCCATACGCACCGCGTTACGAGCATATTCCACGAACATCAGGAAGGTGGAGGTGTACGGCAGGAAACCACCGTGCAGGGAAATGCCGTTTGCGATAGCGGTCATACCGAATTCACGTACACCGTAATGGATGTAGTTACCGGCGGTATCTTCGTTGATGGCCTTAGAACCAGACCACAGAGTCAGGTTAGATGGCGCGAGGTCAGCGGAGCCGCCGAGGAATTCAGGAAGCCATGGACCGAAGGCTTCAATCGCGTTCTGAGACGCTTTACGGCTGGCGATTTTCGCCGGGTTAGCCTGCAGCTTAGCAATGAACTCGTTGGCTTTCGCGTCGAAATCAGACGGCATTTCACCTTTCATACGACGGGTGAATTCAGCAGCTTCCTGCGGGAAAGCTTTGGCATAAGCAGCGAACTTCTCGTTCCATGCGGCTTCTTTTGCCTGGCCGGCTTCTTTCGCATCCCACTGCGCGTAGATTTCAGACGGGATTTCGAACGGCGCGTATTTCCAGCCCAGCTGTTCACGGGTCAGCGCGATTTCTGCATCACCCAGCGGCGCACCGTGAGAGTCGTGAGTACCGGCTTTGTTCGGGGAACCGAAACCGATGATGGTTTTGCACATCAGCAGGGATGGTTTGTCGGTTACTGCGCGAGCTTCTTCAACTGCGCGTTTAATCGCGTCAGCATCATGACCATCTACGCCACGAACCACGTGCCAGCCGTAAGCTTCGAAACGCTTCGCGGTGTCATCGGTGAACCAGCCTTCAACGTGACCATCGATAGAGATGCCGTTGTCATCATAGAACGCAACCAGTTTACCCAGCTTCAGCGTACCGGCCAGGGAACATACCTCGTGAGAGATACCTTCCATCATGCAGCCGTCGCCCATGAAAGCATAAGTGAAGTGATCAACGATGTCGTGACCAGGACGGTTAAACTGCGCCGCCAGCGTTTTTTCAGCGATAGCCATACCCACTGCATTCGCAATGCCCTGACCCAGAGGACCGGTCGTGGTTTCAACACCCGCGGTGTAGCCCACTTCCGGGTGGCCCGGCGTTTTGGAGTGCAGCTGACGGAAGTTCTGCAGCTCGGACATCGGCAGATCGTAGCCGGTGAGGTGCAGCAGGCTGTAAATCAGCATTGAGCCGTGGCCGTTAGACAGCACGAAGCGGTCACGGTCAGCCCAGGACGGGTTAGTCGGGTTGTGGTTCAGGAAATCACGCCACAGGACTTCGGCAATGTCAGCCATACCCATCGGGGCACCCGGGTGACCGGATTTGGCTTTCTGTACTGCGTCCATGCTCAGCGCACGAATAGCATTGGCAAGCTCTTTACGTGAGGACATTTTGACTCCAGATCGGATAATGAAGGCCACGCCCTAAACGACTTGACGACAGCGCGTTTTGGGCTACGCCGGAAAAAAGTGCCAACAATGTAACCCAAGCCGCGTGTCATGTACATGGAGCATCCTTTTACCGCTTCAGAAATCTCTGGATCATGCGTGAAAGTTGCGCAATCTTCTCGCCCGCTTATTGTTCTTTTCTTTATACTTAGGCCGAGCGTCGGTTCACCTGTAAACGACGCATTTTTTAGAATAATCCTGACCTTGTGCGGAAGAGAAAAAATGAAAATTCGCGCTTTACTGCTTGCTACGAGCATGGCAGCGGCTTTGACCGGCTGCCAGAACATGGACTCAAACGGGCTGCTTTCTTCGGGCGCGGAGGCTTTTCAGGCCTACAGTCTGAGCGATGCTCAGGTAAAAGCGCTGAGCGATCAGGCCTGTAAAGATATGGACAGCAAGGCTACTATCGCTCCGAGCGGCAGCGAGTACGCTACGCGTCTTGGCAAAATAGCCGCCGCGCTTGGCGATAACATTAACGGTCAGCCGGTGAACTACAAAGTGTATATGGCGAAAGATGTGAATGCCTTTGCCATGGCGAACGGCTGTATCCGCGTATACAGCGGCCTGATGGATATGATGACCGACAACGAAGTCGAAGCGGTGATCGGCCACGAAATGGGCCACGTTGCGCTGGGTCACGTGAAAAAAGGGATGCAGGTTGCGCTGGGTACGAACGCCGTGCGGGCAGCAGCGGCTTCCGCTGGCGGTATTGTCGGCAGCCTGTCGCAGTCGCAATTGGGCGATATCGGCGAAAAGCTGGTGAACTCACAGTTCTCCCAGCGCCAGGAGTCCGAAGCGGATGATTACTCGTATGATTTGTTGCGCAAACGTGGGATCAATCCAGCCGGCTTAGCCACCAGCTTTGAGAAACTGGCAAAACTGGAAGCAGGACGCCAAAGCTCAATGTTTGACGATCACCCGGCATCCGCAGAACGTGCGCAACATATTCGCGATCGCATGAGCGCAGACGGGATCAAATAATCTGTTAACAGTGCCGGATGGCGGCGCAAACGCCGCCATCCGGCAAAAAACAGCTTACTCGCCTTTTTTCGCCGCCTGGATATACAGCATCTCCAACGCTAACGTAGCAGCCGCCAGTGCGGTGATCTCTGACTGGTCGTAGGCCGGAGCCACTTCAACAACATCCATCCCGACGATGTTCAGATCTTTCAGACCACGTACCAGTTTAATTGCACGATCGGAAGTCAGGCCGCCGATCACTGGCGTACCGGTTCCGGGTGCAAACGCCGGATCCAGGCAGTCGATATCAAAAGTCAGATACACTGGCATATCACCGACAATCTGCTTAACCTGGGCGATAATGTCATCAACGCTGCGGTCGTTAACCTGGCACGCATCCAGCACGGTAAAGCCGTTGTCTTTGTCGAACTCGGTACGAATACCGATCTGCACAGAGTGATTCGGATCGATCAAACCTTCGTTCGGCGCAGTATAGAACATCGTGCCGTGGTCGAATTCGCAGCCGTTCGCGTAGGTGTCGGTGTGGGCATCAAAGTGTACCAGCGCCATTTTACCAAAGTGCTTTGCGTGCGCGCGCAGCAGCGGCAGCGTGACAAAGTGGTCGCCGCCAAAGGAGAGCATACGCTTACCGGCAGACAGCAGCTTCTCAGCATGCGCCTGCAATTTTTCACTCATTTCACGCGCATCCCCGAACGCATAAACCAGATCGCCGCAGTCCACCACGTTCAGGCGCTCGCGCATATCGAAGTTCCACGGGAAGCGGTTGTGCTCCCAGGCCAGGTTGGTGGAAACCTGACGGATTGCCGCCGGACCATGACGCCCGCCCGCACGACCAGACGTTGCCATATCAAACGGTACACCGGTGATCACCCAGTCGGCGTCGCTATCGTACGGCATGAAGTTCATCGGCAGACGTAAAAAACCAAAGGCGTTAGAAACCAGGGAGTTGTCGTATTGATGACCTAAGGTGCTCATGTACTGACCTCTTTAAAAATCGATGAAAAAAAATCCCCTCCGCGTCGTTAAGCCCGACGAGGAAGGGATTGATTTGGTAACTGCATATTTACGGCAAATTATCGCCGTTATTTTGTACGGATTCAAGTGAGTGCCACAAATGCTGCCCCCGCGGATTCCGATTGCCGGATGGCGGCTTCGCCTTATCCGGCCTACTTTCGTAGGAACGGTAAGCGCAGCGCCACCTGACATTTATCGTTACTCATCTTCCAGATAAGTATAACCGTACAGACCGGCTTCAAACTCTTCGAGGAACTGCTGTTGCAGCTCAGCGTCCAGATCGGTGTTTTTCACCTGGTCACGGAACTGCGTCAGCAGGGTGTTCGGATCCAGCTGCACGTATTGCAACATATCTGCCACGGTATCGCCTTCATCAGAAAGCTCAACTTCCACGCTACCGTCAGGGAAGACGAACACGTCAACCGCTTCGGTATCGCCGAACAGGTTGTGCATGTTGCCGAGGATCTCCTGGTACGCCCCCACCATAAAGAAGCCCAGCATCGGCGGGTTTTCCGGATCGTATTCCGGCATCGGCATGGTCGTGGCAATACCGTCACCATCGACGTAGTGGTCGATAGCGCCGTCGGAGTCACAAGTAATATCCAATAGCACCGCACGGCGCTCTGGCACCTGATTCAGTCCTTCGAGCGGCAGTACTGGGAACAGCTGATCGATCCCCCATGCATCCGGCATCGACTGGAACAGAGAAAAGTTGACGTAAATCTTATCCGCCATACGCTCCTGCAGCTCGTCGATAATGGGACGATGCGCGCGGTTGCTCGGGTCGAGCTGTTTCTGAACGTCATGGCACATGTTCAGATACAGCTGCTCTGCCCACGCACGCTCCTGCAAGCTGAAGGTGCCAGAAGAGTAGCCCACGTGAATATCATGCAGATCCATCTGGCTGTCGTGTAGCCATTCGCGTAGCGAACGACGGGTTCCCGGCTCATGCATCTCTTGCCAGGTTTCCCACATGCTTTGCAGGGCACGCGGCGCATCGTCAGCCGGCGGCGTGGCTTCGGTATGTTCGCTACGCTCAACACCGATAATGTTAGACACCAGCACGGTATGGTGCGCGGTAACCGCACGACCAGACTCGGTGATGACCGTCGGATGCGGCAGACCATGCTCTTCACAAGCATCGCCAATGGCCCAAATGATATTATTCGCGTATTCGTTCAGGCCGTAGTTAACAGAGCAGTCAGACTGAGAACGAGTACCTTCGTAGTCCACGCCCAGACCACCGCCTACGTCGAAGCACTGGATATTCACGCCCAGCTTGTGCAGCTCAACGTAGAAACGCGCTGATTCACGTACGCCGGTGGCGATATCACGAATGTTCGCCATCTGGGAGCCGAGGTGGAAGTGCAGCAACTGAATGCTGTCCAGACGACCGCGCTCGCGCAGAATTTCCACCAACTGCAGCACCTGGTTTGCCGCCAGGCCGAATTTTGATTTTTCGCCGCCAGAGGACTGCCACTTGCCGGATCCCTGCGACGCCAGACGCGCACGCACACCCAGACGCGGAACCACATTCAGACGTTCAGCTTCATCCAGCACGATAGCGATTTCAGACATCTTCTCGATGACCAGATAGACCTTATGGCCCATTTTCTCGCCAATCAACGCCAGACGGATGTATTCGCGGTCTTTATAGCCGTTACACACGATCACGCTACGGGTCATTCCGGCATGGGCCAAAACGGCCATCAATTCAGCTTTGGAACCAGCTTCCAGGCCTAGCGGTTCACCGGAGTGGATCAGCGATTCAATCACGCGACGGTGCTGGTTGACCTTGATCGGGTAAACGAGAAAATAGTCGCCGTTGTAGCCATAAGATTCACGGGCGCGTTTAAACGCCGCGTTAATCGAACGCAGACGGTGTTGCAGGATCTGCGGGAAGCAGAATAATGCAGGCAGACGCTGCCCCTGCGCTTCACGGGCTTTCACCAACTCAGCAAGGTCAACGCGCGCTTCTGGTACGTCCGGATCCGGGCACACGCTGATGTGGCCCAGCTCATTGACGTCATAGTAGTTATTACCCCACCAGGCAATATTGTAAGTACGCAGCATCTTGCTGGCTTCCTCGGAACTCATTGCAACCTCCTGCATGGAGCGTAGTACACCGTGTTCGCCTGCTGACGAAGGCGAACCCAAAGAAATGTCGTCAGACATAGCGAACCTCAAATTTTATTAACAAGTGTAAAACAGTTGACTACTATCGCAATCCATAGACGCGATAACAACCCAAATACAGGCAGAATTTGCAGCAGATAGTGCTGACGCTCCGACTGTGCGACCGGTTTCTTTTTCATATCAATGTAAACACGTAACCGAACTTAATGCTGACGGTTCGGCGAAACCACGAGAAAACTCTTGTTTACCAAGAGCGCCCTTGTTCAGTTCTTAGTGACCGTAGCCGGCTCTTGAGTCCTGAGATACGCCGAGATGGGTATACACTTCATCCTTCATGCAGCCTCTTTGTTGGCTACGCTCATTCGCCCCAGTCACGTACTACTCGTACGTTCAGGGGACTCATTCACTTGTCGCCTCGACGCAACATGAATGATTTTGTGTATATAACATCGACAGGTATGCAAAGCAGAGATGCAGATTGCGGGGAACATATGTACACCAGAACGGTGCGACAGATTCAGCAGAATACAACGGTTCATTATCTCGTATCACCTCCACGGTTGCTCCTGACGGAACGAACCCACAAGCCAAAGCTAACGTCTTAACCCGGCTGGAAGTGGCAACACGATGAAAACGTCGTGTGCTTTTTGTATGAGCCGCGCGCCGCGTTTTATACCGATATGGAACATAAAAAGCAAAAGATAAATACGCACATTGCCAGCACCGTCAGGAAAAATTTCCAGTTACATTTTCAGTACAATGCGACCTCAATCAAAAAAAGCTGGAAATCAGACGAAGAACTGTCCTAAAATAGCCGTCCAGATGTTAATCCATCTATACCGATTAACACTCAGACTGCCAGTGTCCGTCATCTGCAGACTCATGGTAGAATCTTCTACACATGGCTATTCCACTCGACAGTTTGAGCTAACCAAATTCTCCTTAGGTGAAATTAAATATGGCAAAACACCTTTTTACGTCCGAGTCCGTATCAGAAGGGCATCCTGACAAAATCGCTGACCAAATCTCTGATGCCGTGCTGGACGCAATCCTCGAGCAGGATCCGAAAGCACGCGTTGCCTGCGAAACCTACGTCAAAACCGGTATGGTTTTAGTTGGCGGTGAGATCACCACCAGCGCATGGGTTGATATCGAAGAGATCACCCGTAACACGGTTCGCGAAATTGGCTATGTGCATTCCGACATGGGCTTTGACGCCAACTCTTGTGCGGTACTGAGCGCGATTGGTAAACAGTCTCCGGACATCAACCAGGGTGTTGACCGTGCCGATCCGCTGGAGCAGGGTGCAGGCGACCAGGGTCTGATGTTTGGTTATGCAACCAATGAAACCGATGTACTGATGCCAGCCCCGATTACCTATGCTCACCGTCTGGTGCAGCGTCAGGCTGAAGTGCGTAAAAACGGCACCTTATCCTGGCTGCGTCCGGATGCAAAAAGTCAGGTTACCTTCCAGTATGACGATGGCAAAATCGTCGGTATTGATGCGGTTGTTCTGTCGACTCAGCACTCTGAAGACATCGATCAGAAATCGCTGCAAGAAGCCGTTATGGAAGAGATCATCAAGCCGGTACTGCCGACTGAATGGCTGACCGCATCGACCAAGTTCTTCATCAACCCAACTGGTCGTTTCGTTATCGGCGGTCCAATGGGCGACTGTGGCCTGACAGGTCGTAAAATCATCGTTGATACCTACGGCGGCATGGCGCGCCATGGCGGCGGCGCATTCTCTGGTAAGGATCCGTCTAAAGTTGACCGTTCCGCAGCCTATGCAGCCCGTTACGTCGCGAAAAACATTGTCGCCGCAGGTCTGGCTGACCGCTGCGAGATTCAAGTTTCTTACGCAATCGGCGTGGCTGAACCGACTTCGATCATGGTAGAAACGTTCGGTACTGAAAAAGTGCCTTCTGAGCAACTGACCCTGCTGGTTCGCGAGTTCTTCGACCTGCGTCCGTATGGCCTGATTCAGATGCTGGATCTGCTGCACCCGATTTACAAAGAAACTGCCGCTTACGGTCACTTTGGTCGCGAACATTTCCCATGGGAAAAAACCGACAAGGCGCAGTTGCTGCGTGAAGCTGCTGGTCTGAAGTAATTTCCCCACAGTTCAACGCTTATGAAGACCAGCCTCGCGCTGGTCTTTTTTATGTCCTTTTCTTTTCCATACCCCATCGCCAGAACAATGCTAAGTTCCCTTGTTTTAAACAACAAATGAAAGCGATTACATACCGCAGAATTTCAATCCAAACTCAATTAACATCTCCTTTTGACTATGATTGCATCGTCGTTACATTACAATTCAGCATTGTCTTAAATTCAGGCAATTAACTTTATTCCGGCAAAATAAATAGCTTTATTTTTCATATATATAAACAATAACCCATATAAATATTAGTGTAACCGATTACACTAATGTGATGTGATTCGCATTTTTTTACTCCGTACTCACCTACCCTTAACATCAACAAAACTAGCTACCCAACCGGAGGGCATCATGCCTGACAATAAAAAAACGGGGCGTTCCAACAAAGCCATGACATTTTTTGTCTGCTTTCTTGCAGCCCTGGCTGGATTACTTTTTGGCCTGGATATCGGTGTTATTGCTGGAGCTTTGCCATTCATCACCGACGAGTTCCAAATTACCCCACACACTCAGGAATGGGTGGTGAGTTCTATGATGTTCGGTGCTGCTGTGGGTGCCGTCGGCAGCGGTTGGCTCTCCTTCAAACTGGGGCGCAAAAAGAGCCTGATGATCGGCGCAATTCTGTTTGTTGCCGGTTCACTGTTCTCCGCCGCAGCGCCAAACGTTGAAGTACTGCTGGTTTCCCGCGTGCTGCTCGGCCTTGCGGTAGGCGTTGCGTCTTATACCGCGCCGTTGTACCTGTCTGAAATCGCCCCGGAAAAAATTCGCGGCAGCATGATCTCTATGTATCAGTTGATGATCACCATCGGTATTTTAGGTGCGTATCTTTCCGATACGGCGTTTAGCTACAGCGGCGCATGGCGCTGGATGCTGGGCGTAATCATCATCCCTGCCCTGCTGCTGCTAATTGGCGTCATCTTCCTGCCAGACAGTCCACGCTGGTTTGCGGCTAAACGTCGTTTTGTTGATGCTGAACGTGTTCTATTGCGTCTGCGTGATACCAGCGCAGAAGCCAAACGCGAGCTGGATGAAATTCGTGAAAGCCTGCAGGTGAAGCAGAGCGGTTGGGCGCTGTTTAAAGAAAACAGCAACTTCCGCCGCGCGGTATTCCTTGGCGTTCTGTTGCAGGTGATGCAGCAGTTCACCGGGATGAACGTCATTATGTATTACGCGCCAAAAATCTTTGAACTGGCGGGTTACACCAACACCACCGAGCAGATGTGGGGGACGGTTATTGTCGGTCTGACCAACGTGCTGGCCACCTTTATCGCCATTGGCCTGGTTGACCGCTGGGGCCGTAAACCAACACTGATCCTCGGCTTTATCGTCATGGCCGTCGGTATGGGCGTGCTGGGTACAATGATGCACGTGGGCATTAACTCGGCGGCCGCACAATACTTCGCTGTACTGATGCTGCTGATGTTTATCGTTGGCTTTGCCATGAGCGCCGGTCCGCTGATTTGGGTGCTGTGCTCTGAAATCCAACCGCTGAAAGGCCGCGATTTCGGTATCACCTGCTCTACTGCAACCAACTGGATTGCCAATATGATCGTCGGTGCAACCTTCCTGACGATGCTGAACTCGCTGGGCAGTGCCAACACTTTCTGGGTCTACGGTGGTCTGAACGTCCTGTTCATCTTCCTGACTCTGTGGCTGATCCCTGAAACGAAAAATGTCTCTCTGGAACACATTGAACGTAACCTGATGAAAGGCCGTAAACTGCGCGAAATTGGCGCACACGACTAATCACTAAGGCTTCCTCCCCACGGGGGGAAGCCTTCCTCTTGCAGTCCCTTCCCTGTCGCACTATCCTCTGGCGTTATGAAAACCTCCCGTCTCCCTATCGCCATCCAGCAAGCCGTTATGCGCAGCCTGCGGGAAAAACTCGCTCAGGCCAATCTCAAGCTCGAACGCAATTACCCGGAGCCAAAGCTGGTTTACCAACAGCGCGGAACCGCTGCGGGCACCGCGTGGCTACAAACCTACGAAATTCGTCTGAATCCCGTCCTGCTGATGGAGAACGTTGATGCGTTCGTTAACGAAGTGGTGCCCCATGAACTGGCGCATTTACTGGTGTGGAAGTATTTTGGCCGCGTGCCGCCGCACGGGAAAGAGTGGAAATGGATGATGGAGAGCGTACTGGGCGTACCTGCCCGGCGTACGCATCAGTTCGAACTGCAATCCGTGCAGCGTAAGACCTATACTTACCGCTGTAAGTGTCAGGAACACCAACTGACCATCCGCCGCCACAACCGCGTGGTACGCGGTGAAGCCACCTACCGCTGCGTTCACTGCGGCGAACCGCTGGTTGCAGAATAATCTTCAGAATTATCAGGAACTTTTCTGATCTAACTGATTGCATACAGGAATGACTTTCGCTACGTTGCGGGCTCGTTTTGACACGGAGTTCGTGATGTACCGTAATCTTTCTTTTGCAGCCGCCCTGTTAGCCGCTGCGTTTTCAGGCCCGGTTTTAGCCGAAGGTATCAACAGCTTTTCTCAGGCAAAAGCGGCGGGCGTCAAAGTTAACGCCGATGCGCCTGGCGATTTCTATTGTGGCTGTAAAATTAACTGGCAAGGCAAAAAAGGGGTCGTTGACCTCGAATCCTGCGGCTATAAAGTGCGAAAAAACGAAAACCGCGCCAGTCGAATTGAATGGGAACACGTTGTCCCCGCCTGGCAGTTTGGTCATCAGCGTCAGTGCTGGCAGGACGGAGGACGTAAAAACTGCGCTAAAGATCCGGTCTATCGCAAAATGGAAAGCGATATGCATAACCTGCAGCCTGCGGTAGGTGAAGTGAATGGCGATCGCGCAAACTTTATGTACAGCCAGTGGAACGGTGGCGAAGGCCAGTATGGGCAGTGCGCGATGAAGGTTGATTTCAAAGAGAAAGTTGCCGAACCGCCTGCCCGCGCCCGTGGCGCCATCGCGCGTACCTATTTTTATATGCGCGACCAATACAACCTGACGCTCTCCCGCCAGCAAACCCAGCTTTTTAACGCCTGGAATAAGCAGTATCCGGTCACCGACTGGGAGTGTGAGCGCGACGAACGCATCGCGAAGGTACAGGGGAATCATAACCCCTATGTGCAACGCGCTTGCCAGGCGCAAAAGAGCTAACCTACACTAGCGGCAATATTTTTAACCATGCCCTGGCTTGTTGCAGCCCAGGGCCATGACGCGGATGTTTAACTATGCGCATTCCTCGCATTTATCACCCAGAGCCACTCGCTTCCGGTAGCCAAATTTCACTGTGTGAAGATGCTGCCAACCATATCGGCCGCGTACTACGTATGGGGCCAGGCCAGCCACTACAGCTATTTGATGGCAGCAATCAGGTATTCGACGCCGAAATTACCCACGCCAGTAAAAAAAGCGTGGAGGTGAAGGTGCTTAACGCAGAACTCGACGATCGGGAATCACCGTTGCATATCCACCTGGGTCAGGTGATGTCGCGCGGTGAAAAAATGGAATTTACTATCCAGAAATCGATCGAACTGGGTGTAAGCCTCATTACGCCACTTTTTTCTGAGCGTTGCGGCGTTAAACTGGACAGTGAACGCCTGAACAAGAAGCTCCAGCAGTGGCAAAAAATCGCCATTGCCGCCTGCGAACAGTGCGGTCGTAATCGGGTGCCTGAAATTCGCCCGGCAATGGATCTGGAAGCATGGTGCGCAGAACAGGACGCAGGACTGAAACTCAATCTACATCCTCGCGCCAGCGCCAGCATCAACACGCTGCCGCTCCCGGTAGAGCGCATCCGCTTGCTGATTGGCCCGGAAGGTGGGTTGTCGGCAGATGAAATTGCCATGACCGCACGGTATCAGTTTACTGATATTCTGTTAGGACCTCGCGTTCTGCGTACTGAGACAACTGCGCTCACCGCCATTACCGCGCTACAGGTGCGTTTTGGCGATCTGGGCTAACGGAGAAAAACAATGATCAAGCTCGGCATCGTGATGGATCCCATCGCAAGCATCAACATCAAGAAAGATTCCAGCTTCGCTATGCTGCTGGAAGCACAACTTCGCGGTTACGAAATTCATTATATGGAGATGGCCGATCTTTATCTGATTAACGGTGAGGCCCGCGCCCATACGCGTACCCTGAGCGTAGAGCAGAACTACGACAAATGGTATGAGTTCAAAAGCGAGCAGGATCTCCCGTTGGCAGACCTGGACGTTATTCTGATGCGTAAGGATCCGCCGTTTGATACCGAGTTCATCTACGCAACCTATATTCTGGAACGTGCAGAAGAGAAAGGAACACTGATCGTCAACAAGCCGCAGAGCCTGCGCGATTGCAACGAAAAGTTGTTCACAGCATGGTTTGCCGACCTGACGCCGGAAACACTGGTCACGCGTAATAAAGCGCAGTTGAAAGCCTTCTGGCAAAAACACAGCGACATCATACTTAAGCCGCTGGACGGCATGGGCGGGGCCTCTATTTTCCGCGTGAAGGAAGGCGATCCGAACCTTGGCGTTATTGCGGAAACGCTGACTGAGCACGGTACCCGCTACTGCATGGCGCAGAACTATCTGCCGGCCATTAAAGATGGCGATAAACGCGTCCTGGTGGTCGATGGCGAACCTGTTCCATATTGCCTGGCGCGTATTCCACAGGGTGGAGAAACCCGGGGCAACCTGGCTGCAGGTGGTCGTGGCGAGCCGCGTCCCTTAACCGACAGTGACTGGGAAATCGCCCGTCGCATTGGGCCAACGCTGAAAGCGAAAGGTTTGATTTTTGTCGGTCTGGATATCATTGGCGATCGTCTGACGGAAATTAACGTCACCAGCCCAACTTGTATTCGCGAGATTGAAGCGGAGTTCCCGGTTTCGATTACCGGTATGCTGATGGACGCTATTGAAGCTCGTCTGCAAAAATAAAAAAATTCGCCGGTAGAAGGGACCCTACCAATACTCATAGTGACAGCGCTCGTATTTGTACGCATACTGGGCGCTGTTGCTTTTTTGAACCAGGAAACAGAACCTCTGACAATGAATTTACAGCATCACTTTCTAATTGCCATGCCTGCTCTCCAGGATCCAATTTTCCGCCGTTCCGTGGTGTATATCTGCGAACACAATGAGAACGGTGCAATGGGGATTATCGTCAATAAGCCTCTGGAAAACTTACAAATTGAAGGGATTCTGGAAAAGCTGAAGATTACTCCAGAAGAACGCGATCCGGCCATTCGTCTGGATAAGCCCGTGATGCTCGGCGGCCCGCTGGCAGAAGATCGTGGATTTATTCTTCATACCCCACCGTCGCGCTTTGCGTCCAGTATTCGCATCTCTGATAACACCATCATTACGACTTCCCGCGATGTATTAGAAACGCTGGGCACGCAGGAGCAACCGTCCGAAGTGCTGGTGGCATTAGGCTATTCATCATGGGAAAAGGGCCAGCTGGAACAAGAGTTACTGGATAACGCCTGGCTCACCGCCCCCGCCGACCTCAACATTCTGTTTAAAACGCCGATTGCCGACCGCTGGCGCGACGCAGCCAAACTTATCGGGATAGATATTCAGACCATGCCCGGCGTGGCGGGACACGCATGATGAGCGGAACATTACTCTCTTTTGATTTTGGTACAAAAAGCATCGGCGTCGCGGTGGGTCAGCGTATTACCGGTACGGCCAGGCCATTGCCCGCCATCAAAGCACAGGACGGTACGCCAGACTGGAATTTGATTGAACGCCTGCTGAAAGAGTGGCAACCGGATGAAATCATTGTCGGCCTGCCGCTCAACATGGATGGCACCGAACAGCCCCTTACCGCGCGCGCGCGTAAATTCGCTAACCGCATTCATGGTCGCTTTGGCGTAACCGTAACGCTGCACGATGAACGTTTGAGCACCGTCGAAGCCCGCTCAGGCCTGTTTGAGCAAGGCGGTTATCGGGCATTGAATAAAGGCAAAGTGGACTCCGCTTCTGCCGTTATTATCCTGGAAAGCTATTTCGAGCAGGGCTACTAAAGCCGCCCCAGCGCCTGCCGCTGCTGCTTGCTTTGTGCAAACGACTGCATACCTGTCTGCTGCCCGGTTTGAATCACGCTGGGTAGCTGATGTGTTTTCCCTTCGCGGATCAAATTGCCCACGGCGGGCGTGTTGACGAGCAGCTCGAATAGCGCCACGCGTCCCCCCTGCTTATCCTCCTCCAGCTTTTGCGAAAGAACCGCCTTTAGGCTGTCTGCCAGCTGGTTACGCACCGGATCTTTCTCTGTTGCTGCAAAGGAATCCACCAGCCGTGCGATAGCCTGCACCGCCCCGCGCGTATGTAACGTTGCCAGCACCAGATGTCCGGTCTCCGCCGCCGTTAATGCCAGCCGAATGGTTTCCACGTCGCGCAGCTCGCCCAGCAAAATGACGTCAGGATCTTCGCGTAACGCACCGCGCAAACCGGCGGCAAAAGAGGTGCAGTGTACACCCACCTCCCGCTGTTGAATCAGACAACGTCGACTGGTGTAGCGATATTCAATAGGATCTTCCAGCGTCAGAATGTGTCCCTCACTATGCTGATTAAGATACTCCACCATCGCCGCCAGGGTCGTAGATTTACCGCTGCCGGTGGCGCCCGTCACCAGAATTAATCCATTTTCACTGTGCAGTAGTTCAGGTATGACCGTGGGGGTCTGGAGATCGTCTAAATGAGGACAATCCAGCGGTAGCAGTCTTAACGCCAGCGACGTTCCCTGTTGATGGGCAAATGCGCTGACGCGCAGCCGCCGGGAGTCTGTCAGAGTAACGGCAAAATCAATCTGCCCCTGCTCCTGCAACTGTACCTGTTGTTGCTCACTGAGCCAGCACATCAGCAGATTATCTACGTCAGGCGCGGTAAATGGCGCACTTTCGACTTTTCCACGCCTGCGCCAACGCGCAGGCCATGCATTGCACAGGTGTAGATCCGACACGTTATGCTTTACACTAAGGGCCACTATTTCTTCCATATTCATATGAACATCCTCGGAAAATGAACGATATCGCGCATAACCTGGCACATGTCCGGGACAAAATCTCAGCCGCTGCGACGCGTTGCGGGCGGTCTTCAGAAGAAGTTATGTTGCTTGCAGTCAGCAAAACCAAACCTGCGAGCGCCATCGAAGAAGCCATTACCGCGGGGCAGCGTGCCTTCGGTGAAAACTATGTTCAGGAAGGGGTGGATAAAATCCGCTACTTCCAGGAAAAAGGCGTCAACGATCTGCAGTGGCACTTTATCGGCCCGCTGCAGTCCAACAAAAGTCGTCTGGTCGCTGAACATTTTGACTGGTGCCATACGATTGATCGTCTGCGCATCGCTGCCCGCCTGAGCGAACAGCGCCCAGAAGGCCTGCCGCCGCTGAATGTGCTGATCCAGATTAATATCAGCGATGAGAACAGTAAGTCGGGGATTCCGTTGGCAGAGCTTGATGCCCTGGCCGCTGAAGTCGCCGCGCTGCCGCGCATTACCCTGCGAGGTTTGATGGCTATTCCGGCGCCAGAGTCAGATTATGTAAGGCAGTTTGAAGTTGCACAGCAAATGGCGGTAGCATTTGCCGGGTTGAAAACACGCTACCCAAATATCGATACGCTCTCACTGGGGATGTCTGATGATATGGATGCCGCTATCGCGGCGGGTAGCACAATGGTGCGCATCGGCACTGCCATTTTTGGTGCTCGTGATTACACTAAAAAATAAGGAAAACTAAGGAACACCATGAATACGTTGACCTTCCTGCTCTCAACGGTAATTGAGCTGTATACCATGGCGCTTCTGCTGCGCGTGTGGATGCAATGGTCTCGCTGCGATTTCTACAACCCGTTCTCGCAGTTTATTGTGAAAATCACTCAGCCCATTATCGGCCCGTTACGCCGTATTATTCCGCCGATGGGGCCAATTGACAGCGCATCAGCATTGGTTGCACTCGTTCTCAGCTTTATCAAAGCCATCGTGCTGTTTAAGGTGGTCACGTTCCAGCCGATCATCTGGATCGCCGCCGTACTCATTGTCCTGAAGACCATTGGGCTGCTGATTTTCTGGGTGCTGCTGGTGATGGCGATTATGAGCTGGGTCAGCCAGGGTCGCAGCCCGGTGGAGTACGTGCTGATTCAACTGGCGGATCCACTGTTGCGTCCTATTCGTCGTATCCTTCCAGGTATGGGCGGGATCGATTTCTCTCCGATGATCCTGGTTCTGCTGCTCTATGTCATCAACATGGGGATCGCGGAAGTATTACAAGCGACAGGCAACATACTGCTGCCGGGGCTGTGGATGGCGCTATGAGTGCCGTAACACCCTGCGATGACGGTCTGGTTTTACGGCTCTACATTCAGCCGAAAGCCAGCCGTGACAGTATTGTGGGTTTACATGGCGACGAGCTAAAAGTCGCCATTACCGCCCCACCGGTTGATGGACAAGCCAACAGTCATCTGGTGAAGTTTCTCGGCAAACAGTTCCGCGTAGCGAAAAGCCAGGTCGTCATTGAGAAGGGCGAGCTTGGCCGCCATAAACAGGTTAAAATTATTCATCCGCAACAAATCCCGCCCGAAATTGCGGCACTAACTGATTAGGTATCCCATGCAAAAAGTTGTCCTTGCGACCGGCAATGCCGGTAAAGTGCGTGAACTCGCCTCTCTTCTGAGTGATTTCGGTCTTGATGTTGTTGCCCAAACGGATCTGGGTGTTGATTCTGCAGAAGAGACCGGGCTGACGTTTATTGAGAACGCCATTCTGAAGGCGCGTCATGCCGCACAAATTACAGGTTTGCCAGCCATTGCTGATGACTCCGGCCTGGCGGTTAATGCCCTTGGCGGCGCGCCTGGCATCTATTCGGCCCGCTATTCCGGTGAGGATGCGACTGACAGACAGAACCTGGAAAAACTGCTGCACACCCTGCGGGATGTCCCGGATGACCAGCGTCAGGCGCAATTCCACTGCGTGCTAGTGTATATGCGCCATGCGGACGATCCCACGCCTTTAGTGTGCCACGGAAGCTGGCCGGGCGTGATTACCCGTGAACCGGCCGGAAACGGTGGTTTTGGTTACGACCCAATCTTTTTTGTGCCGTCCGAAGGAAAAACAGCTGCAGAGCTAACCCGCGAAGAAAAAAGTGCGATTTCTCACCGCGGGCAGGCGCTGAAGCTGCTGCTGGATGCCCTGCGTAATGGTTAAGCTTCCGCCGCTAAGTCTTTATATTCACATCCCGTGGTGCGTGCAGAAATGCCCGTACTGCGACTTTAACTCGCATGCGCTCAAGGGCGAGGTTCCTCATGACGACTATGTTCAGCACCTGCTGAGCGATCTCGATTCTGAGGTGGCCCACGCCCAGGGACGTGAAGTAAAGACGATTTTTATCGGTGGTGGTACGCCGAGCCTGCTTTCTGGCCCGGCAATGCAAACGCTGCTCGACGGCGTGCGCGCACGGCTGAATGTGGCCGCAGATGCAGAAATCACCATGGAGGCGAATCCCGGGACGGTGGAAGCCGCTCGCTTTGTTGATTATCAACGCGCTGGCGTAAATCGTATCTCGATTGGCGTACAGAGCTTTAGCTCCACCAAGCTCGAACGTCTGGGACGTATTCACGGGCCGGAAGAAGCCAAACGCGCAGCGCACCTGGCGAGTGGTCTGGGACTACGCAGCTTTAACCTCGACCTGATGCATGGTTTACCGGATCAGACGCTGGAAGAGGCGCTGGGTGATTTGCAGCAGGCCATCGCGCTCAATCCGCCGCATCTTTCCTGGTATCAGTTGACCATCGAACCCAACACGCTGTTCGGGTCCCGACCGCCGGTATTACCGGACGACGACGCGCTGTGGGATATTTTTGAGCAAGGCCACCAGTTGCTGACCGCCGCCGGGTATCAGCAGTACGAAACCTCAGCCTATGCGAAGCCGGGCTATCAGTGTCAGCACAATCTTAATTACTGGCGTTTTGGCGACTATCTTGGCATTGGCTGTGGCGCCCATGGCAAAGTCACGTTCCCTGACGGTCGCATTCTGCGCACCACTAAAACGCGGCATCCGCGCGGGTACATGCAGGGGCGTTATCTGGAAAGTCAGCGTGATGTCGCCGAGGCCGATAAACCATTCGAGTTCTTTATGAACCGTTTCCGGCTACTGGAAGCCGCGCCTCGCGCGGAGTTCACGCAATATACCGGGCTTACCGAAGACGTTATTCGTCAACAGATCGATGAAGCTATTGCCCTGGGCTACCTGAGTGAATGCGATGAATACTGGCAGATTACCCAACACGGTAAGCTGTTTTTGAACTCCCTCCTTGAATTGTTCCTCGCAGAATAATCACCGATGCGCCTGCGGGCGCATATTTATTTCGCCCTATAAAACCATAAACTCGGTAAAACCGAATATATCAGAAGTTATTTCTGAACAATACCTGCATTAATTATTTTATGTTGTTCAAATACCCCCCCACTCAAAAGTAAATATATTGAACACAGCGCACAAAATAAGATCAAACTACTGCCATGTGAAAGGTATCTGATTAAGATAGCGAATAGATGTCTGACAACTATGAAGACTTATCATACAGAAACAGTTTGGACATTATGAGATGTCAACCAATTACTGTACCTTAAAGCACGGAGCTTACTTATGAAAATCAGAACCTTTTCCCGCTCGTTGGTCTGTGCGTCCTTACTGACGTTGCTTAGCGCTGGCGTAAATGCTGCTGAGAAAGTTACCCTTAAACTGGCACACAACCTGGAACGAAGCCATGTTGTCCACCAGGCCTTTGAAGAGATGGCCAAAGAGGTGAAACAACTGTCCGACGGCAAAATGACTGTGCGAATTTATCCCAGCAGCCAAATGGGTAATGCTCGTGAAACAATGGAGCTATTGCAAAATGGTGCGCTGGATATGACCAAAGGTTCTGCCAGTGATTTAGAGTCTTTTGATAATATTTACGCTATTTATAATTTACCTTTCTTATTTAAAGATCAAAATCATTTCAACAAGGTTGTATTTGGTGAGGTTGGTAAAGAAATTATGGAATCCACTAAAGAGAAAGGATTCTTTGCTTTGTCTGCCTATGTTGCCGGTACGCGTAGTTTTTATGCTAAACAGCCAATTACCAAGCCAGACGATCTAAAAGGTCTAAAAGTCCGTGTTCAGCCCAGCCCAACAACCATTAAAATGATTGAGTTGATGGGGGGATCACCTACGCCAATTTCCTTTGGCGAAGTTTATACAGCGATGCAGCAAGGCGTAGTGGATGGCGCGGAGAACAACGTCCCGTCATGGGTACAAACCCGCCATATTGAAATTGCCAAGGTGTTCTCCGAAGACGAGCATGCCTCTATTCCAGATTTTCTGGTTATCTCGACCAAAACATGGAACAAATTGACGCCAGAGCAACAACAAATACTCGCCCAGGCTGCTAAAAACTCCGAAGCTTATCAACAAAAATTGTGGGATAAAATCGATGCCGATACCCGTGCTCAGGCAAAAGCCATGGGTGGCGAAATCGTGAAAGTAGAAAAAGCCCCTTTCCGTGCTGCCGTTCAGCCACTGTTTGATGATTTCAAAAAAGACCCAAAACAAGCCGCCCTGCTGGCGAAGTTTGAAGACGCTGCACAATAACCTTAAGGGCCAGTAACTGGCCCCGTTTCACCAGGATCCTAATGATGATATTTAACCGCCTTAAACTTGCGGTAGACCGCGTCATTGCTACATTTTCGGTCACCGTAATGATTGCGCTGGTTGTCTGCGTAGTCTGGCAGGTTTTTAGCCGCTACGTACTCAATCAGCCCAGTACCTTAACTGACGAACTGGCGCGCTTCTTAATGATCTGGGTCGGATTATTAGGTGCAGCCTATACCGTAGGTGCCCAACGCCACCTGTCCATCGATCTACTGGCCATGTCGATCAATAAACGTAAACAGGCTTTGTTGAGCATATTCATTAATCTGCTGATTTTCGGCTTTGCTGGCTCAGTCATCGTCACTGGCGGTATCAAGCTGATTAATAAAACACTGGCAACGGCACAAGTTTCTGCGGCCATGCAAATACCGATGGGCTATGTGTATATCATCCTGCCGCTAAGCGGCGCAGTCATGATGTTCTACGCCCTGTGGTTTATTCACCAAAATGTTCAGCAATTGAAAAAATCTTCTCTGGGAGCAATTTGATGGACGGTTATATCGCACTTACCCTATTCGGCTGCTTCTTTGCTCTGGTATTTATTGGCGTACCTATCTCTTTCTCTATTGGCATTGCCACCGTGGCCTCCATGCTGCTGATGTTTCCCTGGGATGTTGCCGTTATCACCGTCTCTCAGCGCCTGGCAAATGGATTAGATAATTTTGCCCTACTGGCTATCCCATTTTTCATCTTCGCGGGTACGCTGATGAACAGCGGTGGGATCGCCATCCGGCTAATTAACCTGGCGCAGGTGATGGTTGGACGAGTTCCTGGTTCACTTGGTCATGTCAACGTGCTGGCAAACATGATGTTTGGTTCGATTTCCGGCTCTGCCGTTGCCGCTGCTGCCGCCGTTGGCGGTACACTTAATCCTATTCAGACAAAGCAAGGATACGATCCAACCTTCTCTACAGCCGTTAACGTTTCCTCCTGTATTACCGGGCTGTTAATCCCACCATCAAATGTGTTAATTGTGTTTTCTCTCACTGCCGGCGGTGTTTCGGTTGCCTCGTTGTTTATGGCGGGTTATTTACCTGGGATCCTGATGGGGCTTTCTATCATGGTGGTATGCGCGATTATCGCCAAACGCCGTGGTTATCCCCTGTCGGAAAGACCAACCTGCGCACAGGCAGTAAAAGCGCTTCTGGATGCGCTACCGAGTCTGTTACTGGTCATTATTGTGATGGGCGGTATTTTGGGTGGGATCTTTACCGCAACAGAAGCCTCAGCGATTGCTGTCATCTACACCTTCATTCTCTCGGTGCTGATTTATCGGGAAGTTAAATGGCGTGATTTACCAAAACTGATCCTGGAATCAGTCGTGATGACCTCTATTGTACTGTTACTGATCGGCTTCTCTGTCGGCATGTCCTGGGCAATGACCAATGCCGATATTCCTTATATGATCAGTGATACATTAATGGGTATTTCCGATAATCCACTGATTATTCTACTATTAATCAATATTGTATTGCTGGTTGTTGGGATCTTTATGGATATGACCCCGGCAGTACTGATCTTTACCCCCATTTTCTTGCCAATCGCTCAAGAGCTGGGTATGGATCCGGTACATTTCGGCATCATGATGGTCGCCAACCTGTGTATTGGTTTGCTGACACCACCTGTAGGAAGTGCATTGTTTGTGGGTTGTTCAATCTCAGGCGTGAAGATTCAGCAATTGATCAAACCCCTGCTGCCATTTTACGCCGCATTGCTGGTCGCACTTATGATGATCATATACATTCCACAGATCTCTCTGTTTATTCCACAGATGCTGGGGTTGATGTAAATACGAAGAGTTACAGAGACAAGCTATCTCTGGAGAATGCCCCAACGTTACGGTTGGGGCATTTTTTATGCAATTAGTACTTATTAAACATTTCCTGGATCTGCTTAGGATCCTTGGTCTGCGTCAGCGCCAGCTGCAGCAGCACGCGGGCTTTTTGCGGATTCAGCGAGCCTGAAGCCACAAAGCCGTACTTCGCATCATCAACTTCAGCATCCTGGGTGGTGGCGCCCGTTGGTACACGGGATGAACGCACCACAACGGTACCTTTATGCGCGGCAGTTGCCAGCGTATCGAAAATGGTTTTATACAGGTTACCGTTACCTACACCCGCACTGACGATCCCGGCGTACCCCGCGTCCACCAATGCTTTGGCTGGCAGGTCGGAGGCGTTAGCGTAGTTATAAACAATCCCAACTTTCGGCAGCTCGGTCAGCTTAGAAACATCGAACGGCGTGGATGTGGTGTGCTTACGCGCAGGCGTACGCTGGTAGTCGATTTTACCGTTATGGATATAGCCCAAAGGACCATAGTTAACGGATTTGAAGGTAGCGACATCCGTAGTGTTGGTTTTGGTCACGTCGCGACCATCCATAACGGTGTCGTTCATCACCACGAGCACACCGCGGTTGGCAGAGGCTTTATCTGCGGCGGTTACCACGGCGTTATATAAGTTGAACGGGCCATCAGCGCTCATACCCGTAGACGGACGCATAGCACCTACCAGCACCACAGGCTTGTTGCATTTGACAGTCAGATCGAGGAAATAGGCGGTTTCTTCCATGGTATCCGTACCATGTGTTACCACGAAGCCGTCTGTTTTATCACACTCGGTATTAATCTTTTTCGCCAGCGTTAACCAGACGTCGTCATTCATATCCTGGGAGCCGATGTTCACCACCTGCTCGCCTTTAACCACGGCGATATCTTTCAACTGAGGTACGGCTTCAACCAGATTTTCTACGCCGACCTTGCCTGCAGTGTAGTTAGATTTTGTCGCGGAATCACCACCGCCGGCAATCGTCCCACCGGTCGCTAAAATAGTGATATTTGGCAGTGCAAGCGCCGCGCCGCTGAAACCCATAACCAGTGCGGCAAGTGCCGTTCTCTTGAAAAACTCCATGTTATTTCTCCAGTTACTTGAATTTGCAGCATTATGTCTATCTCACAGATGAATAATGTGACGCCATCCAATTAACCAGATTTATATCTCCATCAAATTGTCATTCTTAGAGATGGATATCAAAAAAACAGAAATATACAAAATAAAACGGCACAGAATGTTTCTGTGCCGTTAAAAAGAGGTGAAGATTATTTCAGAGTGCTAACCAGCGTTTTACGATCGTTTTCCAGCGTCACGACGCGGGCACAAACATCTTTGCCAAATTGCTGGAAGTCTTGTTCCTGATTCTTCCATTCATTTTGAATTGAAGTCTGCAAACCACCGAGGCTTCCGAGTACGCCCTGCAGCGGATTACCGCCGCCTTTCAGCACGGCTTTGGCGCCCATTTCGTTGATACTGTCCTGCAAAATACCGCCCATCGCCTGATTCACCAGTTGCTGTCCGTCCGTGCGAACCTGGTCAATCGCCTTATAATGGAAGGTCAGACCGTCAGTACGATGCTCAATGATCCGGTTCATCTGCTCTTTCAGTTGCGCATCGAGCTTGGTTAAACGCCCGCGCATATTGCTGCTTTCACCGACTTCTTTGGCAATGATTTTATCCAGCGCTACGCGACCTTTCTCAACACGCTCTCTGGCACCGTCGTCAATCCACGGCAGGCTGCTACGCAACGCCGCCTGATAATCTTTGGCCTGCTCACGCTGTGCGGCGCTCAGGGTGTACTGTTTACCATTGAAGGTGATATCTCCGGCCTGAGTAATCACCAGGTCGCCGTTCTCTCCCTTCACCTGAACCGTTTGTGGGCTCAAAATCACATCGTCACGCGGGGTGACGCTGCACTTATAATCTGCATGTGCGGCCATCGCCGTAAACGTCAGAACTGCCGCCAGCAGCGTTTTGCGCATCATATCTTTCCCTCAAGACAAATCGGGCCGGCATTTGCCGACCCTGTGCTACTTAGTCCCACCAAATATCGAAAAGTTCGCTGGTACGCACTTCTTCGAGCTTGTGCTCTTCCAGCCACTTACGCACGATTGCCTGATGTTCTTCGGTGCATTTGCCGATTTCCTGCAGACAGATCAAACCTTCCCAGGCCAGATAGCCGCTGCCATCAAAAGCCAGCTTGTTCGGTTCAATAACTTCATTGATAAAGTCATCAACGATTTGATCGACCTGCTCTCCAGATGTACCTTCCGGGAAACGCCATGCAACCGAAAATCCTACTTCCTGGAATTCGTCGATGTGCATCTTTTTACGCAGACGACGGCTACGGTTCTTTGCCATTATTTCACCCTCTCGAACATTAAGTCCCATACGCCGTGGCCAAGACGATGACCACGTTGTTCAAATTTGGTTACCGGGCGCGATTGTGGGCGCGGTACATAATCGTTACTCTCTGACTGGTTTTTATACCCGTCAATGGAGGACATCACTTCCAGCATGTGTTCCGCATAAGCTTCCCAGTCGGTTGCCATGTGGAATACGCCACCCAGCTTCAGCTTGCTTAAGATGTGCTCAGCAAACGGTACCTGAACGATACGGCGTTTATTATGACGTGCTTTATGCCACGGGTCAGGGAAAAACAGCTGAACCATAGATAAAGAATTGTCAGGAATCATTTTATGCAGGACTTCAACGGCATCATGGCACATGACGCGCAGGTTTTCGACGCCCTCTTCATGCGCTGAAGCCAGACACGCGCCAACACCCGGGGAGTGAACCTCAATACCGAGGAAATTTTGCTCCGGACGCGCTTTCGCCATCGCCACCAGCGAAGCCCCCATACCAAAACCAATTTCAAGAGTGACTGGCGCATCACGACCAAACAGTTCAGCGAAATCCACGGGCTCTTCGCTGAACTCAACGCCCATCACCGGCCAGTAGTTTTCCAGCGCGTGTTCCTGCCCTTTGGTCAGTCGCCCCTGGCGACGAACAAAACTACGAATCCGGCGCAGAGGGCGGCCGTTTTCATCAAATTCCGGTGAAATGACGTCGTTCTTCATAAAAGTTTAGTCTGCTGTGTTTGAGTACTGAAAACGGGCATTATCCAAAGTTAGTTGCCGGATGCAAGTAAAGGAAGAAAGTGAGCAGCGGAAAGTTCCGGTTTACACCCCGTTGCCGCTGTGCTGCAATCTTGCCCCCGGCAATAATGAAACGGTAATCATGCAAGCGTCTCAATTCTCGGCTCAGGTGTTGAGCTGGTACGACAAATACGGGCGGAAAACGCTACCCTGGCAAATTGACAAGACGCCTTACAAAGTATGGCTCTCTGAGGTGATGCTGCAACAAACCCAGGTTGCGACCGTAATCCCCTATTTTGAGCGTTTTATGGCGCGCTTCCCAACGGTAACAGATTTAGCCCATGCGCCGCTGGATGAAGTCCTGCATTTATGGACCGGGCTGGGCTATTACGCCCGAGCGCGTAATCTGCATAAAGCCGCGCAGCAGGTTGTCACGCTACATGGCGGCACATTCCCGCAAACCTTTGATGAGGTGGCTGCTCTGCCAGGCGTCGGACGTTCAACCGCAGGCGCGATCCTTTCTCTTTCTCTGGGTCAGCATTTTCCGATTCTCGACGGTAACGTCAAACGCGTGCTGGCTCGCTGTTATGCTGTAAGCGGCTGGCCGGGTAAAAAAGAGGTCGAAAAGAAGCTGTGGGAGTTGAGCGAGCAGGTGACGCCCGCCCATGGCGTTGAGCGATTTAATCAGGCGATGATGGATTTAGGCGCCATGGTCTGTACGCGATCCAAGCCTAAATGTTCTCTGTGTCCGTTGGATAATGGCTGTGTGGCCAGCGCCAATGCAAGCTGGGCGCTTTACCCGGGTAAAAAGCCCAAACAAACGCTGCCGGAACGGACGGGCTATTTTTTACTGATGCAGCATAATGACGAAGTATTGCTCGCGCAGCGCCCCCCCAGCGGCTTATGGGGTGGTTTATACTGTTTTCCGCAGTTTGACGATGAAAACGGGCTGCGCAACTGGCTGGCGCAACGGCAAATTAACGCAGATAATCTGACCCAACTTAATGCGTTTCGCCATACCTTTAGCCATTTCCACTTAGATATTGTGCCTATGTGGCTTCCCGTGTCTTCGTTCAGCTCATGCATGGATGAAGGCAACGCGCTCTGGTATAACTTAGCGCAACCGCCGTCGGTCGGACTGGCGGCCCCCGTGGAGCGTTTGTTACAGCAATTACGTGCCGGTACACACGTTTAACGTACCGGTCGATAGAGAGGATTTTTTATGAGCAGAACAATTTTTTGCACTTTCCTGCAACGCGAAGCCGAAGGCCAGGATTTTCAGCTGTACCCGGGCGATCTGGGGAAACGCATCTATAACGAAATTTCTAAAGAAGCATGGGCGCAATGGCAGCATAAGCAAACCATGCTGATTAACGAGAAGAAGCTTAATATGATGAACGTTGAGCACCGTAAACTGCTTGAGCAGGAGATGATCAATTTCCTGTTTGAAGGCAAAGATGTGCATATTGAAGGCTATACACCAGAGTCATAAGAGCCGTTGCCGGATGACGCTGTGCTTATCCGGCCTACGATTTAATCTGGTCCTTGCAAATAACAAACACAACACGCACTCCCGGAATGATGAAAAAATTTCTCGCGCTTGCCGTTATTGCGCCGTTGCTCATCTCCTGTTCCAGTTCGACCAAAAAAGGCGATTCCTATAACGAAGCCTGGGTCAAGGATACCAACGGTTTTGATATTCTGATGGGGCAATTTGCCCATAACATTGAGAATCTGTGGGGGTTTAAGGAAGTGCTGATTGCGGGTCCAAAGGACTACGTAAAGTATACCGATCAGTATCAAACCCGCAGCCATATCAACTTTGATGACGGCACGATAACCGTCGAAACCATAGCCGGGACAGATCCCGCCGGACACCTGCGTCGGGCGATTATCAAGACATTGCTGATGGGCGATGATCCGGGGTCTATCGACCTCTATTCCGATGTCGACGACATTAAGATTTCCAAAGAGCCGTTCCTGTACGGGCAAGTGGTCGATAATACTGGCCAGCCAATTCGTTGGGAGGGCCGCGCCACCAATTTCGCTGACTATCTGCTGAAAACGCGCCTGAAAAGCCGCAGCAACGGTATTCGCATCATCTATAGCGTGACAATCAATCTGGTACCGAACCACCTTGATAAGCGCGCGCATAAATACGTCGGCATGGTGCGTCAGGCTTCGCGTAAGTATGGCGTCGATGAGTCACTGATTCTGGCCATCATGCAAACCGAATCCTCATTTAACCCGTATGCGGTCAGCCATGCCGATGCGCTGGGGCTGATGCAGGTGGTGCAACACAGCGCCGGGAAAGATGTATTTCGTTCGCAGGGGCGCTCCGGCACGCCGAGCCGTAGCTTCCTGTTTGACCCGGCCAGCAACATTGATACCGGTACCGCTTATCTGGCAATGCTCAATAATGTCTATTTAGGCGGCATTGATAATCCAACCTCCCGTCGCTATGCGGTGATCACCGCGTATAACGGCGGTGCGGGCAGCGTGCTACGCGTTTTCTCGAACGATAAAATTCAGGCCGCAAATATTATCAACAGCATGACCCCGGGGGACGTTTATCAAACGCTGACCACCCGACATCCGTCTGCTGAATCACGCCGATACCTTTACAAGGTCAATTCCGCACAAAAATCATATCGACGCCGCTAATATATCCCCTCTCCAGCCCCGGAAAACGGGGCCAGAAGAGGGTAAAGTGTTAACTCCATCACTCTTTTGCTTTGCAATCAGAAATTGTTTGCAAATATTTGTCACAGGTAACAAAAAAAGAGTGTCTCTCGTTGATAGAATCACATCATCAAGCCCCGGCAAATGTGCCTTTTAAAACATTCATCCGCATTACGGTGTGAGGAAATTAACATGAATCTTAAGCTGCAGCTGAAAGTGCTCTCGTTTCTGCAGTTCTGCTTATGGGGTAGTTGGCTCACTACCCTCGGCTCCTATATGTTTGTCACCCTAAAATTCGATGGTGCATCCATTGGCGCAGTGTATAGCTCGCTGGGGATCGCCGCCGTGTTTATGCCTACCCTGTTAGGGATCGTGGCCGACAAATGGATCAGTGCGAAATGGGTGTACGCCATTTGTCACCTGGTCGGCGCAGCCACGCTGTTCGCCGCAGCCGAAGTCACCACCCCTGGTGCCATGTTCTTTGTGATCTTGCTTAACTCCCTGGCCTATATGCCAACGCTGGGGTTAATCAACACCATTTCTTACTATCGCCTGCAGTCAGCCGGGATGGATATCGTTACAGACTTCCCGCCAATTCGTATTTGGGGCACCATCGGCTTTATTATGGCGATGTGGGGAGTAAGCTTCTCCGGCTTCGAGCTGAGTCATATGCAGCTGTATATCGGTGCCACACTGTCCGTTGTTTTGGCGCTGTTCACGCTGACGCTGCCGCATATTCCGGTTGCTAACCAGCAGAAAAACCAGAGCTGGTCGTCCATGCTGGGCCTGGATGCTTTCGCGCTGTTTAAAAACAAGCGCATGGCGATTTTCTTCATCTTCTCAATGATGCTGGGCGCTGAGCTGCAAATTACCAATATGTTCGGTAATACCTTCCTGCACAGCTTCGATAACAACCCGCTGTTCTCCGGTAGCTTCATCGTTGAACACGCCTCGGTGATGATGTCGATCTCGCAGATTTCCGAGACGCTGTTTATCCTGACCATCCCATTCTTCTTGAGCCGTTACGGTATTAAGAATGTAATGCTGATCAGTATTGTGGCGTGGATGTTGCGCTTCGGCCTGTTTGCCTACGGCGATCCAACGCCGTTCGGTACCGTGCTGCTGGTTCTGTCGATGATTGTTTACGGCTGCGCCTTCGACTTCTTCAACATCTCTGGCTCGGTGTTCGTAGAGAAAGAAGTTCGCCCTGAAATCCGCGCCAGCGCACAAGGTATGTTCCTGATGATGACCAACGGCTTCGGCTGTATTCTTGGCGGTCTGGTGAGCGGTAAAGTGGTTGAACACTATACGCTGAACGGTATTACCGACTGGCAGACCGTATGGCTGATCTTCGCTGGCTACTCGCTGGTACTGGCTTTTGCCTTCGTGGCGCTGTTTAAATACAAACACGTACGCGTTCCGGCTGGCACCCAAACTATCGCGCACTAACGTTTACGCAGAGAAAAGCGGGTTACCAAAAGGTAACCCGCTTTTTTTGTGCTTACTTCACAACATATCCATACAGACGCTTAATACCGTCTGCATCCGTTTCACTGTAAACGCCTTGCAGCTCCGGCGAAAAGCCCGGCAACAGGTTTATGCCCTCTTCCAGCGCCAGGAAATAACGTTGCACTGCCCCGCCCCAGACTTCACCCGGTACCACGCACAGCACGCCCGGAGGATAAGGCAGCGCACCTTCTGCAGCAACGCGACCTGCGGCATCACAAATACGCACCAGTTCAACATCACCACGGATAAAGGCGCTGTTGGCATCCTGCGGGTTCATCGCCACGGCAGGTAAACTCTCCTGGCGGAACATCGCTTTTTGCAGATCCTTCACATCAAAGCTGACGTATAAATCGTGCATCTCCTGACACAGTTCACGCAGCGTGTAATCCCGGTAACGTACCGGATACTTGTTGAAGATGGAGGGCAGCACGTCTGCCAGCGGCGTATCGTCCTCAATATGCTGCTCAAACTGCGCCAACATCGCCACCAGTTGCGCCAGTTTCTCGGGGCTTTCTGCCGGGGTCAGCAGGAACAAAATCGAGTTAAGGTCGCATTTCTCCGGCACGATACCGTTTTCACGCAGGTAATGCGCCAGAATCGTCGCCGGAATACCAAACTCAGTATATTGTCCTGTTTGCGCATTAATGCCTGGAGTGGTTAACAACAGCTTGCAGGGATCAACGAAATACTGGTCGCGCGCATAGCCGGAAAAACCATGCCATTTAGCGCCCGGTTCAAAGCTAAAGAAGCGGCGCTCGCTGGCGATCACCGGCGTTGGATAGCTTTCCCACGGTTTGCCATCAACTACCGGAGGAATAAACGGCTGAATCATCTTACAGCAGGCAATAATCGCTTTACGGGCCTCGATCCCCAGCGCCACACACTCCGCCCATAGCCGACGACCGCTCTCGCCTTCATGGATTTTGGCGTTCACATCCAGCGCCGCAAACAGCGGGTAAAACGGACTGGTGGAAGCATGCAGCATAAACGCATTATTCAGACGCTTATGCGGGCAGAATCGCGCCTGACCACGAATATGGTTATCCTTTTTGTGGATCTGCGAGGTTTGCGAGAATCCGGCCTGCTGTTTGTGTACCGACTGGGTGACAAAGATCCCCGGATCGTCAGCATTGAGCTCCAGTAGCAGCGGTGACCCATCGGCCATCATCGGGATAAATTGCTCGTAGCCAACCCAGGCAGAATCAAACAGGATGTAATCGCACAGACTACCGATCTTGTCGATCACTTGTCGGGCGTTGTAGATCGTACCATCATAGGTACCCAGTTGAATGATCGCCAGACGGAACGGACGCGGCTGGTCAGCCTTGTGCGGCGCAACTTCGCGCAGTTGCTGGCGCAGATACGCCTCATCAAAGCAGTGCTCATCAATACCGCCAATAAAACCAAATGGATTACGCGCCGCTTCCAGATAAACCGGCGTCGCACCCGCCTGGATCAGCGCGCCGTGGTGGTTGGACTTATGGTTGTTGCGGTCAAACAACACCAGATCGCCGCGTGTCAGCAGCGCATTGGTCACCACTTTATTCGCCGCAGAAGTCCCATTCAGCACAAAGTAGGTTTTATCCGCATGGAAAACTTTCGCGGCAAATTTCTGCGCATGTTTCGCTGATCCCTCATGAATCAGCAGATCGCCCAGTTTAACGTCAGCGTTGCACATATCCGCGCGGAACAGGTTCTCGCCAAAGAACTCGTAGAAATGTCGTCCCGCCGGATGCTTTTTAAAAAACTCACCATGCTGGTGCCCCGGACAAGCAAACGTGCTGTTCCCCATCTCGACATACTGGGTGAGCGTGTCATAGAACGGCGGCAGCAATGCTTCCTCATACTGACAGGCAGCAGACTCCAGCTCCAGCCAGTCCTGAGGCTGACCGTGAATCACCACGTTAACGCCCGCAGGCACATCGACATCAGACTCTGCGAACAAAAACACCGGTATATGAAAACCGGTACGTTTCAGCAAGGCCAGGATCCCACTGCGGCTGTCCGCAACGGTAATGACGACTGCCGCAACGTCAGTAAAATCGGTGCTGTCCAGTGAAACCACCTGGCGATGGCTGGAAAGACGAGAAGCCAGTTCACCACTGGCGGCAATTTTCATTGATTTCATAAGCGCAATAACCCGTTTCGGGAAAATCAAAAGTCCCGGACAAAGCCGCATTGCTTTGCCCACGAAATGACGGGTCAAACTGGTTACCAGCCCCGACCGCCAGACATCAGTAAAAGCAGATAGCCTCTGATTTTACTGTTATCCTGCAGTGAGCGTACGCTGCCCTCACCGCATGGTGAGAGCGTGAAGATAAGTCGCAGAAAGGGGCAAACGTCGCGCAAAAAGGCGATGTTGAAGGCGATGTAGGGGAAGTAATATCATCCCAGGCAGCCCCATTCAGACAGGATAAAATTCGCGCAATCATGGCACCTTTCACCTACAGGCGCAAGATAAAATCCTGTGCTTAAACCTCACAGATAAACAAGCATTTCGTCTTAAAATAGCGGCATAATAATTCAATCTGAAACATAATTTCACCCAGCTAATTGCCTTTAGCATCAAGGCGATAATGGGTATGCAGGAGCTAATGTGGTAATCGGACCGTTTATTAATGCCAGCGCCATTTTATTTGGTGGCGTTCTCGGCGCGCTGCTCAGCCAGCACTTACCCGAACGTATTCGGATCTCAATGACCTCAATATTCGGGTTGTGCTCGTTGGGAATTGGTATCTTGTTGGTTATCAAATGCGTTAACTTGCCGGTGATGGTTCTGGCAACGTTGGTCGGCGCATTAATTGGCGAATTCTGCCATCTGGAAAAAGGAATCAATGCCGCAGTAGCCAAAGCGCAACAGCTTTTCACCCGCTCGGACACCAACGTTACACACGAATCCTTTATCCAAAACTATGTGGCGATCATCGTGCTGTTTTGCGCCAGCGGGACCGGGATATTCGGGGCGATCCATGAAGGGATGACTGGCGATCCTAATATTTTAATCGCCAAGTCATTTCTCGATTTCTTCACCGCTATTATCTTCGCCTGCTCGCTAGGGATCGCCGTGTCTGCCATTTTCATACCGATGCTGGCAATTCAGTTGACGCTTGCCACCTGTGCTGCACTAATTTTGCCTCTGACGACGCCCGCCATGATGGCTGATTTCAGCGCTGTAGGCGGACTGTTGCTACTGGCAACCGGTTTGCGGATTTGCGGCATCAAAATGTTTGCGGTTGTGAATATGCTTCCTGCCCTGCTGCTGGCAATGCCGCTTTCCGCCGCGTGGACAGCATTTTTTGCCTGAGAATGCGTGCAATACCAGCAATGTGGTGATAGATTGTGCAGTCTGCATTGATTTGAAGAAATTTCGTTGACGAAGCGAAGCGAATCGGGTTTAATGCGCCTCGTTGCCCGGATAGCTCAGTCGGTAGAGCAGGGGATTGAAAATCCCCGTGTCCTTGGTTCGATTCCGAGTCCGGGCACCACTATTTAGAAAAACCAGCCTTAGGGCTGGTTTTTTGCGTTTGGGGTTCCGGTAGATATCTGGTCGAGATGCCCGCTGATGCCCCTACCCTGCTTCTACCATCCAGCATGAGCATTTCTCTTGAGCAGCTACCAGCCCCTCTGGTCGCTATAGCCCTGTCTGTCAGACTTCAAATCCCCAATCGACACTATATTTCACATGAGTACCTGGCTGACAGATTCATTACTGCATGGCTATATCCGGTCTTTGTCCGGTCTGAAGTCAAACGCGAACCACCAGCACTAACTCTACCCCCAGCTCTCAACAACAATCCCTATATCAAGCCGAACATTTTTCACTCTGATTGATTTAGCTTTAGTCATCTTTTGGGTGTTATGCCTACGATATCAATATGATTCAGAATGACCACAAAATCAGAGCGCAACAATTAATATTGATTTAATACAAAGCCCCATATAAGATGGTTTTACAAGGTGATGGTGTTCCACCTTTCCCAACCGCCGGTGTTTTCAATACCGGATGATGACGCCTGATATACAGTTAAATTAGTCCTATTACGGGCATGTATGTCAGGTATCGCTATGCAAAATAAAACCATATTACCGCTTACCGCAAAATCTCTCTCTTCTCAAAGAGAGAATTCAATCTATGTCTTCGGTCATAAAAATCCTGACAGTGATGCTGTCTGCAGCGCGCTGGTTGTGGCTGACTGGCTTAATTACACAGGTCGTCCTGCAACCCCATGGCGTCTTGGAGAGATCACCCCAGAGACCCAATATATCCTAAACGTCGCAGGTGTTTCACAGCCCGATTTACTCACCGCCGACCTGACTGATAAAACCGTATGGCTGGTTGATTTTACAGATGCGGAGCAAGGGCCCTCTTCGCTGATGGACAGCAACGTCATCGGCATCATTGACCATCATCGTATTGGCACCCTCATTACTCACAATCCACCGGATGTCTGGGTGCGGGCGGTAGGATGCTGCGCAACCGTGATTCTCTCGATCCTTCAGCATGGCATTCCGATGCCGGTGACGGCCGCTCAGGCTGTGCTACTGATGGGGGCGATCCTCAGTGATACCGTTGCGCTGACCAGCCCCACAACCACCATCCAGGATCAGGAAGCCGTAGCTGTTTTGCGGGAAATCGCCGACATCGATTATGGCCAGTTTGTGGCCGGACTGCTGCGTGCCAAAACAGATATAGCCGGGCAATCCGCATTAGCATTACTCAACCGTGACGCCAAAAATTACCGGATCCATGATGTGCCGCTGTTGTTGTCACAAATTGAGGTACGCAACATGGCTGATATCACTCCCCTGTTACCTGCGCTGCTGCAGGAAATAGATAAAACCAGCAAGAACAGTGCGCAGGAAATGGTGATCCTGATGGTGACAGACATCACCAGCCGGAACTCCGTGTTGTTTTTTTCAGACAGCAGCCTGACAGGTTCCCGCCAGGAGTCACTGCCCGGCATGACAAGCCGGAAAAAAGAAATCCTCCCCTGGCTGACCGACCGCATCGCTTCTTATAAGAGGTGATTTATGCAAATTTATCGGCATGCATTGTTACTTGTAGAAAATGAAACTGACGGCCTGCTGTTGCTTGAGCAGGCAGAAGGTCTGGCAAAAGAGATGGGGACCCGTATTACTGTCGGCCATCTCAGCGCTGACTACCGAGAGCTGGATTACACCAGTGATTCATTAATCAAAGATCGTCAATCCCAAGACGTTATTGATGCAAAAGCAATGCTGAGCCGCCTGGTGGAGTCCAGCAGTGTTGATATCGAAGTCAGGTCCATCGTCAGCATTCATCGTTTCCGTGACGTCGAAGCCGTTGTGCAGCACGAAGATATCGACCTGGTCATGCTGGGGCATAAAAATCACCTGTTCGGTTTTTTTTCCTCCTTTTCTTTTGAATTCATCAATCACCTTTCTGTTGATGTTCTGATTAAACATATTCCAACCCCTTAAAAGAAGGTCAAACTTATGAATTTTGAAATTGAACGTATTGTCGCAAGAGAGATTCTGGATTCCCGTGGCAACCCAACCGTAGAGGTTGAAGTGACGTCTGTGGGTGGCTGTATGGCACGGGCCTCCGTTCCTTCCGGTGCCAGCACCGGCTCCCGTGAAGCCATCGAGCATCGCGATGGTGACAAGACCCGTTTTGGCGGTAAAGGCGTCCAGGATGCGGTCCGCTGTATCAATACCGAAATTAACGATGCTCTGCAGGGCTACGATGTACGCCGCCAGAAGGAAATTGACAACTGCCTGATCGCCCTTGACGGCACAGAAAACAAAGGCCGCCTGGGCGCCAATGCGATCCTTGGCGTGTCGCTGGCAGTATCCCGCCTGGCGGCTCAACTCTCCTCGACCCCGCTCTACCGCTATCTGGGTGGCGTCGGCGCGAATCTGCTGCCAGTTCCCTGTATGAATATCATTAACGGCGGGGTTCATGCTCGCTGGCAAGGTGCAGATTTTCAGGAGTTTATGATTGCACCGTGGGGGGCGTCTTCCATACGTGAAGCTATTCGCTGGGGTAGCGAGGTTTACCAGGCCCTGCGTCAGGTTCTGCTGGAAAAAGGTTTATCCACCGGTGTGGGCGATGAAGGAGGATTTGCACCGGCTGTTTCCTCAAATCGCCAGCCGCTGGAGCTTATCGTGGAAGCAATTAACAAGGCGGGATACCGCCCGGGCGAAGATATCGTTATTTGTATGGATCCGGCTTCCAGTGAATTCTACACCGATGGAAAATATATCCTGCGTACCGAAAATGCCCGGCTCAGCGCCGACGAAATGACCCGCTACTATGAGCAATTGGTGAATGATTTCCCGATTGTCCTGATTGAAGATGGCCTGGCGGAAGACGACTGGGCTGGCTGGCAGATCCTGCACCGCGCGCTCGGCGATAAAGTTGAGCTGGTTGGGGATGATATCTTTGTGACCAACGTGAAATATATCCAGCGAGGTATCGATGAAAACCTGGCCAATGCCGCATTGATAAAACTGAACCAGATAGGCACCCTGAGTGAAACTATTGAAGCTGTCCAGTTGTGTCAGGATAACAACTGGGGAACCTTTATTTCGCACCGGAGCGGAGAAACTGTGGACAGCTTCATTGCGGATATGACTGTCGGCCTGCGAGCCGGTCATCTGAAAACCGGCGCCCCCAGCCGCGGGGAACGCATTGAGAAATACAATCAACTGATGCGTATTGAAGATGAATTAGGTGACGCCGCTATCTTTGCCGGTAAAACCGCCTTCAAAAAACGCTGATTCCGTCATCCTTCCCGTATGCTCAGATACGGGAAGGGCTAAGGTGGTCCTGCGAACTGAAAAATACTCATACTATCAACAGCAATGGGAATCCTGGCAACATGTCTGGTATTCCCGATCGCTGATGTCTTTTTTAACGTACTGCCGGATGATACCAGTGCCGTTGTAATTGCTCTGTTCATCGGAAGCCGCCCCCATCCCCTGATACGTCACCTCCTTGACCGGGAGCCAGATAAATTCGGGGAATCATTACCAACAAATGAATGGGTCCAGGTCCTTCAGGTTCAGTCGCTGTGGGTAACAGGCAAATAACAGTTTATGGGAAAAACTATTTTACTCCGTCATGGCAAAAATCAATGGAGTCAGCAAAATCGTTTTACCGGATGAGCCGGGATTGCAAAAGTAATAGACCGTGTAAATTTGGAAAGAAGATCATCGTAAGCAGGCTGGTCAAATACGACCAGTGGTATATTCCTGTTGATGGCCCGGTAAAGGATGCTTATCCCGGACCATCAGGACAAATGCCCGACAGACTGACAATCAGCTAACTCGGGATCAGGCCTTGTTTGCACTGACGTCGAGTTTCAGAACGAAACTCTTTGATTTGACTTTATCGATATTCGTAATCATCTTAGGACTAGAACCTGACATGTCATACAGCATTCCCGATATGCTTCCTGCTTCATCTTTATTGAAAATTGTCTCGACCCCATCTCCGGTTTTCGCTTTGGACCACTCGTGTGCTTTACCGCCTCCAGTCGGTGCCCATATCAGTATCATAGCTTCGTCGGATGACTGCCCTGTCCCGTCAGGCATGGTATAACCCACTGCATAAGGGTTTACGTTACCACCGGGGAAAGTTGTATACGTCTGTCCTTTCGCAGTAGCCACAACCGCCTGAGGACCATTTGTGTAGTTACCAACGCCGCCGGTTCCCAGATTAACTACTCCAGCAATGTCCACACTCACAATATCGCTGGGGGTTACCGTAAAGGAGAAAGCGATCGGTTTATTAACTACCCATAATACTGACTGTTCTCCACCTTTGACTTGGTTCCAGGTAACTGCAGACGAGGTCGCGGCGCTCGAAATACCGCTCATCAGACCTGCTGACAGAAGTGCAACGACCATGACTGTTTTTTGTATTTTCATCTCTGTTTTCCTTACGTTGTATGCTTACTGTTTTCTACGTTATTTGACGGGATGAACGCGCTGACTATTGCCAGCCCTCGCACGCCCGTCACGTGCCTTATTCCTGGCGCAGATCGCCTTTTACTTGGATCACATACGTGTCCGCAGGAATCGTCTGATCAACAGACGAAACCAGTATGAAGCTGGCCTGCTTGTCGCTGCCTGGGTACACCCATCGCTGCTCCGGACTGATATCTCCGGCGTACCACCCGTCACCCGACAGGCACACGCGCACGACATGAGCTCTCTTTGTCTTTCCCGTCAGCCGGTAACATCCCGGTCGGTCGCCGTCCGTTTCATTATCCAGCCACAGCGCATACCCGCTGTGCGTGACACTACTGCGGATTTCTCCCCGCCCCAGTACTGTCCCTGCCCGCACCGGGCCAGCCACGGTATGACGGGTCATCTGCAGTACCACTCTTACCGTTTCAGCGCGAACTGGCAGCATCGCCAGCAGCAGCGCGGTCAGTAACCCCCAGGCGACCAGTTGGCCTGTCGCGAATCTCATTTCTGCCCTCCCGTTATTGCCTTTTGGTCACTCTCTCGACATACCGCCTTTAGCCGGTACACTCCGCCACCACCCGGTTTTTCTGGTAACTGATACAATGCCTCACAGGCATGTGTTCCCATGCTCGCTGTTAGTCTCCCTGATGGCGGTAATCCACTCATGTACACTGTCCCGCCGTCACCCGTGATACCGCTCTCTACTGTCGCTGTCCCCGCCAGGGAAACCAATGCACCAAATGGCACCGCCATTCCGTCAGTTCGGGTCAGTGTTATCAGTGCGCGGGCGCCTATCCGTGGATCAAAATGCGCTCGAATCACCGCCCCACGGGTCGGCACCACCTTCACATCCGTCTGTCCCACCTCCGCATCTTCCGGCAACGTCGACACGTCCAGACTGACTGTATTTATCTGGTACGGCGCAAGGGTGTTCTCTGTGGTGTAACCGAAGAGGTCTGTCTGCACGCCAGGCATATAGCCAACCGATACCCCGGCGACTCCTGGGATTTCTATTAACCCGGTCGTGTCTCCAGGCGTCTGCCCCAGCGTGATACCGTGGCGGTGTATCAACATTCCGCCGTCTAGCTCTGCACTCATGTAACGCTGGCTGCGACTGTAGCTGTAACTTCCCGAGACACTGCCGTATCCACCTGTCCAACCCGCACTGAGGCCCCGGACCGCATCTTGCGTGCGCTCCCCACCAGAGTACATCTGCTGGCTCAGACCCCAGTTCAGACGACTGTCATATCCGCTCCCGCTGATACCCACCGAATGGATCACTTGTCCATCTCCGGAACGGACCTGATAATTCGCCGAAGGCGACCCTCCCAGCCAATGTGATAACGGCACGCTCATTGACAGCGCCATCATCTTCTCCCTCCGGTTACGGGTACTCACATAGTTGACGCTCAGATTCATGCTGATGTACCGCCAGCTGTAGCTATAGCCATACCCGGTATTCAACGTGTCCTCATGTTCCCCGTCCTGCCATTGTGTTCGACTTCCAGACGCATATATTGTCCCTAGTTCGCCCAACGTCTGGCTAACTTGCATGGTGGTTGCATAACGCCGCCCCTGAAGGTCACGCGGGGAAAAGTGCTGTGGCGTCCACCCAAAATCGTCATCAAACGGCGACAGGTCCCCCCGGGTATCGTCCATCACTTCTGAAAGCGTGTGATATCGACCGGTCGGATACCACTCACTGCTAGCCGACAGACCTGTTCCTGTGGCCTCCAGATATTTGTTGTAACGCACCCGTATTGCAGTTCCCTCTTCACGCCGTCCGTCACGGAATCGTCCCCGGGTGGCTGTGATATCTGCAGATACCGCGCCCAGATAACTCAGCATCAGCCCCGCGCCAAGGGATGCGGACTGGTACCGTTCTCCGCCTAGCATCCCGCCATACAAGGTTACGTTCGACGGCAGGCCATACATCAGCGTCGCCAGGCCCAGAGATGAACGCCCGCTATCTCCTCCCGCCGTTTCTGCTGAGGAGCGGTATTGACCCGCCATCACGCTGTATTTCATATAGCCAGCACGCAGCGCCACTGGTGGTACGGTATAGGGCACAGTGAACCGCTGCGTCGGCCCCTGGGATTCCACCACTGTGACCTGCAAGTCACCACTGCCCATCATTCCGGGCAAGTCTGTGACGGCAAATGGCCCAGCAGCAACATGTCGGCTGTACAACAGATACCCGTTTTGGCGAATCTCCAACTGCGCCGGACTCCGGGCTATCCCGCGCACGGCTGGCGCAAACTCTCGCAGGGCACTCGGTATCATCGCCTCATCCGTTGCGAGCATCACGCCGCGAAACGGCACACTGTCAAACACATCCGACGGGGTAGCGCTTTCTCCCAGCGTCAGTCGACTCTTCAACCGAATTATTCCTCTCTCTACGTAGCTCTGCTGCCGCTCCCAGCGTCCAGGGCTTTGCCCGTTTCGCTGCCAGTTGAGGATGTTCCGTAGCCGCCAGGGGCCCAGGTTGGCTCCGGGGGTCAGCCGCAAATAAGCCGAATCCATATGGCTGCCTGCGCCCGTGGTCTGCTGTGACCGGTTGACGCTAACCTGGTAACCGCTCATCAGCGCAGGAATACCGTCGTCCCACATCGACTCCGGGGCGATCCCGTCAAAACGGGGTCGTAGGGCTGCCTGCGGAACGCTGATAATCAGTTGCTGGCGGAAAAAAGCGAACGTCATACTGCCCTGTGGGATAGCGTTTATTCGTGCACACTGCACGCCACCTTCTTCTCCTCCTCCTGTCGCCAGACCTGGATATTTCTCCGTGCGAATGCCATACCGCGATAACTGTTCCACCGTCAGACAGGGTTGCAGGGAACGCTTTCCGTCAGGCTCGCGCTGAAGATGAAAGGCCAGGTTCCGACGATCTACTGTCTCTTCGCCAAGCACGATATTGACCGGATAGATGCCGGGCATCTGTGCCCCCTCTTCAAACAAAGAGAGGTCAACCATTGAGTTACCACCGTCCAGCATTGACGGATCAAAGGTATACGGTACTGCAAGGAGCTGACCGGACCAGATACCTGACAGAGATAGCGCCACCACACAGGACAGACGGAAATGCAGCATGTCCGGAACTCCTGTCAGTTAATGGCGGCATCATAAGTTGGTCCCTGACCACCGTTGTCAGTGATAATCTGCCATTGCACCCGTTTCACTCTGGCCACTCCGGCCGGCACGCTGAACGTTTGCGCGCCGTAAGGGGAGATATAGTGCGGCTGTAACACTTCTGCGCCGTTTAATTTCAGTGAAATCAGGTTGATATAAAAAGGACTGTCATTCCGGGCGCGGATCTGATTACCCACACGTTGCCATTTCAAACCACCGGCCACATCTAGCGGTGTGGCATGCAGGCTAGCTGGTCGGGTTAGTAACTTAATGCAATTGTTCAGCGAAACCTGAATTCCCACCGCGGGCATGGTTGGTTCGCCAGCTTTCTTATTCTCCTTCAACCAGGCATCACCGCCTGACGGTGGAATGGCCTTAACACACAACCACTGCAGGCTCTCCCGGTCAGACGGAAACTCCCCACCCGTACGTACAATGCGCAGGCGACCTCGCTGATTACCGTCAAGGCGGAACAACGGCGGTGTCACCACAAAGGGAGCACTTTCTTTCTGGTTTTCATCAAGTGTTCTGGACTGGACTAGCATCGGGTAATCCTGACTGTTCTCTATCCACAACTCAGCCCCGCGGCTATCCGGGTCGTATATCACCCGTGTCGCTCCCAGCGTCACCTTATAATCACGGATTTGGGGTTTTATCCTGACAGCTTGTCCCTCAATAGGCAGAGCTGCCCGAGCGTCTCCGAAAAAAGGATTTGACCAAAAGACCATAACGGCCAGCCCTAAATAGGCGGTAAAGATCCCCCGGTTGGTCAAGGCAACCGGGCGTAAAGACAGTAAACTGCAACGGGAAAACACCCTTATGCTCATGCGATAAATATCCTCGTAAATACGCTGCCAACGGCCTGCTGTCTGAAAAAAGGCTGCACAAATCCCTTTCGCGACGCGGCGCGAAAAAAGGGAATGAAATTACATAAACTCAGCCGGAAATATTCTGGCCGAGCGAAGGCTCAGAAAACTCCTGATGCCAGTTTCAAGGGGTAGACCCGCCCCTGAGGATGATCCGGTACGGACTGTTCCTGCATATCCGGGAAGCCCGCATCATTCAGTCCAGCAGTACTGAGTTCCATCAGTGTCAGGTGGCTGGCTGGATTACGGGTAACGGGTGTCAACATTGCTGTCGGCATAACACGCCCAGGCATCCCCAGCTTGTCCAGCGCATGGCGTACGCGTTGACGTACAGCAGAGGTTGTCACACCGTAATGGCGTGCAATCTCACCCAGACCCATTCCACACATCGCCTGTTTCAGGGATAACCACTCCGCTTCGCTAAGTGAGGTCAACGGACTGTCTACTGGCTCTGCGCCTCCGGTGACATAGGCATTCAATGTCAGAGCAATATGAGGGAAACTGCTGGCAGCATTCACAATCTCGCAGCCTAATATCCGGGCAAACCAGCGACGTCCCTCATCAGCCGGATCCATAAGGGCGGCAAACAATACAGGTGGCGGCTGACGACGACGCAGGGCCATCATTCGGTGCAAAGTCAACTCCGTCAGTGGTTCCTGCAGATGTAGGAAAATAAGGTCATCGTGCGTAAAGCGGTTTGTCAGTCGGTAATAGTAGTCGGTGTATTTCACCGTAAGCCCCGGAAAGAGTCGTTGCAGGTCCTGCGCGAAACTCCGCCGGTACTGATGACGGGAGGTATCCATAGGCCGTCGGTCCCCTTTTTATGTAAATAAAAGTCCTTTCCGCGCCGGGGGCGGAAAAAGCAATAAACTCCGTTGAGGTTGTTAATACCCAGTATAGAGATCTGCCAAATCAATTTAAAACAGATCTATGATCTACATTTCTTTCATATTCAGCAGAAAATAAAATAAATTCTCAATATTGATACGAATGTCAGATCTATGATCTATGAAACAATATGAAATCAGATGATAAGATCGATAATACAAATATGACAAAATAATCACCAATTAACAAAAAAGTGACTTAAATCACAAAACATTTTCGTTGCCCTAATCGGCATAAAAATATACTGGTAATTAAGGTGGTTAAATATAAGATGGACTGAGGGAGTGGTTTAGAAGGAAGATGAATTGAAATGGTGATTATTTTAAAAAGATTCTCAGGGCTCTTCTTATATATGGCATTGAAACAAAATGACACAAATTGCGAGAAAAGTTATGCGGACACTTGGCGTAAATTGAGATAATCTGCTGCATGCAATACAAGCAAATCTATAGTTCCCATTATAATTATCTTACTTTTTTATCCGGCTCCCGTGCCGGATTTTTTTTGCTTGAAATACATCTGGAAGGTATTTTTTCAGTCCTGGCGGCCCACAATATATGGAGGGGGTATTATATTCTGCTAGCTGATACGAATATTCCTATGAAAAAAATAGCGATGATGTCGTCATTATGGCTTGTTTAACTATCCACCATATTAATTAAATCAATAGCATAAAAATATTTTTGTGGTTGTTGAGAGGCCAGTGATAAAGCCTCTCAATGAATATACGGAAACTAATGATATCAACCGTCTGGTTAAGACTATCAAGGGGGGAATAATAAACATCAACATTTATACTCATCTCATAAAAATAAGATGAATAAATTTTTAAAATACTACAAAAAAGCTATGAAAGATAAATTTCACATCATTGACCAAAGCAAACAATAAATTTATTATACAAGAATACATCACAGGATAATAAATCTTATCTAGCCCTTGTGGAAAGATGGTGTGTATTTAACCCAAAAGTCTTTTCCATGAAGGACACTTTTTTTGTAAACTCTATAACCTAACGAAAATGCCCATAATGCTGCTGTTTCAGAATCATCAAATGATTTCATAATTGAGTGTTCTATTAGAACACTGGCTTTGTCATTATCTTCTACAATATATGCTGTTTTGATCATATTCCGACACCTCTACACAGTATTGATTTTCTACAACCTGACGCTACCACTAAAGCAGGTATTGGAACAAGGAATATTAATATTCCACCATTTATAAAACAAATGATATAATTAATATCATTCCGGAGTTATCATTAGATGATTTTTTATGAAGTTAAGAATATCAAGTATTTGGTGAGGAATATGAATATCAAAATATATCGTTCAACAAACCATGAGATCCACTATTTGATGTCATACATAGGTGGTTGTATGGAAGTTATGAGCTTCATATATCTATATAAAGCTTTGATAGGGTTTATGACATCAAACATGGTTTTTGGAATAACTTCACTCGTAAAATTTAACTTTGACTTTGAATCTGTTTATCATATTTTAATTATTGTTATATGGGTTTTGATAAGTGCGATCCATCAAGTTATCGAATATAAATACATCAGCAAAATAAAAAGTCAGTGGCATGTTTATGCTATAAGCCTTACGTTAAATTGTTTTTTGATGATTACATTCATACTTCTGGGAAATTATATGATTGTAAATAATTTATTTTTAAGTCATCCGACTATTAACGTAATGCCATTAGTTACAATTGGCCTTGTCTTTATGTACATTCAAAATTTCATCATTAAAAACGGTGGTACCAAATTTCCAACATCAACTTCTGTTGTGACATCAGTTTACATACTAATGATAACGAAATTATGTCAATCTCTTCTGATAAATAAAAGCAAAGAAAAAACAAATTTAAAATTTGAAAGTTTACATTACTTCCTGGTAATCTTACATTTTTTTATTGGTGCTTTTATTACTGCAATATTGAATAAATATATTGGTTTTTATGCTCTCGTAGTTCCATTAGTGATATTAATTGCGTTTTGCGTTAAAATCTGGTCGTTACATATATCCCAATCTTCATGATATCGCAGTAGTGAGCATTATTGTGATGAAGTAAAGTGGGAATGCTATATCACTGTGTAAGTTGCAAAGGGTAAGAATATATGAGAGTGACTCTGAAGTGCCTGGTGGCAGTTTACATCGCGCAATTATTTACTGGGGAAGAGTTACCTTTATGCTCAGAAGACAAACCTGAGAGTCGGAATGATTGCATATATGCATAATATGGTTGTTAACACATTAATATAACAGCAGCCAGTGCATACATGAGTATTCACTGGCCGCCGAAACAGAAGCATCTATAAAATATTCAGGGAACCTTATTACCTTTCTAAACAAAAACAAACTCAATTCATCCTAATATTATCAACCTATAGGATATGTTATCTAATCCAAAAATGAATAACGCCTATCCATTTTAATATCAGGAGCGATGACTGGCTGTTTATTTTAAATAATAGCAAACTCATAATATGAGAAGCTATAATGATTATATTATAACAGAAAACAATGATAACTATTTGATTCGTGTAAATATAAGGGTGTAGGGATTTTTATTTTCATCGAGCCATATAATTTCCGAACTATCACCAACAAACATTTCTGCATATATTGCGCGTGAGCGTAAATAAGAAATATTTTTCCCCAAGAATTTAGAAAAAGTACTGAGACTACTAAAAGATATCACATTACCCGTAGGTTCAATAACTTTAAGAGAATAGGCTCTTTGCCTCATTGCTCCAAGTATTGAAGGATTAAATGGAGAAAAGGTTCTATATCCACTGATTGTTAATGGCATACTATACCCTCTAGAAAATGATTTCCAACATCAATTTAAAATTGACATTGTATTTATTAATGCTCCAGGTCTATATTACCATTCATATTTACTATGGCTGCGCGAATCAGAGTATGCACGGGATCTTTTGTCGACCTTTCATGCCACATAAGATTATACGCATAAGATGATGTTGCATTATTTAATTTGATCTCTCGGTATTCTCCTTCTTTCAGTAATTCTTCACCTGTCGTTCTGAGTGTAACTAAGATTACATCGTCGTCCGTTAGTTGCGAAATCCATTGTCTAAAGTTATTTGTCACCGTCATAAGAATATTTAACGTATTTTTGTTTATTCCATTTTTCTCAATAAAACTATTGAATAAATAGGGGCTAATGTTGTATACCAGAAGTGGTGCAGAGCATATTTTTTCAAGATCGATTTCACTCGCATACAGGCTGTTATTTTTCTTACATAGAAAAATCAATTCCGAGAAACCAAGAATGTTAGAGTGAAAACCTGCTGGTATATCATGAAAGAAATGACAGACGGCAACATCTATCTTTCCTTGTTTCAAATTCTCAAGAATTTCTTTAGAACCAGAGATATAGGGTGGGTAGAAGTTCAGTGAAATATCAGTATAGTTTGTTCTAATCTTTTGCAATAACGTAGGAGCTTCGTACAAATTAAACCAATGTGGTAAAATTATATTATATGATTTTTTAACTCCATTCTTTAATTGCTCTAAGATTGACTGGTTTGCATAGATAGTATTTTTTACAAGTGAGCACAATACTTCACCCACTGGCGTCAATGTGTAAACGTTATTTGATTTAATATATAATAAATCATTGAATTCCTTTCTCATCTCCATTAATAACTTACTCATTGATGGCTGACTTATACCAAGTGCAAACGCAGCAAAGCTGACACTCTGCTCATCAAAAAGCGTCGCTAGCGCCACCATCCCTTGGTATGAGTTGTTAAACATTGAACGATAATAAGTATTATTCATATTAACCTTGTATTACATCTGATTCAATCTATCGAGCTACACGAAGTCCGCCTCTGACTCCATTCTTACTAAATAATACTTGCCACAACTGAATTTCTCTGGCTCTAAATGCACAAGAACAAAGATAATAATGGAACATCCTTAAAAATCTTTCATCATAATCTTTTTTGTTATACTCCCAGTTATCAAGAAAGTTTTTGTCCCATGCCATCAATGTCATATCATAGTCTGCACCGAAATTATGCCAGTCTTCCATTATAAAACGTCCTTCGGTACATGATACGATTTCTTGTATGGAAGGCAGACGTCCATTAGGAAAAATGTAGCGATTTATCCATGGATCTACCCCACCTCCAGACTGATTGCTACCAATGCAATGTAATAAAAATAATCCATCATCTGTTAAGATGTCATGCATTTTTTTGAAAAATATATCATAGTTTTTCAATCCAACATGCTCAAACATACCTACAGATACAATCCTGTCGAACTTTCCTTGTAACTCCCGATAATCGGTGAGTTCTATCACGACATCTAATCCATCACATCTGTCTTCAGCGAGTTTCTTTTGTTCGTCCGAAATCGTTATTCCTGTTACAGAAACATTATATTTCTTAGCTATAAATGAAGCTAACCCGCCCCACCCACAACCAACATCTAAAACCTTCATCCCTGGTTTTAACATTAATTTATCACAAATTAACGATAACTTTTTAACCTGTGCTTGTTCGAGATTATAAGCATCTTTCCAATATGCACAAGAATATTGCATCCATGGGTCAAGCATCGATTCGAAGAGATTATTGCCAAGATTATAATGTACTCTGGCTACTTTTCGGGAACGTGAAATAGACTGTAAATTAATTATCCTGGAAACAACATAATAAACCGCATCATGGAAGTTCCCCGTAACTTTGCTATCGATTCGCTTGTTTAATAATTTATAAAAAAATGAGTCAAGATACTCGCAGTCCCACCATCCATCCATGTAGGATTCGCCTAATCCCATTGAACCTTCTTTTAAAACACGTTTAAAAAACTGGGGGTTATGGACTTTTATATCGCCAGGTTTATCGCCATTTATAATGATGTCACATTGATATAACAATGAGTCTACAATTTTACGGCTGCGGGTAATATTGGTTAATTTTGTGCTGCTCATTACATCTCCTTAAAATACAGTAAAGAATGTTATGCAACTGACCTCACAAAAATCAACGAATATAAATATTCCAATACGGAATACTTCCGCTTTGAATATCGAAAAATATGCTTATCGTTTTCTCGTTTGCTTAAAAAATAACAACATATTATTTGATCAATGACAGCATATCTCAAAGACTAAAATCGACATGCTAATGCTTTATTTAGCATAATAATTTTAAATTGCGATAAAACTTGAAACATAAGAAAACATTTTTTCATTTGTAAGATTACTTAAAAATATTATTATCAGCGCACGCTGTTAGTCTGACCTGTGTATCATCCGTCGCCCTCGCCGGGCATACGGGTTCACGATAATGCCAAGACTACGGGTTAACGTCACACCATGTCAGCCGCACTAATAATGAACCTGTGGCGGCAAACGCAGCGAAAGTGTTATACCAACTTGTATCGCATCAAAATCAAGCGGCGCCAGGCACAGTTTTATCCAGATAGACCACTTGCAGTGGCAAAATGGTGCCGCGTTCAAAAAGCTTGTTCAGTTTAATCAGCAGGCGATTTTGTCCAGCACGAAGGGACTGCATGGCCTGCATTTTCTGAAACTGTTTTCGGATAAATGGCATAAATCCGGCATGCTCAGTGTGATGGATGCAGCTGTCTGTGAATAGTGGTACAACAGTCTGGAAAAAGACGATATTCCTTCAGTCAGTGAAGAGAATATCCTGAGCACGTTTGAGCAACTGCATCAGAGCAAAGGTGAGGTATTTGAACGTGACGTAATGAATGTCTTCAGGGGGAAGCTGGAACTACGGAACCAATAACCCCTGTGAAAATAATTGTTAGCGGGTTGATCAAATTGGACAGGTGGGGTTTTGGTCTTAACCAGTGCTGGTGCTCACTACGAGTCCGTAAACGGTCAGCCACCAGAAATAATTAAAATGGACGTAAAAACATCCGTTCAACCGTTAAATTTTGATGCTATGCAAACGAGGCCTTATTAGGGTGTTTTTATTTTATGAAACAAAATCCCTCCATGATTACCACTGTGATTGCACATCAAAATCTATTACTAGTCAGGATTTCAACATTATTATAAACACATTAATAATATTGAAGTTTAACGCGCAGTTATCAAATTTCAGTTTTGCGTATGTAATCGTTCTATGTCGTCACATCTGGCTACTTCCCGCGTTCTTTCAATTTATAAAAAAATGCTGTAATCCATCTTCATAGCCAGACTACGTAGATATATTGAAAGAATATTTTGGTTAAGATGAAAGATAACACTTATATTAATAGAGAAAAATTTAAATTTAGAATGAGGACGACCAAATACAATCCCACTCCGTACAGTAATTTAACAAAATGAACATCAAGAGATTATGATATATTAAATAAAATTAACCAAAAACATATTGACGAAAGCTATAACCCAAGCGATAAACGGATAAAATCATTGCCCCCTAAAAATATTATTAAAAGGATTGATGATATGATCAGGAAAATCATCGCTAAGATTGCCAAAAGAAATAATAGCTATAATTACAACAAATCCTCCAACATCATCGAAGCTGAGACCTCGCTCGCTGAACAAAAAACAGAAAATTATAGTAAAATTATCTGCCATCATTTCACTTCTGGCATATCGACACTGAACCTGATAAGAACCTCGTTAATTTCAACTTATGAACAATTAAATACAGAAAAAGATAAAATAATCGAATTAAACGAGCAGAATAATAAAGCCATGCATTCTCTTGAATCACTCGTGATTGAGTTCAACGAGGCAGGCAAAGAATCATCAGAAATTAAAAAACAAATGACTCATCTAAAGTCATCACTGGTTGAAATTAATGATGCAATTAAAGACATACAAAAAATTGCCAATCATACAAACTTAATTGCAATAAATTCAGCGATTGAAGCCGCTCGAGTAGGTGAGGCAGGAAGAGGATTCAGCGTTATCTCTAAAGAAGTTAGACAATTGGCTGAAAATGTCAAAACATGCACTAACCATATATTTTTGCAAACAGAAACTCTCCAGAACAATGGATCCACGGTTGATATATCTATCGAAGCGCAATTAGCAATAATCACAAGAATAACTGAACATATAAACGAAGTTGTTTGCTCTATTAAAGGCGTAATTGAAAAGTCAGCCGCAATGAAATCTATTATTGATTACATATCAAATTTACTATTTTTAAGTATCATTAAAATGGACCATGTTATATGGAAAATAGATCTATATAAAAAACTTACAGAGAATAAATTAGATGAAGCGTTGACATCATACAGTCAATGCAGACTGGGGAAATGGTATTACGGCGATAACGGAAAATGTTACGCACATTTGCCCGGATATAAAAACCTCGAGGAACCTCATCAAATGTTACATAACTCCGGCGTTCTGGCAGTCGAGTATTCTGTTTCGGGCGATCACGAGCATATGTCCCTGGCATTAAAAAGAATGGAACTGGCCAGTGATGAGGTGATGAATCAGCTTGAGATTCTTGGCAGTGAAATATTCAGGGAGATTGTAAAATTTACGCCCAGTGATAATCCCTGACGAAATTTCTCGGTTGAATGCTCATATCAAGCAAGTATGCAAAGAACTGCATAGCTCAGGACTTGATGGATACTGCCCCAACCTTCTAAATCGCCGGGAATCTTTCTCATGCCATCAGCCAGAATCAGTGAAAGCGCTGATTCTTTTAATGATATTTAGATAGCTGATTTCCAGTGCTATCTCCCTCGGATAGCATCTTGTTTCAGCAGCGCATAGCGATTAAGAAGCTGATTAAGCCGCATATCGAGCTGCTGATACAACGTAGGTGATACACTCCCCTGTAGGCTTAATTCCTCATCGATTTGACGTAATAACTCTTCTGTAGGCGGTGCCTGGTCAAGCTGACGGCGAATAGTGAAAATGGCTGATTTCAGCTCAGACCCCGTCAGATATTTCCCTTTGCGCTCGTCGAGTGCATTTAGCTGAGCGGTTAACGCTTCCAGTCCCTGCTGGGCTTGATGCCAGTTTTGCAGTGCGCTTTCCGGCAACGCTTCCGTGGTTAACTGTTTTTGTAATCTGCTTGTGAATTCCGTAGTCTGCGATTCTTCCGGCCACAGGGTGGCTAACTGCTGTGCTAATGATGCAGCATATTCCCTCGACCACAGAGGTGACTGGCGGGATATAACATCCAATTGCCCTTGCGCAGCGGCGAAAAATTCCTGTTTCCGCTCCCCCAAATCTGAGGATTGCTTCAATGTGGACAATTGTTCAGGCGTCAACACCTGCGGCAATGGCTTGATCAGCGCGTATTCGTCAGATCGCATATGCGTAATACCAAGATAAGCGCCTGAACTCACTAGCGCAGTCACCATAACTCCGATGACAAACCCCAGCCACATCCGTCGGGTTCCGTGATCGGTTTGAGTAGCAAAAACCGCTGTGCTTGATTGCCCGGACGACGCGGGTTCATTCACCACAAAGATAAGCTGGGGCAAAGCGATCTCAGCGTTATTGGTTGAGCCAGAAGCCGGAATCATCACAACGGCTGAGCCCGAATCCGCTTCTGACTTCTCAAGGCGTAAAGCTGCGTTATGCATCCAGGTAACGACGACCTCCAGTTTACTCAGCGCTTTCAGTTCAAGCCGTTGCAGCACTTCGCAGGCATGTTTTAAACGCTGTTCAACCCGATACACCACGGATAAATCAGCATAGGATAGCGTTAGCGTACGCAATTCTTGCTGTAAACGGGCTGACAGCCATGTCAGGATTTCAACGCGGGCATGGGTTTGCTGCGGCCATATTGCACTCCAGTGATGCGTCAGTAATGCCTCCAGAAGCTCGGCGCCTTCGGCAAGTCCCAGCAGCCCGGCATTACGCATTCTACTGACGGTATACCAGGCCAGGGTTTGCAATTCGACGCCGTTATGGCGAAACAACGTCAGGCTTAACTGTTCAATCTTTTGCCAGTCAACGTCCGGGCGCGCGGGATGAGTCAGTTTGCTGATTTCATCGCGTAGCTGCCCGAACTCCGTGAAAGCACGCGGGTCGCCACCGCTGCTGATGCGATTCTTCTCCATATCAGTACGCTCCTGTTTCAAGCCAACCCTGTTTTTTCAGGTGGCGTATGAGCACCCGCCCCTCGGGGGTAAAATCAGTGCCATAACGAACAACGCCAAGGTCCTGCAGTTCGGCATCGATGGAGTAGCGTAAATGCCCTGGCGTTTCCTGATCCTGCATTGTGACCTGAATACCTTTCAGTCGCGGTTCATACTTCAACAAAACCTGAGAAAGCGTACTGATAAGCTGATGTGCCGTTCCCGGCATACCCTGGAGGATTTTGGTCATATCCGGCAGACCGTAGTCGGGTAAATGTTTAAGGCTACCGGCACGCGTATTCAAAATGCGCTGCATATTATCCAAAACGGATAAGATGACCTGCGTGTTTTCACCCACTGTATGCAAAGGCAAACCACCGGAGAAATTACCCAACAAGATGTCATAAAGAGATGGTCGTTTAATCATTACTCGTCCTCCGGCTTCAGGAGAACCAGAGCCTGAGAATTTAATTCAATCACTCGCGCTTTATCAGAATCGAGATCTTCTCGACGTAATACCACGCGCCATGAATCCTCAGACCGATCGGGAGCAATAAACATTCCCGCCACGGCAACATATTGCGTTTCCTTTTCGAGTGGAATATCGACAGTTACGCTTTCACCAGGACGAACCCAAACATCTTTCTGAGCCAGTAAATCCTCTTTTACCACCGTGCTGTCTTGCGCAAATAAAGACTGATAATTCGCTGAGTCAAATGCTTTTCGATCGTTGAGTTGGTAAATACGTACGACTGTTGAAAGCGCTACGCCCTGCGCATTTTTATTAGCGGCTTCTCTGGCGCAAAGATCCAAATGCAGCGTTTTAATTTCCTTATAAAAAATTGACTTCGTTAATGACACCGTGCCTTCAGATACTTTTTGTGTCAGGCCACATCCGGTAATCAGACTGGTCATTGTGGTTATTACGGCAAAATTAATAGCGATAATCGCCAGTCTCATCGGCTTCCCTCCGCTGATCGTGTTGGCTAAGGCTCTGCCAGAGCCCAAGTTTAATCGTTATGAGTTGATTCTTAATTTCCGGGTTATCCAGACGCATAACAGCCGTGCGGCCGAGCTGAACTGCGCGTTCGCTTTTATTACTGGTAAGTTGAGCATCTGGAAGCGCTGAGCGAGGAATACGTAATTGCAGCCTCGCTTTCACTCTGGCACCTAAATAAACGTGCAGGAGCGCGAGAAAATCATGGTAAAGCTGACCGCCGGGTAACCAGTCGCAAACCTCATCAGGAACCTCCGTGGTTAGCGTAATGAGCACCTGACTGTTAATATCTACGGCGCTATGTCCCATCACCGGACGAGAATGAAGGCTAACGGGGTGCCGCGCACTCATTTTTAACGCCTTATCCAGCAGGATTAAGCGTTTATCATGTGACGTCACGGTGATATTTGTTGTTGGCGATAATAAAGACACCAGCGCGGATATTCCTTCTGCCGTACGCGTTGGCATTCTCATTACTCCTAACAGCGCCAAAAAACGCGATAACGGGGCTTGCGTTTGTGTGGCGCATCCAGGAATCCCCAGCCCGGTCAGCCCCAGTAAATATTGTGAAGTCTCATCTGTACCGCCAGGGCGAAAAGTCGCTGGATAGCTGTATTTACGCCAGATTCGATAAAACTGCGTAATTAAGCGATGGTTAAAAATATCCAGAAATTCAGCGGCGACGTCCGAGCCTTCCTGACGCTGGGCAATATCATCCTGATAGGTTGTCGGCAGCGGCGACTCCACGCCATACAACCCCATAAAAGTGACACTAACCGTTGGTGGCAGTGTGGGTTGTTGCGGATCATATTCTGCACTTTTTAGCTCCCCCGCCGGAAACCCCATCCCCGGATGAGGATGAAAACGAATGGCATCAAAGCGCGGGCTTTGTTGGCTTCCTGGAGCTGGTGATTGCGGATTCCACTGTTCCAGCAGTTGGCAAAAACGAAAAAAATTGGTACGAGGCAGATTTTCGCCAAGGCTATTTAGCAGCCGGGCAGTCGCTGATTGTGATTCTCTTTCCATCGCAAGCTTTTCCCTGCCGGTTGGATAATTAACGTAAGCTGATTAAACAAATGAATATCCGCATACAATGCAAAAAAGCGGTTAAGCATTTCACCAAACAGATGAATATCGCCCTCACCGGTAAATCCGTTCTCATCAAGCGTTATTTCGATGTCCACACCACGGAGTAGAAATCCTTTTTCAAAGCGCTGTATTTCATGCTGCTGAACATCCATGATCGCATCCAGACGACGATAATTCAGCTCATCATCCTGCCAGTTATAGAGAGACAACGTTCCTTTGAGTACTTCTGCGCTGGCCATCATATTCAGAAAGCTGGACCCGAGGTGGCTTAAGACGCGCCAGTGAAAACGATCCTCAGCGGGAGGATAAGCGGGGAGAGTCGGTTTACACAGATTGCGCACGGCAAGCGGCGTCTGGAGGATCTGCTCGCAACGATTAAGCAATGAACTCTGCAAAGCTCGCCTGGGTAGCTGACCGTTTGTGCCGGTCACTTTCAATGAGACGGTTTCATACTCAGCAAGGCGATCCCGCTCCCAGGCGTCACCGCCGAGGATCAGCCAGGTGTCATACAATCCCGAGACGCCGCGCCTGACGCGTGTATGGAAGTAACGTTCAGGCGCATTACGGCGCATCATGCCTCCCTTGTGGCGAAAGCTGGTGAATGGGGCATAGACGGCATTACGCGCCCGCTGCGAACCTGAAACCGCATCCACCGAATAAATTTCCGTGTGACCATCCTGTAATCTGCGCGGGCGCAGCAAATATTCACTTTCCAGTCCATTAACCACCAGCGGATCGGCTTCCAGGGTGAAGAGATTAATAACCGGAACGCAGTGCAGACGTATATTTTCGCTACCCACGGGAAGCTCAGAATTCCACTGTTGAGTCAGTACCGCTTCAATTTCAAAGCAGTCGATACCCGCAGGAAAGGTTATCTTTTCCAGGCCGTTAAGATGGACGAACATAAATTTTTCGCGAAACGTAAAATACTCAAGTAATAATTGCCAGCCGCCAAACGCTGTATCGCCTTTTGGCCATAAACTGTCTTCTCCGGCAAATCCTCCCGGAGAAAAGAAACCCTCCAGTCGAATACGTTCTACGCTTTTGGGGAATCTCAAATAAAGAGAGGCCAGACGCTTTGTCAAAGCAAGGTGCAGCGCGTGGGTCACCGGCGCGTCACCGCTCAGATAAAGGCTGAGACGCGTCAGATCGGTTTGCGACCAGTCCATCTGTGGATTGCACTTTATTCGCATACGGATGACCGAGCGTCCGTCAGGTTCGGCATCGATATTCACCGCCGTAACAGACAGTGGGCTGAGCGTGACGGGCTGGGTAGTACGATACTGACATACCGTTTTTTTAGGACCGACGGGCTGGGACAATACGCCAAACCCCGCATTAATCCGTTCACTCATTTTCAGCACATCAGTATCCGGTAAAAGTTCGACAATGCTTAAGGAGGGAATAGTGCGTAAATAATGTGGCCATAGCAGACTCATCAAGCCTTCGGTAAATTCAGGAAGATGATCGTCTATTTTTGCGCGCAACCGCCCCATCGAAAATGCAAAACCTTCGAACAGCCGCTCCACATAGGGATCGGCGATACCGGCTTTGTCCAGATCCAGCATGGCGGCACGATCCGGATGCGCCTGCGCAAACTCTTTTGCCGCTTCCCTTAAATAACGCATTTCCGCGTCATAATAACGCAGAGTTAAATCTTCCATTTTACAGTTCGCTTATTTGGTTTTAGCCGCACAAGACGGCGGCTCTGGCGGGATCAATGGCGACCAAACCGGACAATAGTGAGTCCATCTCTGCCGTCAGACGCGCTTTGTCACTTTCACTACGGTTGGCTTTTAAACGCAGAAGCTTTAGCCGTCGCGCTTTGACTTCAAACAGCAGTTCAGGCTCCCACTGTTTGAGAGTGAGAGAGTGCGCAGTCGTATTCAACTCGCCAAGCAAATGCAGCGCGAGATCGTTGCGCCCACACTGTTCCGTCAGACGGGCCATCAACAGCTGGCGTAACCAACGCTGTCGACATGAAATAATACCAGGTCGAGCCTGAAGCCAGGCGAGCGCTGCTTCAATGCCTTCGCTGTCCGCGAGCGTCAGGGCCTCGCTTTCAAGCAGCAGGATATCGTCATCCTCTCCGACGCAGGCCGCCGCGATTTTATCCGTCTGCCAGTCGCTTTCCTGCAACACGTCACGGGCTATCCATTCACGCGTGACGTCATCGGCAAAGGGCGTTCCGTCATTAAATGCCAGCGTTTCCAGACCCGGCATCCGATGCAGCAGCATTTTCAAATCGCTGATGATAATGGCGGCATGTTTATCCCATGGCGATCCCGCCCTGGTTAACGCCTGATGAAGATACCACTGCACGTCCAGCCAGAAATGATTCACTCCCTCAACAAATAAGCTGTCAGTTAGCTCAATCAGTTCAGTCCAGCTTTGCTGCAAATACAGACGCTTGAGCTGGGCGCGGTAATCACTTTTAGGGGGTACCAGGCGTGTACGTCCGGCGCCATCTGGCGGTGGAAGCTGGTTAACCGTATCGAGCCGCACGCTTTTCATCAAATGATGCGCCGCCAGCCAGCCGTCCGGCTGATCGCTCAGGTATTTCGCCAGTACCCGTGCCTGCTCCAGCAGCTCACGACCAGAGGCAATACTTTTTAGGACGGGAGTTTCTGCGCTGCGCCGACCGGCTTGCGGACTGACATTTTGTGGAACCAGTGCCTGAGCGCCGCCAGACTGTGCCAGACGATTCTCCAGCGCGCTATACAGTGCCCCAAGCCCGGGACGAATGCTCTCCTCTCGCTGACTAAACTGCTGCTCCAGCAGCATCAGCGCACCGGCGATCCGCTGTGCGTCAGGCCGTGAAACTTCGGGGAAACGTGCCAGACTATCCAGCATCCGCCCGCCGGCCAGCCATTCAAGGGCGGCCTTATGGCTATTGGCCCTTAGGGGATGGAGAGAATTGCCATACTGCTGCATCAGGCCAGCCAGCAAAATCAGACCATCCGCCAGGCCGGACTCGCCATCCTGATGCAAACGCGCCCAAGTGTAGTAGGTGACAACACGGACATCCTTACAGGTGTGGATCAGCAGTTTTTCCGCAAGCTCAACGATGAGATCCGTTTGTGCGCCAGAAAGTTTATTCACCTCCTCTCGCATGCGCTGAAAATCATCGTCATAGCCGGGATCTTCCCCGCCCGGGTTGGCTGCGGAAACGGGCAATAACCAGTTTTGCCATAGCGCAGTTTGCGTTTGCGCCTGTTCCATCAGCTGCTGTTGTTCATCTGGCGAAGCCGTGCTGGCGGCCAGTAGACGTTGCAGAGCGCTCATTATTCTTCCTCTGAGTGGGACTGGCTGATAACAAAAATGGTTTCTGGTAGTTCGAAATCGCGGAGTTTGAGCAATACGAGCGGGCCTTCACCGGCTTCCGTTCGCAGGGTGTAGTTCAGCGGCAATCCATCCTGCGCAGTCCAGCGCAGATTAAAACCGCTGCTCACGCCGGCGTTATCGTTGATCTCCGCTTTCTCAAGCAGTCTTATCCAGCCCCAGGTGCCGGGGTTATCTGAGTAGATTCGGGTTCCCGTATTGGTACTCACCCAGCTTAGGGTGGCCCCTGACGCTGACGTATCGGCTGGCCAGACAAGGTTTTTCCAGGCTGGCATCTGATTAACGTAGGTGAGTTTTTGCCCATCCAGTACGAGATCGGTTTGCATCACGTCCCGCGCCGTTCCAGGGCGCAGTTCAAAACGCATTCCGGCTTCTCCACGAATAAATGCGACATCCGCAATCTGACTGAGCTGGTCCATCGCCTCAAGGAAAGCCGGATTAAACTCCAGCCCCTGCGCATTCACTGTATCAGCAACCCAGTGGCTGCCCTGTTTATGCAATACGCCGCTTAAATGGCTCTCGAGAAAATGCGGGATCCGACCATTATCGCTTCGCAGATATTGCGCCAGCAGCGGCAGAGAAGCCTCGCTACCGACATCGCGAAACGGATAACGTCCGCCGAAAGCGCTGTTCCAGTCATTCACAATCAGCGCCTTCCATTGCGCATTCAGGCCCGCTGCGGTTGGTTGCAACACCTGCTGCCATGACTGCTCCAGCGGCTGAACAAACATAGTTTGACCAAATCCACTCCATGCCTGGCCTAAGCTTGCCGCTACCAGATTGCCATAGTCACGCGTGGTGGTGAGATCGACGGTTTTGCCCTGAAACACCGTTTGCGCCAGGGCCTGACTCATGCCTTGTGGATCGGCAGCGTTAGTAATCTGCTGGAGTTTCAGCCTGACCTGCGTTACCCGGGTCAGGTAGGTTTGCAAACTCAGATGGCTGATATCCTGCCCGCCCGATTGTTCATCCATCAATGCCAGGATTGGCGAGAAGGTACTCGCCATAGGGCCTTCTTCCCGCGCATGCTGGTCAATCGTCTGATTTTCTTTGGTGTTAAACAGATCCTTTGCCGACTTCACCAGTGAGTCCGACAGCGCTTCTCCGGTTAACCCTGTGCGTCCCTGAACGGCGAGCGTATTCATTAGCGCAACCAGAGGAGACTGACGGATATCTGCAATCAACGTGAGCTGATCGATGGCATCACTCAGCGTTTGGGTGCGCTGCCAGCGAATACTGTTGAGAAAATCCAGCCAGCTGTCGGCAAAATCCGTGAAGTAACGCTCGCTAAGACGCGCTTTTAAGGCCTGTGGAGAGAGAGGGTCGCTTGCAGAATGCGTATCATCTCCCAGTACCTGATCCATTTCTTCCCGGCGGTTGTTGACGATTTTCTCTATGGCGGGCAAAACCTCCTCTTCCCAGGCTTTGCGGGTATACACGCCAGCAACCGAATTCCGGGTATAAAACACGTGATCTGCCCGGGTATCGCCGGTCATGTCTTCCAGACGAAGTTCGGTGTAATGCGGAGTCACCTGTTCAATGATTTTCTGATACAGAGCAGCTTCGCCATTGCGGATCCCCATCTGACGAATTAACAGCGTTCGCACCTGGTTAATAAGATTTTTATCCGCTGTTATTTTCCATTCAGGATGCGCCTGAAGGTGTTCTCCCCAGAATTGCCAGAGTCCTGGCCCAACGCCCTGCCATGATGCGCGCGAAATACCCGCGCGATCCGGCCAGTCTTGCATCAGCGCCTGACTAAAAAATGATGCATCCATCTGCTCAGGCCGGGAGAGCATCAGATACATTTTCAGCTGGTTGTAGGCGATCTTTGCCCGAGCGACAAACTGTGAGCTGTCTGGAGCCAGTCGAGTTAACGCCGTTAATTCCTGAGTGAGATGTTGCGCGGCTTCATCACGCAGGAGCGGAATAGCGATACGCGTATAACGCGGCCATAGCGCATCCAACAGAGCATCATTTTGGCTTAAGCCGAAGCGGTAGTACCACGGTGCCCCATTCAGCTGACGCCAGCGAAGCATGCCTGGGGTTTGCTGAAGCGCGGACAGCGCCGTAAGACGCTCGGCGAGCGGTTCATCCGCACCACCTGCCAGCCTGGCCTGATCCAGACTTTCGCCGATCAGATTGCGATTCGCCAAAAAAGAGACCACCATCCCCGCGCCCCATAGCAGCATCAAACCAGCGGTACCGACTGCCAGCACTCGCATCCCTGAACGGCCTGTGCGCTGTGCCTTTAGCTCAGCAGGTAACGCAGGGAGCGAATCAAGCAGCGCGCGCCAGCACTCATCACACATCCAGGCATGCGCCACGCGCGATGAAGTATTTTCCGCATACTGGCTCATGATTACCGCCGCCAGCGGTAGAGGCCGATGCGGGCTGAAAAAAGTGGACAACGATTCGCTGATGGTTTCTGCGTTTTGCGTGAACGCATTCGCCATTTTCAGTAAGAAGTTATCACGGATATTGCGCGTAACCTGCTGCGTACCCTGCTCCGCCATCTGCATTGCCAACGAGGTCAACTGCGAACGACATAAAGCCGTGGTGCATCCTGCAGGGAACAAACATGTCGCAGAGTGCAAGGTTACGTCATCCCGGACGAATTGAGCGCCATGCAGCGACCAGAGGTATAACGGCACTCGCCAGCGAAGCGTGGTAAAAACAGCCTGAAGATGGCGGGCAGCATTATCTATTTGTTCTGCGGTTAAAGAGACAACAGGTGCCGATTGAACCAATGAATCCTGGTGCTGAAAAGTGGGGGTTACCCATACAATCCCATCCAGCGGGCGCCGATGCAGCTTGCGTATCGCATCAAACAACGAAGCATCTGGCGGTTCAGTGAGCGTACCTCCCCAGATTAACACCACGCCATCCCCTTCAACCCAGCGCAGAGAGGTGAGTTTTGGCACCAGTTGCTCAACCTGAATGACATCCCCCATCACCAGCAGAATACGGGTTTTGGCGCGCCAGCGATAACTGTAATTTGCCTTGAGTACATCACGAATTTCTCCTATCAGCATATTCCCGGAGGGCGGTTCCTCTATTCGGGACTCTTTGTCCGGAAAAACTCCATCGTTTTCCTCTTTTACCCGAAAAAGGTGCTCCTTGGCATAAATGTTGATAAGTGGATACCAGCGAACAGCAATAATCAAAATTACCGTCAATATACCTAAGATAACTTTTTTCGTAAGTGAATCAGCCCCCAGGAGATCACCATAGCGCCTAACCAGCCATGTCAGCACCGCCAAAAATGCCACAATTAAAACAAGCAGACTTCCCCTACGCCACAGATGGCTTGTCGTATTCATTATTGCTCCAGGGTAAAACGGTGCAGATATATGGTTGTTCTTCCTGAACAGAAACGACTAAATATGACTCTAAGTTATGCTTTGACATATCAGCCGCCACGCCAACGCATAGCCAACCGGAAAATGGACCGGGGATCCCCATAAATCTTTCAAGAATAATTTTGTTTTCAACCTGCCAATGAGCGCCATGATTGTGACCAATTGGGTAGAGTTGTGCACTCAACAAATCAATTAACTGGCCATCAGACACAATGTTTTTTGTATTTATCGCGCTTACCTGAGTAGTAAAAAAGGTGGTTAAATCTTGAGGTAAACACGCTTTATCCAGAGGCATTGGACGTAGAAAATGGCACTTACCGTTGAGCCCATAAATACGCGCTACGTCATCACTGGTTAAAAGAAAGACAGCCATTCCATCAGAATAATTCTGATGCCCGTTAAATTGTAAAACCAGAACAAGATCGCTCCTGACTTCTGCATTTTTCAGGTTCGCTTCCAGTCGATAAAAAGGAAATTCCATTTCTACTCGTACAGAGGAAGGTTGTGGCCTGCCTGGGAAACTTGTCTGCCAGATGCTATGAAAGTTATTTTGCAGTAAATGCCGTTCTTCCGTTGAACCATCGGTGATGAGTGTTACATGCAAAGGAATGGCTATCGGTAATATACTCAGAGATTCAGCAATACTGTTCAGCAAAACAGTCACTGCATTGTCTTGATTTTTGACATTAGGTAAATAGTCAATACGATGAGCTAAACCACATTTATTCTCAATATTTGTGGGATTACCTGCAATAAACGAAACGGTAATTTTCTCTGGTAACACTACGCAGCTATTCATCACGACAAGTGAGCACTGCCCCCAGGACTGCCATTCACGCTGAGAAATCAATATTTCTTTTTGCAAAAATTCATAATATTCAAGCGCCCGCCCATATAAATATGCTCTAATACTGGCAATTATTAACCACAGGAACGTTGGAAAGAGTGAAACCAGCCAGATGTTGACATCATTAATAAAGAATAGATGTTCTGTTGCATGCAATACAAAAAGTAAGATACTTATTATTACTGATAATATACCAGCCAGTGCCCATCGCCAGAGAGAAAGAGGTTCAGGCGCTACGGGCGTGATAATTCTATGGCGTTCCCAGCCCATGATTTCACCCTATTAATGCTTCTGGCGCACTTGAAATAACCTGACATCCACACAGACTATGGCATCCATCGACAACTATCGGTACACCATCAGAAAACCATTCTGGCGAACCTTCAATAATAGGATTAATACCATGGAATGGTATCGGACAACTAACCATATCCCCCAGAAGTACTACTTTTCGTCCCTGGACAAACATCGTGGAAGACGCAGATATTACACTTCCACCATGAGTCGTTTTATCACCAAGCAAAACAAAACCTTTTGACATAATTAACCTCTTAATAAGATAAGCATTTAAAATTTATAAAGTTATTCATAATGATTAGACAACCACACCAATCATTCAAGATAAGAATTGTATTTGGGGCGAATATAAAAATTGAGGGACTAGCAATGTCTGGCATCATCCCAACTTAAATTTATTATTACACTTTTTTACCAATAGTCTCTACTGAGTGTTAATGCTAGTTTACTGATACCTAGCGTTCACGGCTGATTTTCTGCAGCCGTTCGAAACTGGTAAAAGGGTTGCCGTATTCGACATAGCCATCCGGATAAACCAGTTTTACCTGTTCACCAAGTTCTATTAAAATCAAATATAACTATAATCAATTTTAATTTTTGAAACCCAGTGAATGATTCCCTTCTCCCCACTGCGTTCACACCTCTTCCATGAGGTAGTATTTTCTATGTTAATAACTTTTATATAATATATTAACTTCCCGATAACCTTATTCTTTCGAGGGACGCCTGAATTTCTTTTGCATGTTCTATAGAATAGAAAGTAATGCTAACAACAAAAAAATCAGAATTATAAACAAATAAAACAGCTATATTTTGGTACCTGTTGATTTTGTTTGGTTGGTTTTGCTTTGCTTTGCTTTGCTTTGCTTTGCTTTATAGGGAATTAAACCTTGATCATAAATATTCTGATATGATTCTCCAATTTTCTTTATCAGCTTTTCAAAATTTACAATCATTTCCCACCAAGTCGTTTTTTCTCCAGTGCCACCTGGATTTCTTTGGCGCGTTCCAGTGGGTAAAACGTCACACTTTCCACAAAGAACTCTTTATTATAACTAAATGAAGCGACTATATTTTGGTCAGAAACTAATAATGAATAAAATTCCTTTACCCCCCTATAGAGAGTCATTACGACTTTCGCATCAACATAAATCATTGGCATCCCAAAACGTGCACGAACCCACTCCTGGGTCATCACAGACTCCAAACCAAATGGCATTCAATTAGGGAAAACCCAGTCGGTTTTCCCTTCATCTTCTAATTTTAGCGATATTTCTATAAACTCCATATCAGGTTTATTAGCAAAGACCAAAAATAGTCCTTCACGTTTCATTTTCAATATAGCCTCATCATCAATAGCACCATATAGTTTAGTCTTATAGGGAATTAAATCCTTTTCAAAAATATTCAAGTACGGCTTACCTAACTGTTTTATCAATTCTTCAACGTTAATATTCATTTAATATAGCCCCGTTTGTCGGTTTAGCTCATGGCCATCTGCCAGGGGATGCTGACGGGAACGTCATCCGCCAGTAACTTCCCACCAAATACATAGGTAAGCTTTTTGCCATGAGTGATTTTTATATACTCATTATAATCTTTATAGGTGACCTTATATTTGCCAATCATAAAGTCATTCAGCCTGACCTTATGCAGGTATTTATCATCCTGGTTCGAGCTGAAGGGCAGCTTTTCCCCAATCAGCGGACCGAAGTCCCCCATTAAAAACTCACCGCCCGCGACGGGAACCATATTATCCAGCGAGCGTTTCACCAGCGCCTGGGTGAGCTGCTGGTTTTCCGCACTGGAGCTGTTATCACAGCCGGTCAGCGCCAGCAAAAATATCCCCGGGGTGAGAAATTTCAGAATATGCGCCGTCATCCGTTATTCACCACGCAGCGAAGGCCAAAATTGGGAAGGAATTCGTTATCTTCTGCTATATGACCGTCAAAAAGTGGGGAAGGGAGATTCGACTTACGAAACATGGTCAGGGCATATTGATAATCTCCTCCTGAATATCCTCTCATAACCTTCCTGTCGCCGCTCTTCGGTCCCTGTGGGTTATCAACCGGCGAGTGCGCATAGTAGTCCGCCGCATACCAGTCATTAGCCCATTCATCACCGCTTAGCCCCATGTCATACAACCCCAGTGGATTGGGGGGATATTTCCCGACCGGGTAAATCGATATCCCTACATCGTTCATTTTTGCTCTTTCATCAAAGGTGGGAACATTGACTCCGCGCTCTATTTTTCCGTTACTGGTGGCATAGGGCAAATACTGTCCCCGGGAGCGGGCCGCGTATTCCCACTGCGCCTCGGTGGGTAAATCCACCCGTTTACCCGACATTTTACCCAGCCACAGGCAGTAGTCTTTGGCCATCTGCCAGGGGA